>CAJCHM010000061.1 GCA_903970255.1 Acidobacteriota bacterium
CATCGCCGATTGGAAACGGGTGAAAACAGCCCGTACTGTTCCGGGCAGGACTCTAGATACCACAAGCGCAAACCCTTGCGTGGTCACTCAGAGAGCGAAACAAAATAAACACGTTTAAACACGTTTTTAGGAACAGATGAAGATTCTCATGATAGAGAGGGTTGTTCATGAATGATCAGATCAATGAAATGATACTAAAGGCTCATAAGAGAAGTTTTAAAAGAGCTTTTGAAGTTGCAGTCCGCACGGGTACAGCTCTTGTTTTCACTCGAAATGGCAAGATTGTAGAATTAAAACCGCCCTATGGATACGAGGTTGTCCCTATCAAGCCTCCAATCAAGAAAAAGTCTAAAACACTACGCCGCAGAAAATGATCCGCTAACATTAAGGAAACCCATGTTGACATTCCAACAGATCATCCAACGCTTAACTGAATTCTGGGAAAAGAAGAAATGTATTATCCACCAGGGACATGACCTCGAGGTGGGAGCTGGAACTTTTAATCCTGCAACATTTTTGCGCGCACTTGGACCTGAAGCGTATAAAACAGCTTATGTCGAACCATCCCGACGCCCCTCCGATGGCAGATACGCTCAAAACCCAAATAGGATGCAGCTGTTCCATCAATTTCAGGTGATCATTAAACCTTCTCCTGCAGACATTCAGCAGAGTTATCTCGAGTCCCTGAAGATTCTTGGTCTAGATCTGAAAAAACACGATATCCGCTTTGTCCACGATGACTGGGAATCTCCTACCTTGGGTGCCTGGGGATTGGGATGGGAAGTGTGGTGCGATGGAATGGAGGTTTCCCAATTCACCTATTTTCAAGCCATCGGAAGCATGCCTCTCAAACCCATCACCGTCGAGATCACCTATGGACTAGAAAGACTTGCGATGTACATCCAGAACAAAGACAGCTTCTATGATATGAAATGGAATGATGAACTCACCTTTGGCGATATCGCAAAACAGAGCGAAATTGAATGGAGTACATATAATTTTGAAGAAGCTAACCCTTCGATGTGGCTGCGCCATTTTGAAGATTTTGAAAAAGAGGCAATACATCTCATTGCCCGCCATCTTCCTTTACCGGCCTATGATTTTGTAATCAAAGCTTCCCATGCCTTCAACATGCTCGATGCAAGGGGTGTGATCTCCGTGACAGAGCGAACAGGCTATATCGCAAGAATCCGCGATCTTGCACGTCTGGTTGCAGGGGAATACATTGCTTCCCGAGAAAAATTGCGATTTCCTCTCCTCTCTAAAGAAAAGCCAAAAGTTGTAAAAAAGGCATTAGAGATAAAGACATCTCCGAAGTTTAATCCCAAAAAGACCCATGATTTTTTACTTGAGATTGGATCGGAACAGTTACCAGCTACATTCATCCCCATCGGCTGCGCCAATTTAGAAAAAGCAATACGCGCGCTTCTGACAGAAAATGCTCTCACTTTTGAAAAGATTCAAGTGTTTGGCACTCCACAGCGGCTTGCGATTTTAGTTACAGCTCTTAATGAAGGAACAGAAGAAAAAGAAACGATGAGAAGGGGCCCTGCGGTTAGCTCTGCTTTTGATACGGCAGGTCAACCCACCCCGCAGGGAAGCGGCTTCTTAAAGTCGCTGGATGCTGCCCATGTGACCTTGGATCAGGTGAGAAATGGAAAAGCGAAAAATCTCAAAATCGATAAGATCAAAGATGTCGACTATCTCTTTGCAACCATTTTAGAATCTGGCAAGTCGACATTTCATCTCCTTGCAAACACACTTCCCAAACTGATTGAAAACCTCGAATTCCCTAAAAAAATGCATTGGGGCAGTCTGGATATCAGTTATGCACGCCCGGTGCGTTGGATTGCCGCTCTCTTTGGAGATAAGGTGATCCCTTTCCAGTTTGGCGACATTCTTTCCGATCGGATTTCATTTGGACACGCTCAGCTAAAACCCAAGAAATTTTCTCTTAAACTGCCTAAAGACTACTGCAAACAACTCAAACAAAATTACGTGCTTGCAGATATGAAAGAAAGAAGAGAAAGCATCGAAAGACAGCTGAAAATCCTTGAGAAAAAACTGAAAGGACACGCCTTGGAAGCTCACAAAGTGATCCCTCAAGTCCTCAATCTCACTGAGTGGCCTCAATTAACATCTGCTACTTTCGATTCTGCGTTTTTAAAAGCCCCCAAAGAGGTTCTCATCTGCGAGATGGTCGAGCATCAAAAGTATTTTCCCATCGCAAACAGCAAAAATGAGCTCAAAGCGGTATTTATCATCACCGCTGATAACAAACCCAGTGATCTCATCCGCAGAGGGAATCAAAAAGTGCTCTCGGCTCGCCTCTACGATGGCGTCTTCCTCTATGAACAAGATCTTAAAACACGGCTTGAGCAACTTAACGAAAAATTGTGTGCGATGACCTACCAAAAAGAGCTCGGCTCGATGTGGGATAAAGTCGAGCGGATTAAATGGGTCGCCCAAACAGTTAATGACTGCCTTCATGCCGACATGAAAAAAGTCGAAAGAGCATCGATTCTTTGCAAATCCGATCTGGCATCCGCCCTTGTCAAAGAATTTCCAGAGCTGCAGGGTACAATCGGAAAATATTATGCTCTGCATCAAAAAGAAGATCAAGAAGTTGCAGATGCCATTGAGGAACATTGGATGCCCCGAGCTGAGGGCGCCGCTTTGCCTAAAACAAAGACGGGGATCGTTTTAAGCCTAGCAGATAAAATCGATAATTTGCTGGGATGCTATAGTGTCGGCCTCAAACCCAGCTCATCGAGCGACCCTTATGCTCTGCGCCGCCAATCGATTGGCTTATTAAAAATCCTCATTGAGAACAAAGAGAGTGTTAGGCTGGATACACTCCTTCACAATGCTTGCAAAGCAGCCTACCCTAAATTGAAAGATCCGTCAGCAACTGTGCAGGAGATTCTTACTTTTATTACCGCTAGGGCAAAATCGGTCTTTGAAGACTACGGCTTCAAAAAAGATGAGATCGAGGCCTCCCTAAAAGGGGTTTGCATCGACCCTTACGATCAGTTTTGCAAAACACAAGCTCTGCATGCTTTCCGCAATTCAGGAACTGAATTTGCTAAACTGCTTGAAGTTTATAAACGCGCCAAGGGACAGCTTACCGAGCGTGTACACAAGCAGTTTGATAAGAGTCTTGCTAAGGAACCTGCGGAAATTGGGTTGATACGGGCACTTGATAATCTCTATAGTTATTGGCAAGAAGCGATCGGGAAACGTCTATATTTGGATGCATTCAAAATCATTGCTAAATTCCAAGCACCCCTTGCCAGGCTTTTTGATGAGGTGAAAATTTTAGCTGAAGATGCAGAGCTGCGCGATAACCGGATTGCCTTGCTGCAAAACGTGTTTGAACATTTTGCAGAGCTTGTGGATTTCAGCAAGATTCAAGACCATACTTGAAAATATTACAATTAGGATTTCTTATTAGGCAATAAGTAGATATTTAGCAAATTCGTAGCTAATAGGCTTTGCAAACTCCGTATCTTTGAAAGCTATTTCCTCATGAGAAAGATTAAAAAGGTATTGCTCTCCCTCTTTGTCAAGGATGTGAACGATTCTTGCCAACGTTTCCTTTTCTTGATCATCGAATAGGCTAAGATCAGGCTCAATATTTGATACAAAATTGTGTCTACCTTTCTTAGTTAAAATGTCATTTTTTTCCAAATAGGAAAAAAGAGCTTGAAAACCATCAGGACACGGACCAAGATCTATAGGAACAAATTTTAAACCTGTAATACTCTTATTATATTTCTTGAAATGCAAAAAATCTAAATAAAACATTGTTTTGTTTAAATATAATTTAGATTTTGCCTTTCCGTGTTTTACAAAAAATGCGACTACATTCTTAATTATTTCAAGGTTAAAAGGTCTGTACCCGCTATAAATGTCTGGGGGGTTCATTTTACGGTGGACTTCAAATGCATTTAATTCAGCATAGACTTCATCACATTTTAGACGGATATGATCATCCTGGCTTTTATCCTGAATAAAACATGTCTCCCATCTCTTAATACTGGCCTCTCCGATGTTCAGATATTCAGCAAACTGAGTTTGAGACATATTTAAACGCTTTCTGTATTGCGAAATTTCAGCTGATGTCAAAAGACCATGCTTCTTTCGGTATCCATCAGCAGAAACTTTTCTCAATTGATTCATTTGTTCAGAATTCATTTGCGATTCACCGCATTTAGAACAAACAAATGCTTCAGATAAAACCTCTACTATCTCGCCCTTAAGCTCGACAGGAAATCTTATTCTTTTTTTATCAAATTGACAATTGTCACAATGTAGACATTTCATTTTATACTTTCCTTGCCCCTCGGAAGAAATTTACTTGCATGAAGAGAAACATAGTAAAAAATATCATCCTTCAAAGCGAATTTTAGATACATTCTCTTTTTAAGTCTTAGGCTATCCCATGCAAAAGCCCAAAGATCTTTGCCTTTAATCGCTTTTTCAGTAGATAACTGTGGAGGACGCCCCCCGTCGTAGTCCTCGCTTTTAATCTCTTTTAGCAAGCCTAAGATTAAATCCCAAAGCTCAGAACTATCGCTTACATCTAACTCATAAAGCTCTCCAACAATTTTTGGGTGATTAGCAAATCCTACCCGTTTTGATAGGACAGCTTCGATTGCCGTTTTGAGCTTATGTAATATTTCGTTTGTCGTAGGTCGTTGATGCATATGACAAAGGCTTCTTTCTTTGATTTTTATTATAGCATCAATTGATACCAAAAATCAAGGCAAAATCTCAAAATGTTATAAGAGCTTGAAAATCAATCTATTACATGAGATTAAAAAGAAGGACCTGGGCAGCACTAGCAAAGCTATTTTTCAATTCAACTACTGGATGAAGTTATACCCCGATCGGCCATAAACTTGGAATTTGGGCCGCACAGAAGCCCCCTGCGGTTCGATCGATCGCAAACGGATCAATATTAACAATATAAATCCGTTTGCTACGCCCGAACCGCGGGGCGCATCAGCCACCCAAATTCCAAGTTTATGGCCGATCGGGGTATACCAGATGTTGAAGCTTTTAATGCAAAAGAATATCATCAATATTATCAATGGCTCTTAAGACAACCGACAAATAAGGAGCAGCACAGATGGAGCATCTTGCGCAGCGTTCTTCACTGGAGCAACTAAAAATCCCGGTTGTGGATCTTCATAGCGATCTACTCTCTTATCTGACACACAAACCGGGGCGCTCTCCTGAGGATCCCCTTTCCCGCAGCTCCTATTCGATGATGTCGCAGGGGGGTGTTGTATTGCAAACCCTTGCTATTTTCAGCACCACCGGCACGCAATCTGTTGCAATGGGGCATGCACAAGTAGGTGCTTATCTAGAGCTCCTTAACCGTTATCCCACGCTTTTTTGTAAACCCCACTACCCTCTGGAACCTGAAACTGTGCGGATTCAAATTATAGCCGCATTTGAAAATGCCTCCAGTTTTGCCAGTCGGTCAGAACCGTTGGATGATGCTCTAAGGCGTCTAGAAGAGTATTGCAAGCTCATCGGCTCTATTTTCTACATCGGACTTACCTGGGACCATGAAAACCGATTTGGAGGGGGAAACCTAACCAATGTGGGCCTTAAGGAAGATGGAAAGCGATTGCTCCAATGGATGAGCGGCAAAAAGATTGCCATCGACCTGAGCCACACCTCAGATCGGTTAGCCTATGACATTTTAGATACTATCGAGGGGAATGGCTTTGATATCCCTGTTATTGCCAGCCACTCTAACTTCCGCGCCATCTGTGATTATCCTAGAAATCTACCCGATGACATTGCCAAAGAGATTATCCGAAGAAAAGGGCTCATTGGCCTTAACTTTTTTGCCCCCTTTGTCCATAAAAGCGATCCTTCTGCAATTGTGCGCCACTTAGAATACGGACTTGACCTGGGAGGCCAAAATTGCTTGTGTTTTGGCGCTGATTTCTTTTGCGATGCCGATCATCCCAATATTACAGAAAAATACCAAAGAGCAGAGGCCTACTACTCCGACCTTGGAAATTCCTCTGTCTATCCCCATGTACTTAATCTATTTACCCAGAAACTGAAGCTCAATGAAGAGCAGCTCAAAAAAATCGCCTCTGGCAATGCCTTCCGTTTGCTAAATCCGTATCAAAACCGGTTGCTTGGGCCCGGATGACGTTTTGCAATTCCCTCTTAAAACATAAAAAGGCTCTAAGCCGTATTCATTCTTATTGAGATCCAATGGATATTGATAGCTTTTATTCAAAACTTCCCATCCCATGTTTTGAAAATCTGAAGCATTAAAATAACAGGGGGAATGGGAAGCAATGAGGATCACTCCTTTATCCTTAAGGAGTTTTTTGCACCTTTGGAGCAAAGCTTGCGATGCTTGAAAGGAAAGAACCTGATAAGCAATGACCCCGCAAAGAACAATCACATCAACAGGTTTTTCTCCTATCGCGTTGAAAAGATCCATCTTTGTGATGTCCCCTTGCTTGACCTGCAACCTTTTTCGATCCTCCTCGGGATAAATAAAACCATAATTTTTTCGCTCTAATGCTAGATCCACCGAGACTTGATTGCCATCAATTAAGGTATAAGTTTCAATGAGAGGGCAACTTTCCAATAAAGAAAATGCAAGCTCACCATCTCCTCCTCCAATATCAAGAACAGAAAAATTCTGATGATTAAAAAGTGCAGATGCAGCTACCAACCCTTTCTGGAAAATGGGGTAGATGCGTTCTCTATAGTGCTGGATCGAGGATTTCATCTTTAATTTCCAATCATCCCATTTTTTATCGGTCAAAACAGGAATGTTCCCTTCTAAATAGGGACCTTCCCCTACTTCATATTCGTTCCCATCTAAGAGGAAAAAAGGCAGGTATTTAATCACGTCAGGATGGTGCTCACGAACCATATAGCTCTCGGAAAATAACCCCTCTTCTCTTGCCATAGAAAAGGTCCATATTTGCAACTGTGAAGATTCGTCCCCTAGCACAACTCCAGAAATAGATTTTATTTCCGTCTTTGATACAGTATTTCCATCTTTCTCTTGTAAAAAAACAATATTTTTTTTACTAAAATCACATGAATAAAAATATCTTCTCAAATAATTTGGTAAATTGGTGCTTACATTACTTCTCTGGCAATACTTATAGAACTTTATTACCATATTAATAAATTGCTCTTTTTGGCTTTCTAAATTGTATTTTTGGACGGGAGGAAAAGGAAACGGAGAAGAATAGTGCTCGTCTCTCCCGATAGAGCATTCTAAATTATTAAATGAAATCATAATTAACCTGATTTTTTAATTTTTACTTAATTCAATTATATACTAAATAAAATTAAAATTCAAACAATGAACAACAAAAAATTATTTAACAGTAAACATCAAGCTAAAGACGGCTATTTAAAAAAAATATTTACATTATTAGCTGCGTTTAATATAAGGGGTTTAAAACTGGGAATGCACCCAAAGGAGACAGTTATGAAACCAATGAAAACAAAGAAAGTTAAAAAAATAGTTTCAGTCGTTATTATGGCTATTGGCCTTGTTGTCCTTTTAATAGGACTTTACGCAAGAAGCCGTGTCAGCGAAGCAAGACAAAATGTCAGTAAAAGTTCCGGTCTTTTTCCATCCAATCCGGTAAATAAAGGGATTAATAACGCTCTTGAAAATAAAATCAGCGCTTATGACGCCCCTGTGATGTGGACAATGATCAGCGGTGTGGTCATCTTAGTCATCGGTGTTGGCTCCTATTTCCGCTGCCGAAGATAGAATAGGTTTAAAGGCGGTGCCGTCTATTGGCGATGAATGAGTAGATGGCATCAAGGCCTAAAGGGACAAAACAGAGAGCTCCGGGCAATTTCCTTACCCCTCCCAATAACCACAGAATCCTCATGACTGCACGACCTTTAATCCATATCTTGGGATTGGGAGAGGAACAATTTTCAATCAGGATTAGCGTGTTGGAGTTTTTTAGCTCTTTATATCTGTCTTTGAGAAATCGCTTGGATGCTTCATCTCTGATAGGAACAAACCGGAAAACTTTTCTTTTGTCCCAAGAAAGGATCCGATTGACAGAGCGCCAGCAAAAAGAGCATCTGTCATCAAACAAAATCAAAGCTTGAGGTTTTTTGAATTTTTTTAGTTTCACGGCAGAACAACCTCTGGAGGATTTTTTTTGATCAGATCAAATTGCTTTGCCAAATCAGATGCCTCATCGTCACTCAAGGCCCCGCTTTGTAATTTCTGGCGGATCGATTCACTTGCCTGCATCCACTGACGAAGGAGCAATTTACGCACAGTTTCTTTAAATCCATCTTCTGCCTTAAGGATATTGATTTTCCGCTGCATGATTTCACTTAGCAATTTTTGATCCTCCTCGCTTTCCAAACAGGCCCCCAGTGTCAATAGATCGCAAGAACCCCCTTCTTGAGACGCTTTTAAAAACTCTTCATAAAGAAGAGCTGCCCCAGAGATGCACAAATGGTGCTTATCAATATTTGCCTTTGCAATGGGAATGATTTGTGGAAATTGAGGAGCAGCAAAGACCAGCCAACGGATGAAATCTCCTTCTAAAATCCGGTTCGGGTCGATTTCCAAAATATTGATCGAAGCGCTTTTTTTGATAAAAAGATCGGGAAGGCTGATCTGACCGATCCCAAGAGCTGCTTCGGGCACTTGCGAGATCTCTGCCAGCTTCTTAAGGCTCTCATGAATCATTACGGGCATCTCCCACTGCTTAATTCTCTCGACAATCGAACTGACTACCTCATTTTTTTTCGAAGGAGTAGAAGGATTCTTCCCCCCAGACAAATGAAAAAAAAGGAAAGACAAATATTCTATAGCATTTGTCAGAAGGGTAGAAAAATAATCTGCCCCACGAAGGTTAAGCAAAGTATCGGGATCTGTCCCTTCAGGAAGTTGAACCACCCAAACATCTACCCCTTTTTTCTGAAAAAGATTGCCGATTTTAGCTGTTGCCTCTCTACCTGGCAGATCTGCATCGAGTGCAAGGTAAACTTTTTTCACTCCTAAATGTAAAAGTTCTCTCACATGCTCTTCACCAAAAGCAGTCCCCTGACCGGCAACGGTATAATTAAAGCCAGCGTGGATCAACCTCAAACAATCGATTTGCCCTTCAACAATGATTGATTTAGCCTCTTTAGCGATGCGGGATCTGCAATAACTTAGGCCAAAGAGCACGCGTGATTTCTTAAATAAAGGGGTTTCTTGCGTATTGATGTATTTGCCGCCAAAAGTCTCTTCTTTGAATTTTCGTGCAGAAAAACCAATAACAGCCCCGAGCGCATCCCGGATGGGGAAGGTGATTCTATCCGAGAAAAAGTCTCTGCTCTTTCCAAATTGGCTCACGCTGATTAACCCTGCCATTTCTTGGATCCCCTCGTCGACATCGCATATCCGCAAATAGCGCATCAAAAGATCTCCCTGTTTAGGGGCAAAACCCAATTGAAACTGCTTGATAAAATCCAAATCTATTCCCCTAGCATACAGGTAAGCAAGAGCCTCTCTCCCCTCAGCAGAATGAAGTAACAAGTAGTGGTAAAGATGGGATGCAAGCTCAAGGGCCTGTTTCAATTTAGCTTTGCTGGGCCCCTTTTCTCCCTGCGGCTCCTGCCCCTTTTCGAGCGTCACTTGAAATCTTTCGGCAAGGCTCTCCACTGCATCTATAAAACTCATTTTAACATGAGTCATTAAAAACGAGATTGCATCTCCATGAGCACCACATCCAAAACAGTGGTAGTGGGAATCTCCCTTCTGCACCATGAAAGAAGGGGTTTTTTCCTCATGAAAAGGGCAAAGCCCTTTATAGGCAGATCCCGATCTTTGCAAATCCATATGCTGGAGAAGAACCTCTGGCAAATCAATGCGCTGACGCAAGAGCTCTAAACTCTCTTTAGTAAACATAGTCTGAACCCACTAGTTGAATTCCTAAGGATGACACGTTTTGGCTTTTCCTGAGAATTAAAATTCTCTTTGAAATAATCCGCAAGACGTTTAAAAAATTTATACAGCAACCGGTTTGACTAGCTGGGCTTTAGCCATTGGAGCGGGGCGCTTTTCCCAGATAGCATCCCCCAGGCAGCGGGAATTTTGTAATGGTGGCATATTCAAGCCTACCATTACAAAATTCCCGCTGCCTGGGGGCGCTATCTAGAAAAATCGCCCCGCTCCAA
>CAJCHM010000062.1 GCA_903970255.1 Acidobacteriota bacterium
GAGTTTCCATTCTGGTGATGAATGCAGAGTCTCTTTCTCCGGAGCAGGAAATGACCAAAGATCTCTTATCCATTATTCACTGTTTTTCCAGCCGCTTATACGGCCTGAGAAAATACAAGAATAAAATTATTGCAATGGCAAAAGACAATGAGAACTGCCAAGCGTAAAGCGCTTCCACTCAATGCAAAAAAACAACAAGCTCTTAAAAGCTTATGCCAGGCATATATTCAATAAGAAGAATGAAAATTACAATTTAACAAAATTCCATGAGGAATTAAAAAATCATAAAGCTGTCATATTGTTACCCCCAGGTGTGAAAGTATTGTCTCCCGAGCAGTGTATAGATCTAGATTGTGGAGAGGGTAAAGAAAAATATTATATTGATCCCACGCTCTTGGACCCAAATTATTCAAATAACTAATGGAAAGGTACAGTTGATTTTTTAAAAAAATCAACTGTACCTTTGCAATTTTTTCTGGGCTCTACCCGGGGGTGAGCTCAGATTGTATTTTCTATTAACCTGAGTAATGGGTTTAATCCGCTCAACATCAACAATTTTTGCGTGATCTTGCCTTTGTTTTTCCAAAGGTATAGGGCGTTGGGCTATTACCTTTGGAAAAACAAGGGCAATCTCATCGCAAATCTCTGTTGATGTTGAGGGAAGAAACCCATTACTCAGGTTATTAGTTAGCGTATTTCATCCAAATAGGGAGGATAGAATCAAGATAGTCGATGAACTTCCACAGGCCGACGCGATGTTCAAGTCGACCCAAAGGATTGAATTTGGCTTGTGGGAAAGCAATCCCTATCCCAAAAAGACCAGGGGCAATAATGCCTGTTGTGTCATCGTATCGCAAATGCTCAAATTGCTCGAGCACGGGGGTTTTTCTTCTTTCAAATCCGACAGCGTAGATCACTTTGTTGCAAAGGGAAAGAGATTCATCAAAAATATGGTCAGAGACAAGGACTCGATCCAAAATATCGGGAACATTCTTTTCCAAATGCTCTTTTGCCCATTGCGCAGTAAAACCCTTCAAACCTGTGTCATCATATAGAATCCAATGATCCAAATAGAGGGCATATTTGAGAGGGGAGCGGTAAAAGTTGATGATTTTTTTCGGTTGAAGTTCAACAAGATTGGCAAGAACCAGGATTGCTGAGTGGGAAGATCCAAAAACTCCAACGGTATCGTTAGGTTTGATGTGTTCGATCAGTTTGTTGGGCGCAAGTGCTGTTTCAAGGGGAATGATTTCAGGTTTGGCGTGAGGGAGATTTTTTGGCTCAGATCCGATTGCCAAAATGACGTTTTTCGAATGAAGGCGTTGTTGATCCGTTTTAATCTCCCATTTGCCATGGATGTGATTGAGAGCAATTGCAGCATCTTGTATTGCATTCACTTTTCCTTTTAACTGATCGGTGATCCATTGCAATGGTTTGACTATCTCTTCAAGGAGGCAGGTGTTTTTGGTGGGGAGCTCTTCAATTTTGAATTTTTGAGGGCGTTGTTTGAACTGGAAAGCTTTGGATGCATGGATATAATCCAGAAATAGTCCCACCGTTGTATTGCTGGGGACCTCTCTCCATTTTCCCCCTAAATCACCTACGCAAAAGCGGGGATCTATCCATCCGATCTTCTCTGGAGCAATTCCTTTATCGATCAATTTTCCAATGGCGGCAATCCCGGCAGGTCCTGCTCCGATCACCGTCCAATCTAAAATAGGAAAAGCTGGATTTGTCATTGTCTTTTAGTTGAATTGAAATATATTGTTTTGTAATCGAATAGGGTATTATTTGCAAAAAAATCCAGCTGTTTTAGAGGAGGCACTATGAAAGCATCATTTCCCACTCTTCGCTTAAGGCGTTTAAGACAGCATCCGGTTCTGCGCGATTTGATCCGAGAGTCGGACGTTAATTTGAAAGATCTGATTTTCCCTCTTTTTGTCAAGGGCAGAGAGGGGGGGAAACAGCTGATTGAAACAATGCCGGGGCTCTATCAGATCCCCATACCTCTGCTTGCACAGGAGGTCGAGGAACTCGTTGAGCTTGGGATCTCATCCGTACTTTTATTCGGCGTGCCTCCCCATAAAGATGATCTGGGCTCAGATTCGTATGATGAGAATGGAATTATACAAGAGGCAATCCGAACCATTCGAAAAGCAGTGCCTGAGATGCTTATCTTCACTGACATTTGTCTTTGTGAATACACTGAGCATGGCCACTGCGGTTTTTTAAGTCACCGCTTTGGCAAACTCGATCTGGATAATGACAAGACACTTGAGCTTTTAGTAAAACAGGCGATTTGCCATGTGCGCGCTGGAGCTGATGTGGTGGCTCCAAGTGGGATGATCGATGGGATGGTTCATGCGATCCGGTTAGGATTAGATGCTGCAGGGTTTGAAAACATCCCCATTCTAAGCTATTCGGTCAAGTACAGTTCCTGTTTCTATGGCCCTTTCCGTGTAGCAGTAGAGGGGGCTCCCAGCTTCGGCGACAGGAATACTCACCAGATGGATGCGGCAAATGCCAGTGAGGCGATCCGTGAGGCAGATCTAGACGTCATGGAGGGTGCTGACATGTTGATGGTCAAGCCTGCGCATGCGTATCTGGATGTGATCTACCGCATCAAGCAGGCCCATCCCAATATTCCTCTTGGCGCCTATCATACAAGCGGGGAGTTCTCTATGATTAAAGCGGCTGCAGAAAAAGGATGGCTCGATGAGAAAAGGGCTGTCCTTGAGATTTTGAGGGGAATCCGCAGAGCTGGAGCTGATTTCATCATTACCTATTACGCTAAAGAGTTTGCGCAGTGGAAATTGCATTGACTCGATTTTGCAACGGGATGATAGGAATCGGCCAAGTTCCCGATACGATGCCCTTTGCTCCAGCTGTTGAACCTAGAAATGGCGGTTCGAGATGGCAAAGTGATGCAAGATTTTAATTCAGAATCGTTTCCAACAGGGGGCCCGCATTCCCAAATGGTGAAGGGGCCCCCTGTTGGAAACGATTCTGAATTAAAATCTTGCATCACTTTGCCGTGTCCAACTGCCGTTTCTAGGATCATGTTCTGTACCGATTAAGCCAGCGTGAATGCATACAGAAACATTTATTTTTTGTGAAAATGGAAAGCCTCTAATACCTCTTTTGCCATTTCTGTAATTTTTTCCCATTCTGGGGTATCTATGAATTCTGGTGACCAATAATTTCTATCAGAAAATGCTCCGAACTCATTTCGGAATTTTACTAATAGATGATGTTGGTTGTCTGTAATTCCAAAATCTTTATAGTTTTCTATAATAGAGTCACATTCTCCAAAGAAATCACAGGCAGTATCATCGAAGTCATCACATTCAGGTCCTCTTCCTTCAATCCAAACTCTTTTTTGATACTCCTTGTTAGCAATACGGGTGAAAATTTCAATAAACCCTTCTAGTATTTGTTTTCTATCTTCATTTGAAAGTTGCATAATCAATTATTGGGGGTATATAAATTCATTAAATGGAATGTGGGCTGCTGGAGATGAGGGGTCTACGATATTTCCTAATTTATCGAGTGTTTTACCATGTTTCCTATAAATCACATATGGCTGTTGCTGGCTGGGATTTAGACTATGGGGTTTTCCTGGCATAACTCGTATAGAGATATGCACATTGTCTGGGTGGACGTAAAGCATGCCTGCTCCAGTATTTGAAAGTCTTACTCTGAAATTTTCTGGAATGCCTTGTGGTCTGGGAAAAGTCTGAATACCTGTTTGGTGAATAAGCTCTCTGGCTTGGGTTTCCGTCATGAATTTTCCTTGATAAGGCTTTAAAAAAGCTTCTGCCCCTTTAAACACCTCATAAGACTCACGCATAGCGGGGGTATTGGCAATAGTCTCAAAAGTATTGGCAACAGCCTCCTCTAAGTGCCCAGCTTTTTTTAGCTGCGCCATTTCATGAACTGGAAATCCTAAATCTTCAGCGAGGACGATTGCTTTTTGGCTGGCCTGGATCACTTCGCCGATTTGTGCGCTATTTTCTATGCTTGCTACAGATTCAAGAAGAAGGGTTCGTTCAGTAGTTTGAAGACCTTTATAAATTGCACTGATTTCTTGTGCTCCTTTTAATCCTTTAGAAAGAGCCTTAGCTAAAGCGCCTGGCATGATGATATCAGATCCATATTTCCCAAAGACGTAACCCGCCAGCTCCCCTTTGATCTCTGAGGCAAGAGTTTCCCACTCTGTCACAAGCTGGTGAACTTCTGGAGCTAACACTTCACTTAAAGTGTTCCATTGCCCAGAGTTGGCCAGGTTACTAAGAAGCGTGAGAGCATCCCATATTTGCCCTCCTGTATGAACGGGATGTGTTACAAGATTGGATAGGAATAAGAAAAATCCCTCTCCGGAATCGTAGATTCCTTGAGGAAGTCCCTTCGCAAAGCCTAAGCTGAAGTCAGGAATGGATAAGGCAGGGCTTTTTTGAGTTTGAGAGGTGTACTTATGATAGTCCTCTAAGGAGCGGTCATATTCACCTAAACCAAAGTAAGCTACCCCTCTTTCAAGGTAGGGAAGAGGGGTTGTAGGATCAAGTTCAATAGCCCGTCCCAAATCATGGACAGCTTGGCTCAAGTACCCTAATGTAAGCGCTTTTTCTCCACGCATCTGATAGGAAAGGGTATTAAAATCCGTATCGAAGCTCGGATTGGCATACAAGGGGGCATAATCTGTCGAGAATTTAAGATCGATTTCCTGGTGTCCAATGTCAGGTGAGATAGTCGTGTCTTTTTGGAGCGTAGGAAATTGAAATAACGATCCGGGTTCTGGAAAAAATTGTGAGGGATCATAGAATTGTTGCGACAAGTTTTTGAAGCTTTCATGAGCAAAAAGAGATCCTAGCATTCTTCCATCTTCTCCCCAAGAACTTGAATTAGATTCATTAGGGGACTGGAAAAATTGTTCTTTGGTTATGCTTTCTTTAAAAGTAGAAATTTGTCCATCAATCAATGACTGTAAAATAGGTGCATGGGTGGCCGTTGGTATAGCAGGGGAGGGGTCAGCAGGAGCTGAAGAAGCAGAGGGGGATGATGGTTCAGAATGACCCTTTGCATTGTTATCAGCTGCAGCCGCTCCTGCTGCTGCGGCTCCTGCTGAAGAAAGAGCTGCAGCAATACCAATAACTGTTACAGCAACTACTACGCAAACGGTTCCAATAATAACGGCTTTTTTATGTTTTTTGTAAAACTTTTTCGCCTTATCCCATTGCTTATGAATCCAACTCTTACAAAGAATCATCTCCCCTTGGCCATAAAGAATAGCAGGGATGATGTTGCGCTCATGGCTTTGGTCAAAAGAGAAGTAATATCCATACGGGTCATCTTCCGGACTTAACAACTCATCAATATCATTCTCTAGGACAAATGCTTCTTCAGCCTCATTAGGTAAAATCCCTTGTCTTGCCAAGTTGATTAAAAGATGATTGATCTTTTCTAAATCTGCCTCGGTACATCTTTTTTCCAGCTCGCCCCTCTCAAGATCGTCAAGGAGATGGAGAATATCGTCATAGGAGCAATGAGGGCCAATTTGGAGCGATTCTGAAACTGTTTCATGATTCTGAACAATGGGAAGAGTGGTCTCAGGATAAAGGGTAGTTGAGGGAACTGTAAAAAGAAGAACGGAATGAACAATCCATTTAGAGTATCGCATAGGATTTTCCTGAATAGAGAATGGGATTTTTGTTGCTTCTCTTTGGTCAAAAAAGAGTTTATAAGTAAAAACAAAACTACCATTCAGTCATTTTTATTTCTAGACTGGACTTTAGCCATTGGAGCGGGGCGCTTTTCCCAGATAGCATCCCCCCCCAGGCAGGGGGAATTTTGTAATGGTAGGCTTGAATATGCCACCATTACAAAATTCCCCCTCCCTGGGGGGGGATGCTATCTGGGAAAAGCGCCCCGCTCCAATGGCTAAAGTCCAGTCTAGAGGCAATTGTATCGTTGGGGTCAACTCTTTGCTCTATCCCAAGACCTATTACGCTAAAGAATTTGCGCAGTGGGAATTGCATTGAGATTTTTGTCATTATTCTAGATTATTGATGCATGAATGCAATTCCTGTTGTCTTAAAAACTAAACGACTCATTTTACGTCCGTGGCGCCAGAGTGACTTTGAACCTCTTGCTCAGCTGAATGCAGATCCCAAAGTGATGGAGTTTTTTGCTTCAACACTATTGCGCGAGGAAAGCGATCAACTTGCACAGCGGTGGTCTTCCATGATTGAAAATCAAGGCTGGGGTTATTGGGCGGTCGAGCTTGTAGGTGTTTGCGATTTCATCGGGATGATAGGAATCGGTCAAGTTCCCGATACGATGCCCTTTGCTCCCGCTGTTGAAGCGGGATGGCGCCTTGACTCTAAATTTTGGGGTCAGGGCTTTGCCCATGAGGGCGCTTTAGCTGCGTTGAAGTTTGGATTTGAGCAACTCCAATTAGAAGAGATCGTTTCTTTCACGACAGTTACGAACGTGAGATCAAGAAGGGTGATGGAAAAACTGGGAATGCATCGAAGAGAAGAGGATGATTTTGATCATCCCAAACTCAAACCAGATCACCCATTGGTGCATCATGTTCTGTATCGGTTAAGCCGCCGGGAATTTTTAAATCTTTGAAGGGAGAAAAATGATGAAGCAATTGAGGTTTTGTTTTTTAACCAGTTTGTGTTTTGCCATCAGCTCGTTAACTGCAGCAGATCTTGTCAAGGAAGCTGGAGATTGGATTGTAAAACATTTATTTAACAAAGATATCTAACCGTTTCCCAAGAATCCCTCCTTGCGGTAAACTCCCTGCCCTATGGAATTACTCCCAAAAGACAGAAACGGCTGCCCTTATCTTTTTCTGGCGCCCATGGAGGGCGTCGGCGATCGCTGTTTTCGGCGTGCAATGGCCTCTGTTGGAGGTTTTGATGAGGCAGTCACCGATTTTTTAAGAGTGCCGACAAATGCTCATGTTCAGAGCTTAGCCCGTGTTTATGAAGCAGAGGAGACCAAGCCGATTCCTTTGGCGGCTCAGCTCATGGGCTCAGATATTGAGCTCATGGCTGCGATGGCAAAAGAGGTGGAAAAGAGGGGAGCGCCGCGGATTGACCTCAATTGCGGTTGCCCATCAAATACAGTAACAGGGCGCGGGGCTGGGTCTAGCCTTCTCAAAGATCCAGATCTTCTACACCAGGTTGCAAAATCTCTTGTTCAGGCAGTAGCGATTCCTGTGACGATCAAAATGCGCTCGGGTTATGAAGACACCTCTCTTTTTAAAGAAAATCTTTTGGCAGCGCAAGAAAGCGGTGCCAAGTACATCACTTTACATCCCAGGACCAAGGTAGAAGGGTATGGCCCGCCTGCCAGGTGGGATCTGATTGCCGAGGCAAAATCCATCTTAAAAATTCCGGTTGTGGGCAATGGCGATATTTTAAGCGTTAACGATGCGATTCAAATGCTCAAACAAACCTCATGCGATGCCTTGATGATTGGTCGAGGAAGCGTAGTCAATCCTTTTATCTTCCATCAGATCCGTTCCCATTTTTCTGGGACACGGTATCTGAACAGCTGGGAGGATTTGAAGATCTATCTGCAGACATACATCTCTGAAATCCCCAACGAGAGCTCAGAGAAGTTGAAAATTAACAAAATGAAGCAGTTAATGGGGTTTCTGTTTAAGAGCAACGCCGCCCTCTTTGAAAAGCGGCAGCAAATGTTGACGACAACTTATACCGATTTACATTCATTTTTGCATTTTTCTATGCCTCTGCTTCAGGAAAGATGGGTTTGAATCCTTCAATGGTGCCCGCCGCCGTGTGCGCCTCCGCCTCCTTCGTGATGACCGCCTCCCTGGCCACCATGCTCATACTCATCCTTATTTCGTTCTCGACCATAGCGGTAACCATTATCATCGTAATAGTAGTTGTTGTAATAGGGACCATGGTCGTAATAGGTTCCATCAGAACCGCAAGAAGATAACACAAGAAGAGCTAGGATAGAAATTTTTTTAATCATATTGACCTTGGGGTGGAGTTGAATGTAGGTGTAACCTTTCCATCTACTTCATGACTATCAATTATTTTTTTGTCAATACCAGACCTCTATTTTCATGTCTATGTATAATTTTTTTATTTTAATTAATTCAATCTTTTTGATATTATTTCTAATTATATTAACACGATGTTATGTATTATTTCTTTTTTTTAGTAGTTTTTTAAATAGGCAAAAGGAGAATAAAAATGGCCCATAAAATTAATGTTTTAAAGAGTCAAATTAAGGGTTCAAAGGATCAATTAGGAGATTTTTATGGGTTTCCACGTCAAATATTTAAAAAAATTATTAATTATTATCCGATAACGTGCGCTTGCCTCAATAAATTTTTTTATAAATTTGTTTCCTCAGACATGTCAGAATTGAGATCAATACAAAACAGCAGTGCAACACCTTCTGTACTAAAAGAAAGAATTGCCTATATTCAAAACAAGTTAAGAAAAAAGACTAGATTTCGCGTTACTCGTGAATTTTTTCTGAGTGACTTTTTTCTCAGTTCAATGAGCCAGCGGGGAATCACATTGAACAAAATGGACCCAATACCCATAGATTTCTCAAATCTTGGCAATGAAATGCTTGCAGCTTTTCAACCTGAGCTAGATGATAACCTCTCCAAATGTTGGTCGAAGATTCGTGATCGTTTGGATATTAATCTTCCTATGAATTCAGATGAAATAAGAAATTGGATGATGGATGCAAATAACCAACAAAAGCTTGCTGAAATCAAAGACCTTGATCTTTCTTCCCTAGATTTAACACTTGTTCCTGATAAAATTATTTATTTTAGCGGATTAGAGACCCTTAATCTCGATTCAAACAGGCTGAAGGTTCTGCCTGATTTAATTTGTAATCTCAAAGGATTGAAAGAGCTCAAGCTTAACCAAAACAAACTGAGATATCTGCCCCGTTCATTTGGAGATCTTTTAGCATTGGAAAAGCTCCAGGTTAACCAGAACCATCTTATCGATTTCCCTAATTCATTTGGTGGCTTCGTAGCATTGAAAGAGCTCGATGCTAACTGCAACAAACTCTCGAGTCTGCCAAATTCATTTGGCTCTCTTACAGCGTTGGAATCGCTCTCCCTCAACAACAATAATCTGAATTATCTGCCCGATTCATTCGGCTCTCTTGCAGCCTTCTAATTGTGAATCTGGGCAACAACGAATTATTAGAATGGGAGACAACTTTTGATGATGATTCTCTGGAAGAAGATAGTTTTCAAAATTATGCGGATGAGGTGGAAATTTTTCCTTGCAGAGAAGAAGACGATCCACCTTTGATCAGGATTGATCAAGATTTGATGCAGTGGGGAAAGTTTAACCGTTTTAAGAGAATGGATGTGTTTGTTTCTGCTTTAGGAAAGTTAATGTATAAAAAATAAAAATAAGGCATATTCTAACTGGACTTTAGCCATTGGAGCGGGGCGCTTTTCCCAGATAGCATCCCCCAGACAGGGGGAATTTTGTAATGGTGGCATATTCAAGCCTACCATTACAAAATTCTCGCTGCCTGTGGGCGCTATCTAGAAAAATCCCCCTGCTCCAATGGCTAAAGTCCAGTCCAAGTCCGTATACTTTGCCTCTGCTTCAAGCGCGCAGCCTAAAAATAGTAGTAGAGGCCGACGATCCCGTCGCGAAATTTTTGGGCATTTCTTCCAACAGCTGTGAACCAAACCCCTGCAATTAATCCTAAGTGGTCATTAAAGTTATATTCAATAGCTGGCGCAAAACTCAATTGTTCTGAAGAGGGTCTTCCAACATTTCTAAACTTATGTTTTTTTTCGTTACCCCGATTGCCTTTAAATCTATCCTTGTTCTCATGGTTATAGACGTTATCTAGAGATAGTACCCAATTTTGGGTGAGTGAGTATTCAAAACTAACAATGGCAGTGCTTAAATTTCCCGGGTAGATTTTACCCCGGGTTTGGTTATTCCCATTGTAGACGCTTAGTCCCTTTACATGCACAGGAGCGTAATAAGTGTATTGAAAACTAGCCGTTACGCTTAAAAAGTGCTCTTTAGCTACTTGATAAATTTTGTAAAACACGATGCTGGGTGCTGTTGAAAAAGATCCAAGTCCACTGGAGTCGGTATTGTTTTTATGGGCATTGAGTTTCTGATACTTTCCTGTTGGAAAGGTCTCTGTGATTGCCAACTTAATCGCTGGGAACCATTTAGACTTATCGTAGCCAACGAGTTGAAAATCAAGGGTAAGGGGAAGATCTCCAAAGAGGGTGGTAGATTGTCCTCTGGAGGAATTGTAGAGTATTTCAGGAATAATCTCGATATCCATGAATTGAGTGAGTCCGATCGTTGTCTCAATTTGTAAGATCGTATTGAAAAGATTTGGTTTTGAAACAGGTTTCCAATGGGAATTATAGGTTCCGGTGATTGCGCCCAAAGTTAGCAGCGGCTCTATAAGATAATTTCCAATGGGAATCACTATGCCTGTAGGAGCGATAAGAGGGCCTGTGAACCAGGGAACTAGTTCTGCTTTGGCAGGTTCATCCACTCTAATAGGCAGATCTGCAGGAGGCTCATCAGCATTTATCGGCAAAGGGGTGAAGGTTGCTAGAACGCTAGCAAATATTAATGGAATCAATGCCGGTAAAAAATTCATGACTTTTTATATCTTGGGGGTATAATTTCTGGAAGAGTATTAGCCCAATCTCTTTATATCTCAATTGGTTTTTATGATCCAAGTGGATGATCTGACTCTTTCTTTTAGCGGTGTTTCTGTTCTTGAAAATGTCTCTTTTACTGTGAATGCAGGAGAGCGTTGCGGGTTAATTGGTCGGAATGGTTCCGGCAAGACGACGCTCATGCGCCTGCTAGTGGGTCAGGAAACGCAAGATGGAGGCACGATCAGCTTTCCTAGAGGGTATAAGCTGGGCTATCTTGACCAGCACATCCGTTTTTCTTGCAACCATGTGCTTGAGGAGGCGTGTTTGGGATTGAAGCCAGAGGAGCGCGACGCCTCTTATAAGGCTGAGAAAATCCTTTTTGGACTCGGGTTTAAAGAAGAGGAGATGGATCTTAATCCACTGCAAATGTCGGGTGGATATCAGCTGCGGCTGCACTTGGCCAAGGTCTTACTCTCTGAGCCCGATTGCCTTCTTTTAGATGAACCGACCAACTATTTGGATATCCTCTCCATCCGATTCCTTACTCGTTTTTTACAGCAATGGAAGGGAGAGCTCCTATTGATTTCTCATGACCGCCAGTTCATGGATTCTGTGACAACCCATACTCTTGGAGTGCATAGAAAGAAAGTTCGCAAGTTTAAAGGGGGAACGGAAACATTTTTTCAGCACATTCTCGAGGAAGAGAAGGTGTATGAGCGCACTCGAGCCAATCTGGAGAAAAAAAAGGGGGAGCTGCAGTCTTTCATCGATAGATTTGGAGCAAAAGCCTCAAAGGCTGCGCAGGCAAAATCCAAGCAAAAAGTGTTAAATAGAATGCCAGCTTTTGAGCAGCTCAAAGCTCTTTATGATCTGGACTTTAATTTTCATGAACGCCCCTTCCCCGGCAAAAAAATGGTCGAGATCAAAGAGATCTCTTTTGCTTATAAGGAAGATCAGACAATTGTTAAAAATTTTTCTCTCCTCATCGAAAAAGGGGAGCGGATTGCGATTATCGGAAAAAATGGATATGGAAAATCAACCCTCTTGCGTCTCATTGCAGGAGAGCTCTCTGCTCAAAAAGGTGAGGTTAGAATTTCTGATGGGGCAACGACCGGTTACTTTGGTCAGACAAACATTCAGAGGCTCGATCCCAATTCTACCATAGAAGAAGAGATTGCAGCTGCAAATCCCACTTTAAACTTAACAGAGGTTAGAGGGATTTGCGGACAGATGATGTTTGGAGGAGATACAGCTAAAAAGAAAATAGCACCTCTTTCCGGTGGTGAAAAAAGCCGTGTGCTTCTTGGGAAAATCCTGGCAAAACCATGCAACCTATTGCTTTTAGACGAGCCCACGCACCACCTAGATGTGGAATCGATTGAAGCACTTATCGATGCCTTGGAAGATTTTGAAGGCGCTGTGGTCATTGTCACTCACAGTGAGTTGATTTTAGAGCGGTTGGAGCTAACCAAGCTTGTAGTATGCCATATCGGTAGACAGGCGCTATTCCATGGAAATTATAAAGAGTTTCTTGAAAAGATGGGTTGGGAAGAAGAAGCTGCCAGCCAAAAAGACAAAAGTAAACCAGAGGAAAGGGACGAGCGTAAAAGAAAACACGATGAATTAATGGCAGCGCGCGCACGGATTCGTCCACTTGAAAATAGCTTACGCAAAATCGAAAAAGCAATAGGAGAGCTCGAGGAGCTACAAAAAAAAGATAATTTGGCATTAATTGAAGCCTCTCAAGATAACCAATCTCAAAAAATGCAAGATCTTGTCAGAACAATGGGAAAAAGGGAAAAAGAACTTGAAATCCATTATGAGAACTTTATAAAACTCAGCGAGGAAATCCGGCTGTTAAGTCTTTGAATCTCTTTCCGTCCTGTTCCATCAAAAGCTTCAAAAAGACAGTAAGAAAATCCTGCTCGCCATATATCCGCAGCATCTCACGATGTGCTTTGCGGTATCTCCGTTGGAGCAACCTTAGCTCACTATCATCTTTTAAAGCTCTAAATGCAGGAGGAGCAATGGGTGACAGAGGAAAACGGAGATTAAAAAAAGGAAGCTGCTCTTCCAAATGGCGATATTCTTCTTGCAATGAGCAAAAACCAGGAGATGGTCTACTCACACGCAAAGTAAATGGCAAATCAATTTCCCGAAAGAGAGGATTCATCATGTAGCTGAGCTCGATATCCCGCTTAAAAGCAAGAGCATTAGCTCGCCCATATCCAAGCAAAATACCTAGCAAGCTCTAATCAGCATTCAATATCTCAAATAAATGTATTCTATCCTTGATAATTCTATCGAGCAACTTCATTGGAGTTACCCACTGGCCCAATATTTCCCTAAAAAGATCTAAATGCTCCTCCACTGTGATCAAAAACATTTTCTTGTTGATGATTATAAACTCATGTATTTTTTTCTCTTCTCCTTCGAAAGAAAAGGAACTCATGATCTTAAACAAAAGAAAATTGCTTGATTTGTCCGCAGGGATATATTTTTCAAATATACTCCAAGAGTATCCAACATCAAAGGTCTGAAGTTTTCGGGCAAATAATAATCCATAAAAAGGTATTTCATAAAAGTAACTAGCAATCGAAACAGGTTTTGCTCCAACTAACGCATAGCCAAAATCTTTGTTGAGAAATAAATCTCTTAAAAAAGGTTCTACTATTTGCTTGTCCTGTGGAGATATTTTAAGGCGGAAAGCTTTGAAATTGCATCTATTCGCACAACTATACAGACAAACAGACAAACAACATAAAAGAAACGTTTGCTTACCCAATAAGGCAAGCAAACGTTTCAAAACAGGCCATTTAAATTGCATATAAACCGCCTTTATCTGTCCAATTGAAAGTCTTTTGCAATTTGTGTTTCTAGCCGGTGCTCCCGGCTAGAAACACGGTTGCGTTATGGAAGAGATGCAGGAATAGAGGGTTTGCAATAGGTCTCTTTTACTTTCCAAAGCAGACCTAATGAAACGGATAGGTAAACCGGAAGGGTTAAAAAAGCAGCTTTGTAGGCCGATACTGAAAATAACCTTGCTCCATCTACATATTTACCATCCCATCCCAAGTCTAGAAACCACCCTGTCAGGGGATCAGAAAAGGCTCCAAAGAGCGCATCAAATGCATTCATAAAGCCAATGGCTGTTGCAGCCAGGATGGGTAAACTGATCTCTCGAATGATGGTAAAGCAGAGCAGGAAGCTGCTGATAAAGAAACCAAAGAGGAACAGCATCAGAGTCAACGAGGAACGGGTAAGATGTGGAGCATAGATGACAGCTGAGATCATGATCAGAGCTAGCAGGGTACCCCAGAACATGACAATCACTCTTCTTCCTAACCAATCTGAAAACCAGCCAAAAATAGGAGCTCCGACTGCAAAACCAATAAAGATCATAGAAACGGATTGGGCAGCTATATTTGAAGATATGCTGAATGCCTCAGAAATAAAAGAGACCCCCCAGAGACCCCCAAAAATCATGACTGGCGCAAAGGCAAATCCGCTATATACGGACACCCACCACGCCTGCTTGTTTTTAACAACGCGTTTCACACTCTCAAAAAAGGAGATGTTTTGAGAGACGATATGCTTCTCCTTTTTGTGCTGAGGAGAGGTATCGCGCACAAATATCCAGAAAATTGCGGCAAAGATAAATCCTGCAATTCCAATGTACTCCATCGCATTGCGCCAATCCACGGCATCGATGAAGTCTGCAAGGGGAGCCTGACCTCCTACGGCGCCAAGCATCGCAACAGACATCATCAGTCCTGCCATAAAGGCAAATTGTTTTTGGGAGAACCAGTTGGCGATCAGTTTTAAGCAATTAACGGCAGCAAATGCAGCCCCTGCCCCTGTGATAAAACGGCCAATTCCGGCGATAAGAAGAGTATCTGCCTTGCCAAAAATCAGGCTCCCGAGTGCGCAGAGAGAAATAGCAAGCGTTGTCACTTTTCTGGGGCCGATTTTATCCAAAAGCAAGCCCGCTGGGATTTGTAAAAGAAGGTAAGCATAGAAGTAGCACGCCGCCAAATTTCCAAGGGCTGCGCCGTCAATTTTAAAGGCTCCCATTAAAGTCGTCGTCATGACGCTGGGAGAAACCTCCAAAGCGTATTTATAGAACATAAACAATGCGCTTAGAAACCAAATCAACCACGCATGTATCGAAAACGAATGCTTTTTAGATGCTTGATAACCCTTCATTGAATTCCTCGATTAAATCTAAACTCTTATCGTACAGCTTGAATTTGAATAAGTCAACATTCTTTTCTTGCCAATCCTTCGCATTTATGCAAAACTTATTCAAATTTTTAAGAGGTCTTTATGCAAAACCTATTTATTCATCCAGCTAAAATCATAGTTGTTGGGATTGCTATGGTTTCGAAAGTTTTTGGATGCGAGCTTGATCAAAAGCTAGAAGCGATTCAGTTGAATCGTCAAAATGAGGCGGTATTAAAAGCGCTTCTTCCGATTGTGCATTGTTCATTTATCCCCAGCAAGTATGAACAGGTTCTTATGACCCAGCTGCGCGACAGCTCGAGTTCCACATCGGAATTTCGGGATGCTTCCGAAAAAATTGCCGAGCTGCTTGTGAATAAGGTCGTTGAATGTCTTCCCTCTAAAACTGTTGAGATCCAAACGCCTGTGACAACATGCCAGGGGGTAATGTTAAAGAGTCGCATTGAATTGGTTTCTGTTATGCGGTCAGGAGATGCCGTTTTGGATGTTTTTATGAATCATTTCCCAGATGCCAATGTGAGCAAATTCCTAATTCAGCGGGATGAACTAACGGCAGAAGCGCGTTTCAAGTACATGAAGATTTCTCCAGAGCTTGCATCTGGCAACCCTGTTGTGATTACCGAGCCGATGATTGCAACGGGGGGAAGTTTGGAAATGGCGATTTCAATTCTGAAAGAGAAGGGTGTGCGTGAAGAAAACATGATCATCGCCTCTATTTGTGCAGCACCGGAGGGGTTAATTTACCTCAATGAAAGGTTTCCAAAAATCAAAGTGGTCATGACATCTTTAGATCTTAGATTAAACGAGCGCAAGTTCATTGTTCCAGGACTTGGAGATTTCGGCGATCGTTTTTTTGGCACTTATTAACCTGAGTAATGGGTTTAATCCGCTCAACATCAACAATCTTTGCGAGATCTTGTCCTTGTTTTTCCAAAGGTATAGGGTCGTCCGCTATTACCTTTGGAAAAACAAGGACAATCTCATCGCAAATCTGTGTTCATGTTGAGGGAAGAAACCCATTACTCAGGTTATTAACCTGAATTCAAGTGCCATTGCCTTCTTTATATTTTAGACCATAAGTTGCTGCATTTGCCGTTAAATGGTCGATGAATTGGCCGATTGTCATCTGTGGGAACTGTTTTTCAAGAGCATCCAAAAGCTGTGTAGCTTCGTTTAGCTCTCTCTGGTTGCCCATAGGGTGCATTCTGACCTCATCTACCCCTGCAAGCCTAGCCGCTGCAAGCTGTAAAAGATAAACTGTTTTAGGATCATTTCCGAATGCTCCAGCTCCCCAGTTACCGGTATGAATGACTGTTTTTTTCCCTGATGAGACCTCTAGAATGTTGTGAAATGCATTGTAAGCTGTGAAAAAGAGGGTTTCGAGATCTTTTTTCTGATAAGGCTGATTTTTCAATGAGCTAGGGATATGAGGGGCTGCTATTGCAAAAATATTGCTCTGGGTAGGTATGTCAAAGCGCTTAAGACGGGAAAGGATTTGTTCTTGAGTCGCCTTTGCAAAATTGTTTCCATAGAGAGTATTTCCATTGCTAAGCGGGGTTGTTGTATCTAAGGCACCCAGACGTAGGATATTTTGAAATAGGGCTGCATCATAGCCGTCAAGCTGGCGAGCGTGGGAAGGGAGTGCGCCTTTGATATGTGCCAAAGCAGGATGCTCTAACACTTGCAGTTCATCTTGAGCAAGGAGGGGACCTTCGCAAAACCCAAAGAGATGGCGATCGGCAAAATTGGCTGTCCAATGGATGGTATCCTGTGTAGAGGTGTCGTAGCAAAATCCACCTTGAATGACTTTTAACAGAGGTGAAGTTTTAGTGAATAAAGTTGCACTTTTCAAAGCATCAGAGTCATTCAGGGAAAATTTTCGAGCAATGACGTGATCCCCAACAGAACCCCCTTGAACCAGGTGATTGTAGGCAAAAATTTTATTGGGATTCGTAATTTGATGCGGGTATGCGGAAGGGTGTAGAGTGAAAATAGCAGGTGATCTTTTTATTCCAAAACAGCCAAGAATGCCCTCCCAAATTTTTTGCAAACAGCTTACAAACCGGTTCCAAATAGTGGCAATTGAGGGCGATGAGTTAATTTGCATGAATAAAGTATCCTGAGCATTTAGCTGAAGCCTTTTATTTTTAATAATTTGAGGTGATACTTGTAAAGCATTAACTGGGGAAACATCCATTCTGTCAATTCGAGGGAAATTCATGGCGACCTCATTAATTAAATAAGTTGAGGCCCGCATTGTACACTAAATAGTCAATCTGCTCAATGTCTACATAACCTGGACTTTAGCCATTGGAGCGGGGCGCTTTTCCCAGATAACATCCCCCAGGCAGGGGGAATTTTGTAATGGTGGCATATTCAAGCCTACCATTACAAAATTCCCGCTGCCTGCGGGCGCTATCTAGAAAAATCGCTCCACTCCAATGGCTAAAGTCCAGATAACTGGACTTGTGCGCTACCCTGCAATGGCGCACAAGTCGTGCATATTGTCTCGATTAAAAATTTAATTTTCCATATTTTCCAGATAAACAGTCTATTAACCCGGTAATGGGTGTAATGCAAAGGAAAAAAAGATGGTCAAAACCAAAGAGTCGGTGCGCATCGGCGATGCATTAGATCAAAAAGTTCCTCCCTGGCGCAAATGGGGTGCTTATGTCTCTGAGCGCGCCTGGGGCACTGTCAGAGAGGATTACAGTGCAAATGGAGATGCTTGGCAATTTTTGCCGCACGATATGGCTAGATCTAAAGCCTATCGCTGGGGAGAAGATGGACTCTGCGGATGGTGTGATTTTTATCAGACCCTCATTTTCTCTTTGGCACTATGGAATGGCAAGGATCCGATCCTCAAGGAGCGGTTATTTGGTTTAAGTCCCTATGAGGGCAACCACGGTGAGGATGTGAAGGAGTACTATTATTATCTCGATGCCACGCCAACCCACTCCTATATGAAGTTCCTATATCGGTACTGTCAAAATCTTTTTCCGTATGAACAACTGACAGAGGAAAATAAAAAGCGGACTACCCGCGATCGGGAGTTTGAACTGATCGATACAGGGATTTTTAAGGATAATGCATTTTTCGATGTTTACGTTGAGTTTGCAAAAGCAAGCCCTGAAGATACTTGCATTCGCATTGAGATTTTTAACCGAAGCGAAAAGGGAGCGACAATTTCTGTACTGCCGCACATGGCATTTCGCAACCGTTGGGCATGGAGTAAAGAGTGGGACAAAACTCCAGAAATTCATGAAGGTCCTTATACAACTTCTTTCCAAACCCTCTATGCCGATCCTAAAAATATGCCACCTCCTGATTGGATTTCTGGAAACTACTCTTTTTCCCCTTACTATCTTGCGGGAGCCCCTGCCGATGAGCTTCTCTTTACAGATAATGAAACTCATAACGAACGTCTTTATGGATCCCACTCCAACAGCCACACCCGATTTGTTAAAGATGCCTTCCATCGTTATATCATCCAGAAAGAGAGATGTGTAAATCCGGAAAAAAGAGGAAGTAAAGCTTGCTTTTACTACAAAGAGATCGATATCCCTCCCAAACAATCAAAAGTGTTGAAGTTTCGCCTCTGCCAAAATCTGCCTAAACAACCTTTAGAGGATGTCGATGCGATTATTGCCACTAGAAAAAAAGAGGCGGATGCATTTTATGCCTCTTTTCAGCAGGAGAAACTTAAAGCTGAGGATAAACTCATCCAGCGACAGGCTCTGGCCGGATTGCTATGGAGTACGCAGTTTTATTCTTATGATGTCAAAACATGGCTTGAAGGGGATGATCCTTCAGCGCCTCCGCCACCATCCAGAAACGCTATACGCAATGCCCACTGGCGTCATCTGCATGCGCATAATCTGATCGTGATGCCCGACAAATGGGAATACCCTTGGTTTGCATCGTGGGACTGTTCATTTCATGCGGTCGCCCTCTCTCTTGTCGACATCCCTTATGCAAAACACTTAATCGGTCTGTTTTTAGAACACCAATACCAGCATCCCAATGGGCAAGTTCCTGCCTATGAGTGGGGTTTTTCTGAAGCAAATCCCCCTGTGCAGGCTTGGGCGGTTTGGATGATCTATCAAAAGGAAAAAGAGGTCAACGGGGAGGGAGATCTTGAGTTTTTGGAGCTCAATTTCTTGAAGCTCATGGATAATTTTAGCTGGTGGGTCAATAAAGTGGATCGTTTTGGAAATAACGTCTTTGAAGGGGGCTTTTTAGGATTGGACAATATCTCAATTGTCGATCGGAGCAAACCGCTTCCCGGGGGTGGTTTTTTCGAAGAGTCGGATGGAACTGGATGGATGGGTTTCTTTTCAATTATGATGATGAAGATCGCTTTAGAACTTTCTAAATCGCAGCCCCTTTTTGAAAAATTGGCTATGGTCTATCTCGAGCATTTCATTAGTATTGCAGCAGCTCTTCAAGGGACTCGTGCTAGGCCGCTGGACATGTGGGATAGTCAGGATGGATTTTTATACGACATTTTGTGCTTTCCCAACGGTGTGCATCAACATCTTAAAGTCCGCTCTTTCGTTGGGTTAATCCCCTTTTTCTCAATGGATTTTTTTGAGGAAGAAGAGTTGAGCCAATTTCCCCATTTTTACAACCACTTCCGACTTTATATTCAACATTTTCATCTCCTTGTCGGTAAGTGTATTACTGAATATACCCACGATGGAAAAAAGAGATATTTCTTTTCTCTCATGACGCTAGAGCAGATGAGTTTGATGTTACAAAAAGCATGGGATTCCGATGAGTTTTTATCCGAGTACGGGTTGCGAAGCTTATCAAAATATCATGAGAAGAATCCATTTGCTTTCCATGGCAACACTGTCGGATATGAGCCCGGAGAATCATTGGAAAAAATAAAAGGGGGCAACTCCAATTGGCGCGGGCCTATCTGGTTTCCAACCAATTACCTCTTCCTGCACGGTTTAAATAAGCTTGCAGACACAGTTGGAGGTGATTACAAAGTGAACATCAAGGGAAAAGATGTCACTTTGCATGAAATGATAGAGGGTTTAAAAAATCGTTTAATTGATCTCTTCCGTAAAGCTCCAAGTGGGATCAGACCCGTTTTTGGCGGTACAGCGGGTTTTGCAGATCCACACTGGAAGGATTTGATCCAATTTTTTGAGCACTATCATGGCGATACGGGAAGGGGGCTTGGCGCATCCCATCAAACCGGTTGGAGTGCACTTGTGGCTAACCTTATCCAGGAGCTACTTCCTGAATAACCAGAAAATAAGGTTGAGGAGAATGGTGAGCACAATACTGACAATGATTGAGGTGGCAATGGGAAAGTTAAATGAAAATTTTTCTTTTTGGATGTGGATATCACCCGGGAGTTTTCCAAAGGGGATCCCCATTTTGCTACCAAGCCACACAAGCAACCCAATCCCAATCAATCCAAGCCCTGCATAGATAAACCACTTTGCAAAATTTGCCCCTGACATCTCATTAGCTCCGGCGTTTAACCACGGCTAAGATCTGTTCAAACACTTTGTCTTTGTCTACAGAGCAGTCAACGGTGTGCAGCAGTCCTTGCTTGGTATAGTATTCGATAAGAGGTGCAGTCTGCTCATGGTAGACTGTTAATCGTTTGATGACCACAGTCTCTGTATCGTCGGGGCGGTGAATCAGATGGCCTCCGCACCGATCGCATTTATCTTGGACCTTAGGCGGTGAATAGAGAAGATGATAGGGGGTTCCACATTTTTCGCAGACAACCCGTTTGGTCAGACGCTCGATGATAATGGAATCGGATAGATTTAGGTTGATCACAACTGGGGCGAGCAGCCCCTGCAAACGGAGCTGTAGAGCATCTGCTTGCCGGATAGTTCTGGGAAATCCATCCAAAATGTAGCCTTGGGCACAGTCTTTTTGAGATACTCTTTCAAAGAGCATATCCAAGATGAGTGTATCGGGGACAAGATACCCTTTGCTCATGTAGCCGTGCGCTTGCTTCCCAAGCTCTGTATCCCTTCGGACATGATCGCGAAGCAAGTCGCCTGTGGAGATATGAGGAAGGTGCAATTTGGCTTCCGTAAGTTTTGCCTGGGTGCCCTTGCCAGCTCCGGGAGGACCCAAGAGGATGACAATCAGGGGAGAGGGGATAGGTGCTCCAGAAAATGATCCGGTCATAAAAATAATGCCAACTAATAATTTATTTGTAAATGTTGCGAACACAGAGAATTTTACTTCTGAACACAGATATGCGCCAGAAATTTCGTTAAATCAGCGATGATTTGGGTGGTATCACCTGGAGTTTGGACTAAATATGGCCTGCAGGGACGAGCGAGACAAAATCAGATCTAACTTCCTCCTCATCAATAGCTAGTGCTATTGACTTCGTCGGTCAGTTAGATCTGATTTTGTCTCGCTCGTCCCTGCAGGGCAAATTTAGTCCAAACTCCAGTTAGAAGTTTTGTCGCCCAGTGAGGGCTCTGGCAA
>CAJCHM010000063.1 GCA_903970255.1 Acidobacteriota bacterium
ATAGTTGCCCTTCGATGGGTCATAGGAGGCTTGGATGTTTTCTAGATTAGAGCCTTCCATGGCAAAGTTGCGGAAAACAAAAACTAGAGGGTGGGTTTGTCCCTGCCAATCGGTAAAATCGCTGCCGCGAAACAGTGCTATTCTAGAATAGGTTTCATTAAATGCGCCTGTCACCGCTGTTTCTTGCGGGCTTGCAAGTCTCAATCCGTTATCATAGAGGATCCGTGCGGATTCGCTGCGCGGCTGGATAACGTCAGGATCCATCGAATCGCCATAGAGGTGCTTCCAAGCAATCAGGTTGATATCATCCACTTCTTTCCGGTTGGTAACAACCGCCTCGTTCCAGATTTCTTGCAAAAAGCGATTGGATGTGTTTTTGAGCTCTTGGTTGTTAGGTCCAAATTTTTCATTGATGATATGAAAATACATCGATGAGGCTTTCACAAGTTCAGCAGCGGAAAGTCCTTGGGAACCGGGGAAGTCGAGTGTGATGTAGTTGCCTTCCCTACGGATACTGACCTCAGAAACGCCCATTTTATTAACGCGGTTGTAAAGCTCGTTAATCCCCTGTTTGATGTCTGCCTCGTTGGTAACGATTCGGTTATTGCTATCGCGCAACTCGATTTGGACGGTCTTTCCTCCGGAGAGGTCAAGTCCCCAGTGCAAAATTTTGCGATCATCTCCACGGAAGTATTTGACAAAGCTGAGTTTGAGGTTATTCCATAGGACATTGGTTGTGGGTTTTGGGACATCGTAGATAGAAACACCGCGCACTTTGGCTTGCGCCGCATAATAGTCATCGCGCCATTTCAGAAGATCTTCGTGAATGTGATTGTCGATCTTATTCTCTGTGAGAATCCGTTGTTCCACATCTGTGTATTCTAAAATGGCATAGCGTTTGGTTCCATGCACAGAAAAATCTTCACGAGTGGCTTTCAAAACGGTTTGAAAATAATCTTCTGCTTCAAAAATAAAATCTTGAGCAAACTCTGAACTTAAAGAATAGGAGCCGCCTGAATAGCCAACGAATCCATTCCGCTGCAAGATGTCGCGCAAATGTTGGAAATCGGCTGCAAACTGATTGGATTGTTCTGACTGGTTTTCACTTTTTAGACGCTGCAAAAACTTGTCCATCCCTTTAGCAATCACGTAGACAGAATTCATGTGAAAGCCCTGCGGCGGTGTTTTTTTACTCAGCGATGGAGCGTAAATTACCAGGGCAAAATTTTGTTCCGACGGGGGGAGTTTGCTATAGGTTTCAAAATCGTAAATCGGGAAAGAAGAGGGGGCGAGATCGGGATGTTTAGGATGCCATGTGGTCGCTAGGGTCTCTTGGAGCTGTTGTGCTGAGGCCTGAGCAATCGAGCTCAGACGGAGCGCTAGGAAGCTTGAGCTATTGGTGAGTTTACTTAAAGCAATTTCAAATTGATCTTGGTAAGGGGAGATTTTTTCCCCCGATTGGCGGGAAACTTGAGCAATTTCATTATAGAGGAGCTGATCCATCTGATCGCGCAAATAAGATGGGTTCGGTAGATTGTCGAGTTTTTGACGCTCTGCTGCGATGTCGGGATAGAGCATTAAATAAATCTTTTCGTTATTCCAGTCGATGCGCAGCTGATCGATGTAGGGGTTGCGCCCTTGCAGGGAGATGTTCTGGATTTTGTCTTGGGAGGCGCCCTGCAACAGAGTAGCAAAAGATGCGTAGCTCAAAGGGGATATCCCAGAGCTTAGGGCTTGAGTATTGCGTTTAACGATAATCAAAGCCCCGCTTAGATTTTTTTCACGAGAGGTTAAAAGCTCGAGCCTTTGCTGCCTTGTAGTTTCGAGAAATTGTCCTTGGGTTTTTAGCTTATCGCTCTCTTCTTTAAGAGCGGCTATCTCAAATTTGATTTTTTCTCTTGTCGATTCCAGGGCGCGGATGAAATTGGCAACCATGGCAGGGCGGTTACTGCTTTCAATTTGAGTAAAAGTAGAAAAATAGCGCTTTGCAATCGGCGAGCTTTCTCCATGGGCTCTTGTGAAGGAGAGGATGTTTTGCGCAAGCAATGAGACGATTTCTTGGAATTGCTGCTCATTATGATGATCAGAGAGAGCTTGGACAAACAGAGCATTTTCAGATGTTCCTCCAAGCGCTGTGCCCAACTGCATGGCTCTATCTTCAACGAGGGCGCGGTAGAGCGGAGTAGGATTTTTTTGAGAGTCAAATTTTTGAGAATATTCGGTGTAGGCTTTTAAGTTATTGGAATCAAAATAAATGGGGATTCTGCGTTGGACCACAACTGTTTTGTTTGCTGTATCTTGAGGGTCGTAGAGACTGAGTTGCGAGGGGACAAAGGGAACTAGTTCCCCAGCTCTGGGAAGGAGCCTGCGAAATTTAGCAGCATCCTCAAGGTTTTTAAAATGGATGTGGATAAATTGAGGCTGCTGTGCGCTGAGGGCAATTGAGCTTGGTTTGATCTTTAAAAGATGGCAGAACGACTCAAGCCACTCCTTAGATTGTGGCCCAAGCGCATTGACCCGATCCACGATGTGCTCGGCAATCGCGGAGGATCGTTTCGCATCGATGGGTGTCTTCAGTGGTTTTGAGTAGAAAAAGACAGTGGGAAGGATGTTATAAATGGTCAGTACAAAGACAGCGATGATCAGGTAAAGCTGCCATTTTTTTTGTTTCTCCATGATTGTGTCCACATTCTATAGATTTTTAATATGCCAAGAATACGCAGACCCATCGATTCTGTCTAGAGAGAACTACAAAAAATTTCCCATTCAATTCGCATTTTGGATATGCTTATCCCTTATTTCAGGTTCAAAATGTTTTTTAATTCCTAGATTTTAAGGTTTAAATGCCAAGTATAATCGTTGTAGGAGCTCAATGGGGTGATGAGGGAAAAGGGAAGGTGATCGACCTGCTGGCAGAGTCTGCAGAATATATCGTGCGCTCCCAAGGGGGGAACAATGCAGGGCATACGATTGTCGTTAAAGGTGAGGAGTTTAGGTTTCATCTGGTGCCCTCTGGTATCCTTTACCCTCATGCCAGTAGCTTTATTATGGGGGGCACTGTGATCGATCCAAAAGTGCTTTTAGAAGAGATCCAAGGGCTTGAGGATAAGGGAGTTGTTTTAAGGGGGCGTCTGCATTTATCCCCCTATGCGCATGTGATTTTCCCCTATCATCGGATCCTCGACAAGTTAAGCGAGGCTCGCAAGGGAGCGCATGCTATTGGTACGACAGGTAGAGGAATTGGCCCCTGTTATGCCGATAAGGCCAACCGGATTGGAATTCGGATTTGCGAGTTGATCGATCCGGTTCTTTTTGAAAAGCGGCTCCGTTTTATCTTACCTCTGAAAAACCAGGAATTGGAAGCGATCTACAAAGAACCCCCTCTAGATTTTGAAGAGATGTACAGTGAATATTTAGCTTATGGAAAAGAGCTTAAAGGTTTGGTTTCTGAGCCGGAAAGAATGGTGGGAATTGCTTGTAAAGAAAACAAAAATATCCTTTTTGAAGGTGCGCACGGCACGCTTTTGGATCTTACCTACGGCACTTATCCGTATGTCACTTCATCGAGCACGATTTCATCTGGGGTAAGTGGCGGCGCCGGTATTGGTCCTAGCCGCATCTCCCATACAATTGGCGTGGTTAAATCCTACACCACAAGAGTGGGCGCAGGTCCACTGCCGACGGCTTTAAGTCAAGAGGAACAAAATCTTTTTTTAGATAATGTTTCTGCGCGTGAAATCGGGACGACGACAGGAAGAAAGAGGCGGATGGGTTGGTTTGATGCCTGTTTGGTTCGTTATGCTGCATGTCTGAACGGGATGGACTCTCTAGCTCTGACTAAACTCGATGTGCTCGACAATCTTAAAGAGATCAAAATCTGTACCCATTATCGTTTCAGGGGCAACCGGATTGACTATCCTCCAGCTGTTGTGGAAGATCTAGAAATTGTTGAACCGATCTATGAGACGATGCCCGGTTGGAATTGTTCGACCAAAGATGTTACCTCTTATGATCAGCTTCCCAAGCTTGCAAGGGCATACGTTGAGCGCCTCTGCCAATTGGTAAATACCCCCTTAAGTATTTTATCGGTAGGTCCTGAGCGGGAAAAGACCTTATTTATTCAAGAATTATTCAAAAAATAAAACCTATGATGACTGTCTCTGAAGAAAAACATGCCATCTACTCGCCCGATGATTTGGCTCTATTGGATGGTTCAAAAATTCCAAGCCATATTGCGATCATCATGGATGGGAATCGAAGATGGGCCAAGCGGCAAGGGCTGCCTGCCATCATGGGGCATTGGAAAGGTGCGGATACACTGACCAAAATTGTCCGTTCAGCCTCTGAATTGGGGATTAGGACGCTCACTGTTTATTCTTTTTCCACAGAAAATTGGGGTCGTCCTAGCGATGAAATTGATGCTTTAATGCATTTATTCAAAGTTTATCTTGAAAGACAGCGAGAACCGATGATTCTTGAGGGGGTACGCCTGGATGCAATAGGGGATCACTCCCGTTTGCCATCTTTTGTCTTAAATGAGCTTGCGCTCTCCAAATCTTCTACTGCGCATTGCAAAAAGATTGATTTGGTTTTAGCGATCAATTATGGTGGCCGGGATGATGTCAGGCGCGCTTTTTGCGCAATGACAGAGGATCTTGAAAAAGGGTTGATGTCAAAAGATCAGGTCACTGAACAAATGATCAGTCGTTATTTGGACACAGCCGCGTGGCCAGATCCCGAACTTCTCATTCGCACAAGTGGGGAGAGGAGGCAAAGTAATTTTCTGCTTTGGCAGTTATGCTACAGTGAGTTTTACTACACCGATGTGTTATGGCCCGACTTTGATGAACAGGATTTGCTTCAAGCCGTGCGTGAATACCAACTGCGGCGGCGAAGGTTAGGGGGAGAATGAAAATTAAAACACTGGCGGATCTTAACCGTCGATTAATTGTTTCTAGTATTTTAGGGATTACTGTTTCTTTTTTGATCGCATTCTCAACGAGCAACCTGGTGAGCTTTCTCTTAATGCTCTTTGTAGCAGCCGTTTCGGGTATTGGGATCTGGGAGTATGCACAGCTGGCTCTTAATAAGGGGCTGATGCCTAAAACGCGTTGGATGGTCGTCATAGCAGTTGCACAAGTTGCAGCACTTTATGCCTCTTTGGTCTTTGTCGACTTCCCTCAATTGCCCATCTTAGTGCTTGCAGTGGCTATGGTTCTATTTTTCCTTTTGCATTTCAGAGATTCGACAGACTCTTTATTTACCATTGCTGTTGAATTTTTTGGCGTGGCCTATGTCGCAGCTCCTTTGAGTCTGATGTTAGGGGTGCTCTATCCTGTGGCGCACCAAGGAATTCCACAGGAAGGAAGATGGTGGCTTGTTTATTTGATTATCGTCACTAAAATTGTGGATGTCGGGGCGTATTTTGTCGGACGGCTTTGGGGAAAAAACAAACTCTCCCCTACACTAAGTCCTAAGAAAACAGTCGAGGGTGCCGTTGCTGGATTTGTCTTTGCTATCTTTGCCAGTATGCTGATCTATTATTTGGGAACCCATTTTTTCGATGGAAATTTCAGTATTTCATTTACGGAATCGCTTTGGTTAGGCGCCTTGCTCGGTATTTTCGGCCAGATTGGGGATCTTGCCGAGTCGATGCTAAAACGGGATGCTGTTGTTAAAGATAGCAATAAGCTGCCAGGGCTTGGCGGAGTATTGGACATGGTCGATTCGCTTCTGTTCACCACACCGATTGTTTACTTTTTTATTAGGATGCATTGATCGCTATGATTATCACTATCGATGGACCGTCGGGCACGGGTAAAACCACAGTGGCAAGCAATGTTGCAAGAAGGCTCCATTTTGTTTATTTCGATACAGGAGCGATGTATCGCGCAATCACCTGGCTGATGATTAAAAATGAGGTCGACATTGATGACGTAGCCGCTGTTCAACGTTGTTTGGAAGCGTTTGATTATAAAATTGTAGAGAGCAACGGAGAAAAGCGCTACTTCATTGGGTCGACAGATGTGACAGAGCCGATTCGATCTTCTGCTGTGACAAAAGCTGTCTCTGCTGTTTCTGCCCTAAAAGCCGTGCGCGATTTTCTGCTGGATTTTCAATACCGTTTTGCAAAATCACAAGATGCAGTTTTTGAAGGGAGAGATCTTGGCACCGTCGTTTTTCCCAATGCGGAATTAAAAATATTTCTAACAGCAGACCCGAAAGTAAGGGCGGAAAGACGGTTAAGCGAGGCGTTGCTCAAGCGCCCAGATGAGGCCAAAGATTTTAGTCACGAACAAATGGTTTTAGACCTGATGCGCCGAGATGAATACGACTCTACGCGGGAAATCGCTCCCTTGCGCTGTCCTCCAGATGCGATCCAAATCGATACAACCCATTTTTCCATTGACGCGGTTGTCGACCAAATTGTAAAATCATTCTCTGAACGATTCCCACACAAGAAAATATAATGAAACCAGCTTGGGCGCGCGCAATACCGATGACATGGCTCTACAGGGTCGTCCTTTGTCTTGCATGGTGTTATTTTAAGATTGTTTATCGCCATAAAATTTATGGTTTGGAGCATTTTTATTCTGATGCGGCGATCATCGCTAGCAACCACGTTTCTTTCTATGATCCTCCCATCCTCTCTATCTCGTGGCCCGAAGAGGTTCACTTTTTGGCGCGTGAAACTCTATTCAAAAATAAAATTTTCGGCGCTCTTATCCGCAAGTTGAATGCACATCCGGTCTCCGGAGACGCCGGAGATATCGCCGTTTTCAAACTCATCTGTAGTCTCCTTAACCAAGGAAAGAAGGTAATCCTTTTTCCCGAGGGAAAAAGGAGCGATAATGACCAGCTTGGGGTGTTAAAGCCTGGCATTGCCATGCTCGTCTCAAGATCAAATTCAGCAGTGATCCCAGCCTACATCGATGGTTCTTTTACGGTTTGGGGTAAATCTCGTCGGTTGCCCAAACTTTGGGGGAAAACCGCTTGCGTCTTCGGATCTCCTATCCGTTGGTCTGAGTTTGCCCACCTGGACAAAAGAGAGGCTCAAAAAGCCTTCACAGACAAACTGGCCGAATCGATCGATGCTTTGCGCATTTGGTATAAAAAGGGGGCGAAAGGAACTCCTCCTTAACGTGGACTTTAGCCATTAGAGCGGGGCGCTTTTCGCAGGTAGCATCCCCCTCCAATGGGTAAAGTCGAGTTAACTTGACGTAGTCAGATTAGGGATTCTTTCCTTTTCATATGATGTCAACAGGTAAAAGACCACTATAACTGTTCCAATGATCACACAAGCCAGAGGATAAATCGTTCCATTATAAAATGAGCTAGTGAGGCCTATTAGGAGAACTGAGGTAATTAGGCGTGCGCTTGTCATTAAACTTGAGCAAATCCCCTTGATATGAGGAAGAATTTCCATCCCTTCTGAAAAATAGAGTCCTGTTATCCAATTGGAACTAAAGGAATAGATAATAAAACTACTGGCTAGAAGATAGGGGTTCTTCGGTGCAATGGAAGCTACGCATGCAAATGTCGCTCCTCCAATAAGACCCAAGGCAATCCCTGCCCTTTTAATATTATGAATTCCCCATTTGGCAATAGAGTATTTCAAAACCAACCCTCCTAAGATCCATCCGGCAAGGATCTCAGCCTGGATAAAGGGAAAAATCGTCTTGCTCATCTTAAATTCAACAACAAAAAGAACGGAGGCTCCAGTGAGAAAGGCAGTATAGCCTCCATAGAGAAGGCTAGTTGCGCTAGTTAATTGCCAAAAGGGGCGACTTGAGAGTGCCTGTTTAACATCTTTTAAAAGAAGGCAAGCTTCAAAAGAGGTTCTTTTTTCTTTAGAAAGGCTTTCTTTAAAAAAGAAGCAGCAGAAGATAAGGCTTGCAAAGACAAGAATAGCAATGGCAAGAAAGTTAGCGCGAAACCCAAAAGAGGAATTCAGGCAACTTCCGAGGATCGGAGCTCCAAATCTCAGGAGGGGGAGGATCATAAAACAGTCATTGACTGCCTTGATCGCCTTTTCTCTTTGGAAGATATCGAAAATAATTGCCGTGCGTAACGTAAAACAACCTCCGCTTCCCAGCCCTTGAAGAATGCGCCCCGCGACCATTTGATCAAAATTCTGAGCAAAAATACTCATGATGCTCCCGATTAAAAAAAGTCCAAATCCCACCATCAAAGGTTTCTTTCTGCCAAAAGCATCGGATAGAGGGCCATATAAAGGAACGGAAATGCAAACGCCGATAAAATTCCATGTAATCAGACTTTGAATTGTCATCTCAGAGACAGAAAACCAGGCCATCATATCGGGAAATGCCGGTAGATAAATATCTGTTTCAATCGAAACCGCAATAAAAATAATAATAATTAAAAGCAGATTCTTCCGCTCAGCAGGTCTATTCATTGGTTGTAATAAAGAATTTGAAAAATAGAGAGTGAGGGATAAATTTTAATTTTGCACCAAGAAAATATAAATTTGAATGAATTGTCTAGCTGTGGTCTAATCGCAGGATAAAAAACCCTATTCCAAGGATATTTATCTCGCATTTTCTCTTAACCTGCTCTGTCACCTTATGCTGTTGGAGCTGCAACATCTTGTCCAGACTACCCGAAAAACTCCATCGACATATGGAGACGATTGAATATTTATGAAAAAGAGATCTCCTCGATTACATTCTTTTCGAGTCTATGTATGATAAAAAAACGGCAATCGATCATGTTATACCCAAACAACTTGAAAAAGCGGGTCATTTATAGATATCTCCGCGCGCTAGCCCCTCTAACAAGTTTGGGTATAAAATACCTTTACTTCTTACTCATTTGTGGAATCAGTCACTGCTTTGCATCGACAGAAAATCGCCATGTGAAAATTGTTTTCACTTCGGCGTTGATCGATTTTAATTATGCGATCCGACAAGAGGAGTACATCTCATCAATGATCATCTTGAATAATTACGGATATCAACCTTATGTGATTGAAACTTGTAAAACTTCACCCCCTTCATTTTTTGAAAACTATACACACCACGTCTTCTATTCTAACGTCAATGATTACTCTCTGATTAACAAAGGAGTCAATGAAGCAAGAGCGATGATAGAGGGATTTAAACACTATCAGTTTGATGATGAAGATATGATTATTAAGCTCACAGGAAGATATTTTTTTCATAGCCGCCAATTTTTAGATGTGGTTGAAACCCATCCTGAAATCGATGCATCCGTTAAATTCTGTGCCGCATATCCCGTTGTTAATGGGAGAGTATTTACTGGTTGCTTTGCCATGAGATGCAAGTATTTTAAGGAGATGCTTCAGCAGTTGGATTTTGTAAAAATGGAAGAGGAATTGATCGACTTAGAAGTTGAAGTTGCCCGTTATATTCATAGGATGGAAGAGAAAGGGTGCAAGATCCTCTATCTTAAAGATCTCGGAATGACCGCAAATATCGGCGGACCTTTCCCTCCCATTTACACACAGTGGTGATTACTCCACTACTATTAATTACTCCCGCTGTTTTTGCCAATAGACTCCGTCATAATCTATCCAAATGATAGGTTCGGTGATGTTTTTTTCGGCTCTATAGTCATTGACAGCTTGCACACAGTTAGGGTTCGGACCGAAATCATCAATGATAATGAACCCGCCGACCGATAATTTTGGATAGAGATTGACAAGCGCATCGATTGTAGACTCATAAAGATCCCCATCCAGCCGCAATAGAGACAGCTTTTCTATAGGGGCAGTAGGTAGTGTATCCGAGAACCGTCCTTTAAGAAAAATCACCTGTTCATCCAATAGGCCGCATTTATCAAAATTGCGCTGAACTTCCTCTAAAGGGACTGCCAGATAAGAAAACGACGCAGTATGCAATGGGCTAATATGATCTGCCGGAAATTTTGCTAAATTAGGAGCAGGAACCCCTTCGAAAGAGTCTGCTACCCAGACTTTACGACTGGTGTCCCCATATGATTTTATGATCGCCCTCATTAATATCGTGCACCCTCCTCTCCACACACCTGTTTCTATGCAATCGCCTGGGATTTTATTTTCAAAAATCTGCTTCATGCACTCGTCGATGTTGTTTAACCTTTTCATCCCAACCATGGTAAATGCAAGATGGGGATGATCCTTTCCATATTCTCTGACTGCAGCTTGGAATCCACTTTGGTAGCTTGAGTCTTCATAGATTGTATTGACTAAAATTTTTTTCATCAAATCAATGTATAACCTCTGGGCATTCGCCTCATCCTGCTTCATTGCCAATAAAGGAAAAGCCGGAAAGCAAAAGATAAAAATAAATAGAGTGCGATAGAGTCGTTTCATAGGTTCAGTTCCTCAAATTGTATTTGTTTGGACAAAGGAAAACTCTTTATCGCATTCTTTGGGATAATTTTCGATTGAAAATCATTCCAAACAAAAGACTCTGAGATTGGGTATATACCGGCGCCACTTGAAGCGTACCTGTAATTTCTGTTTTAACGGCCCCCTTTTCCCTTCGCCGAAACAGGGCCTTATTACTTCGAATAATGTCCCTGTTTGGGTGAAGGAAAAATGGTCGCGTTAAAACAAAAATTACAGGTACGTTTCAAGTAGCACCGGTATATACCGGCGCCACTTCAAACGTATCTGTTATTTCTGTTTTAACGGCCCCCTTTTCCCTTCGCCGAAACAGGGCCTTATTACTTCGAATAATGTCCCTGTTTGGGTGAAGGAAAAATGGTCGCGTTAAAACAAAAATTACAGGT
>CAJCHM010000064.1 GCA_903970255.1 Acidobacteriota bacterium
TTGGGCCTAATTAAGGTAAACTGAAGAGAATTGCAGGGCGTCCTGCCTTGCAATTCTGTTTCATTTATGTTGATCTTCTTCAATTTCTTGGTTGATATCTTCCTCTTCTTCTTCAAGGGGAGTCTCTTTGCTTTCCAAAAATTCCCGAAAAAGAACGTAGATTCCGCCGAGGGCAAAAAGAACTGGCAGCAATACTTCCCAGGCTATGTTGAATTGGACGGTGATAAATACCCCGACAAAGACAAAAAGGGAAATGCACATGTCGTAGGGACGGCCTAATAGGTATTGCCTCAACGCTAGGGGAAGGCCAACTGCGAGCATAATCCCTGGCCACCAAGCTTGCAGATAAGAGATAATGGCAAGGCCAATAAGGAAAAGGGCAACGCTTAAGACTTTGGCGCGTTTCTTGGATACGATGCGACCCATATTGGCCTCCGTTTCCTCTACTTTAATGTAAATTTTTATTTTAATCAACTGCTCTTCAGAAAATGCAAATGCTCAAGCAAATAGGGGGCGGTAGCTGACTTTTTGCTGCGACAGACCTCCTCTGGTGTACCGGAGGCGACGATCTGTCCTCCTTTTGCACCGCTGCCAGGTCCCATATCGATGAGGTGATCGGCACAGGCGATCACATCGAGGTTGTGTTCGATGATCACAACAGTGTTGCCCATTTCTACAAGCTTTTGGAAGATTGCAAGGAGCTTGACAATGTCGTCTGCATGGAGTCCAACCGTGGGTTCATCAAGTAGGTAGAGGGTTGAGCCGCTTGAGCGTTTGGCAAGCTCTCTTGAAAGGCGCATCCGCTGCGCCTCTCCACCGGAGAGGGTGGCGATCTCTTGCCCCAACTGCAGGTATCCCAGTCCAACTTCTTGAAGCGTCTCTAAAATTCTTACCGCTTTAGGGATGGGGGGAAGGAAGGCCAGAGCCTCATCCACTGTCATCTCGAGGATATGCCCTAAATGTTTCCCCTTGGTATATACTTTTAGGCTAAGGGGGTTGAGTCGGAAGCCGTGGCACGATTCGCAAGTGACCTTAACGGGGGGTAAAAACTGCAACGAGATGTTGCGCATCCCAATTCCTAAGCAGGCCGTGCACATCCCTTTGCGATGGTTAAAGCTAAATTGTTTGGGGGCAAGTCCTCTGGCCTTGGCTTCGGGCAGAGAGGCAAAAAAATAGCGCAGGGGGGAGAGGAGATCGACATAGGTGCTGATATCGGCGCGGTTAGTGTGGCCAATGGGGTTTTGATCAAGAACCAAGAGTTTATCAAAATGGTTCATCCCTTTGAGTATTGCGCCGTTGAAAAGGATCTCTGCCGTTCCATAAGATCTCCCCCTTTTACCTTTAAGCGCAGCTTCTGCTGCAGGCTGGAGGATCTGTCCCATCAATGTCGATTTTCCAGATCCAGAGACCCCTGTGATACAGGTGATGGCTTGAACGGGGATTTCTAGCTTAATGTTTTTGAGATTGTGTAAATGGGCATTTGCAAGGATCAAAAATCCATCTCCTTCAAGGCGGGATTTTGGCAGCGGTATCTTTTTTCTCCCGCTCAAATAAGCGCCCGTTAGCGACGCGGGGTTGGCTTTGATCTCCTCAAGCGTTCCTTTGGCAATGATGTTCCCACCGGCTTTTCCTGCCGATGGGCCAAAGTCGATGATTTGATCGGCAAGCCCGATGGTTAGGGGATCATGTTCCACTAGAAGGAGGGTGTTGCCAAGGAAGCAAAGATGTTTTAAAGCTTGGTTGAGCCGCTCATTATCTTTGGGATGAAGGCCGATTGTCGGCTCATCGAGGACGTAGAGACAGCCAGTAAGACCGCTGCCCAGTTGTCTTGCTAGGCGGATCCGCTGCGACTCCCCTCCGCTCAATGTAGGTGCGCTCCTCTCCAAGGAAAGATAACCAAGTCCAATGGTGATTAGAAAATGCAGGCGTCTTTTAAGTTGACCCAACGTTTCTTCAAGAAAAAGGCCCTCTTTCTCTGAAAGAGCGATCTTCTCGATGAAGGAGTGGGCCTCATCAATGGACAACCTACAAAGATCTGCAATTCCCATCCCATTGATTTTGACATTGCGGGCCAAAGGATTGAGACGCGACCCATTGCATGAGGGACACGGGCTTTGTTCTAGAAGAGGGAGAAGAAGTTCTTTGATTTGGGGATCAAAACCTTTAGCAAGAAGAGCTAGCGTAGTATTGAAACCTCTCCACTCAAAGGCTAATCCTTCCTCTTCAATTTTACTCTCCTCTGTTACTCCTCCAAAGAGGAGCTGAAGTTGGTTCAAGTTTAAATCCTTTAAAGCAGCTTTAGGATCGATTCCCATTTTTTTTAAGAGTTGAAGGAAAAGGTTCAAGACCCTTTTAGTTACACCCTCTTTGCAGAGTAGTTTAAAAAGGGCAAGCGGGGTCATCTTCATGATCGGGATTTGACGCGTCAGATCGGCCCCATATTGGAATCCCAGTCCTTGGCAATCCAGGCACATTCCTGTTTCTGTGTTGAAGGAGAAGCTGTGAGGGGTGATTTTGGGGTAGGATTTTCCTGTGCTCATCACGGCAAAGGAGAGATTAAAAAATAGATCCTCTTTTTCCAAGCTTGCGACAAGAGTGCCCCCAGATAGCATTGCCGCCTGATCGATCGCGTCAAATAGCCGCTTTTTATGTTCGCTGCTGATCATCAACCTATCGACCACCAGAAAGAGTTCATTTTTTCTTAAAGGATCAAAGGGGATTTCCCCATCGAGCTCATAATAAATCCCATTAACGCGAATGCGCAGATATCCAAGAGAGAGAAATTTTTCCTTAAGAGCTTCGAACTTCTCAGAGCGCTTGATCTGAACAGGGGAGAGGAGATGCACCTTTGTCCTCTCTGGAAGCTCTAAGAGCCGGTTAACGACAAACTCTTTGCTAATCGTCCTGATTTCCTCGCCCGTTTCGGGACAATACGCAGTCCCTAAATGGGTAAACAGAACGCGCAAAAAATCATAGCTCTCGGTCATCGTGCCGATGGTGCTGCGCGGATTACCAGCATGACTCTTCTGTTCGATGGCAATGGCAGGAGATAGCCCCTCGATTTGCTCCACCTTAGGCTTAGGGCACTGTTTGACAAACTGGCGCGCGTAGGCAGACATCGATTCAATATAGCGGCGCTGCCCCTCAGCATACACTGTCTCAAAAGCAAAGGAGGATTTACCCGAGCCCGATGGTCCTGTACAGAGAGTGATTTTTCCCCGCGGGATGATCGCGTTGATTCCTTTTAAATTGTTTTGAGACGCGGCCACGACGGTGATATTTTGAAGCGGTTCTACTGCCTTATCGATGTGTTGAGAACCTACTTCAATGGCTTTGGGTTTAAGATGCCCGGCCAAGGCAATCCCTGTCGGGGTATTGAGCTTTCCGATTTTTTCAGGAGTGCCCTCTGCGATCAGTTCTCCGCCAAATTTCCCCCCTTCAGGACCTAAGTCGATGATCCAATCCGCGGTTTTGACAAGATCCATGTTATGCTCGATACAGAGGACGGTGTTCCCTTTTTCGACAAGTTTTTGCAAAACATCGATCAATTTCTTGATGTCGTAAAAATGAAGACCTGTTGTGGGTTCATCCAGGATATAAATGGTATTGCCACTGCTAGGGCGGCTAAGCTCTTTAGCCAGCTTGATCCGCTGGGCCTCTCCCCCTGACAGCGTAGGGGAGGGCTGGCCAAGTCGGATGTAGCCCAACCCAACTTCCATCAAGGTATCGAGCTTAACGCGGATATGAGGAATTGCAGCAAAAAATTCGAGCCCCTCCTCGACTGTCATTTCGAGGACTTCATAAATGTTTTTACCCCGATAAAGGATGGAGAGAGTATTGGGATCAAAACGCATCCCCCTGCAGTGCTCGCATGCAACCCACTCATCTTCCATGAAATCCATATCGATCTTGATCATCCCCATCCCAGAACAATGAGGGCAGGAGCCCTCTTTGACATTAAAACTAAATCTCCCTGCTTTATATCCTTGAGCTATGCTCTGGGGCAATTGGCTAAAAAGATCGCGAATATCATCAAAGAGTTTGATGAAAGTGGCGGGATTGGATCTAGGCGTTCTTCCGATGGCAGTTTGATCGATTGCAATCACCTTATCAACGCCGGCCAATCCGTGGATCGCTTTGTGTTTGCCAAGGGGAAGTTCTGCATTGTGCAAATGATTCGAAAGGGCAGGGTAGAGGATATCGGTAATGAGTGAGGATTTTCCCGAACCTGAAACCCCTGTCAAAGCGACAAATACTTTTAGAGGGATTGTGACCGTCAGATCTTTTAAGTTATGGTGGCTAGCTTTTTCAATCTGCAGGGAATGTTCCCATTTTCGTCTTTTAGGGATGGGGATCTGCATTTTGCCTGAGAGAAAAGCTCCAGTGATCGAATCGGGGTTGGAGAGCAGTTCTCGGATTCCGCCCTGAGAGACGATTTTCCCGCCGAGCTCACCTGCTAACGGTCCGACATCGACGATCGTATCGGCAGCTAAAATCGTTTCCTCGTCATGTTCGACGACGATGATGGTATTGCCCTTGTCCCGTAAATTTTTTAGGGTGACTAAAAGTTTGGTATTATCGCGCGGATGCAAGCCGATCGAGGGTTCGTCAAGAACATAGGTAGCGCCGACAAGACCCGATCCAATTTGAGAGGCAAGTCTCACCCGCTGCGATTCTCCGCCAGACAGAGTTGGAGCGGTCCTCTCCAATGAAAGATAATGGAGCCCTACCCCATTTAAGAAGTGCAACCGTTGGATGATTTCTTTAAGGAGCTCCTCTCCGATCATTTTTTCTTCTTTTGTGAGCTTAAGATTTTGAAAAAAAAGAGAAATCTCGTCGATGGCCATCGCTGTGAGCTCAGCAATCTTTTTCCCCCCAACAGTTGTTGCTGCAGGATAGGGGCGGATTTTCTGTCCGGAGCAGGCAGGGCAGATCGATTCATGCATGAGCATTTTTCGATGGGAGCGGTAGGCTTGGCTTTGTGCCTGATTAAAACGCTCCTTAGCCTCATTTAAAACCCCTGACCAGTGCACAAACTCAATCCAGCGGCTTTTCTTTGTAGGATGGATAAACTGCATCTGCGTCCATTTTTTATCTATTCCGTAAAGAAAAACATCTTTTGCTTTATCGGAGAGCTTTTTCCATGGAGTGTGGACATCAAAGTGATAGAGCTTAGCCAGATTATTATAAATATTTCCATAACGGACAGTTTCATAGGGACTAGCGATGCTGCAACACCCCCCAGCAATCGAGAGTTCTGGATCGATCACTTTTTCAAGGTTAAATTCTTGGACGACTCCCAACCCTTGGCAATGGGGACACATCCCGGAAGGGTGGTTGAACGAGAAGTCGGAAGGTTCCAATGGACCATAAGAAAGACCCGATTTAGCAGAGTAGGCATGCTGAGAAAAAAGAATCTCCTCATCGGTGTCTCCATTGAGCACGCTCATCAGTCCAACGCCGACCTCTAGGGCATGTGTGACCCCCTCGGCAAGGCGGTTGTCGTCCTCAGGGCGTAAAGAGAGTCTGTCGATAACTAAATCGATATCGTGGGCGACCTTTCCATCCACTGCTATCTTTTCGCTCAAGTCGACAATAGTGCCATCTAAACGGATCCGCGTGTACCCTTTGCGTGTAAATTCTGCAAAATCCTCTTTAAATTCCCCTTTTTTGTTTTTTGCAAAAGGAGCTAGCAAAATCAGCCTGCTCTCGTGAGGAAGAGCGCGAATTGTGCGCAGAATTTGCTCTGCGCTTTGCGGGGTAACGACCTCTCCGCTTAACGGGCAGTGGGCAATCCCAATCCGTGCAAAAAGCACCCGCATAAAATCGTAGATCCCCGTCATCGTGCCGACAGTGGATCTAGGATTGCGTCCTGCAGTTTTTTGTTCGATTGCAATTGTAGGGGAGATGCCGCTAATGAGCTCTGCGTCCGGCTTGACTAAGTCTCCCAGGTGGCGACGTGCATAGGTAGAAAGGGATTCGACATAGCGCCTTTGCCCCTCGACGTAGATTGTATCGAAGGCAAGGGATGACTTACCAGAGCCCGAGACTCCGGTAAAGACAATCAACTGGTTGTGATTCAAGATCAGGTCCACGCTTTTGAGGTTGTGGACCTTCACTTTTTTTAAGATGATTTGAGGCTCTTGCATAGATACAAGAGTATGGGCAATTTTCTTCTTTTATGCTACCACTATCCCAATTTTGATGGGTTCTCTGATTGGTTTGGAAAACTTTTCGGAAATTCAAATTCGGGAATTTCTTCTACTTTGTCTTTATTTGGATCCCAAATGCGGTCTTCACACCCCTCCCAATGAATCGATTCTGGAAACACCACGGCAAATTTATACTGAAACTCCTGACCAGACTGATTTAAAGCTAGAACCCAATGCCCTGTGTTCTGATCAAACTCTATTTCCTTACCCCTGTTCCAGCTTAAGCCAGGACCTGTGCCCATGATGCAAAACTTTCCTTTTCCCTCTGTAATGGCTTTGCCCCCTAAGAGTGTTCCTGCAAAAATAGGGCAATTTTTTTCTTTATCAGATGAAAGGTTGATCGGTTGGCTAGGGATGTTATGGATGGAATTTGAGTTATTTAATGTTTCGGATCGCTGGTTTTCTAGATCATTTTTTCTATTAGTATTTATAGTCTTAATTTCCTTGGTAACACTATTTATTATGCTAATAGATTGATTATAAAACTCTGTCAATGAGTTTCTTAGTTTAGGTAGATTATTAGAGCAAAAATTTAGATAAACAGACATACTATTATTTACAATTTCAATTATATTTTTGTTTATTTCTACCGTACCTTCATTATATTCATTAGATAATTCATTAGATGATAATAATTCATTAGATAATGATGCTGTATTTTTTATATTCTCGATGGTTTTTTTTACAGAGTTTATTTCTTCTTCTAGATAATCTATTTCCAAAGTAAGCGTTTGAATCCCCGTGATTTTATCGTAATGGGAAATTATTTTTTCCAAAAGATGGGTTTTAGTTCCATTAAGATTAAGCGTTTGACGAAACTCTCCCAGTTCAGGAATCTTCTTAGATATTTTTTCAAAGATTATTTGCATTTTTGGATCCATAATTTGTACCAATTGACAAACTTTTTCATAATTCCCAATTGCAATCTTTGCGAACTCAACGCTTTCCTGATTGGTAGTGCTAATAATTGGTTGATTTAAATTCATCATATCCATGCTCCTTTTTTAGGTTTTGTGAATTCAACATTCCAATGCAACCAACTCGGTAAAGCATTTTTATGTTGATTTATCAATGATAATATCTAAAAACTCGATTTATAACAACATTTAAAATTATAATTGTAAAATTTATTTAAAAGATAAATCAAAAATGCAACAAATCAAAGGCCCTGTTCACCTTTACGCTCAATTTTCGGGCGGCACATCAAAAGGGGTGTATAGCCCCAAAAGAAGTACATTCGGTAAATACGCTCGAATCGGCATTTGCATCACTATCCCAATTTATCGATATTTGGAAAGCTATTAGGATAGTCAAAGGAGGGAATTTCTTGTAATTGCTGACCTGGCTTCCAGGTGCGGTTTTCACACCCTTCCCAATGAATCTTGTATGGAAATATCACAGCAAATTTATATTCAAATTTTTCATTACACTTGTCCAAAGATAGGATCCATTCTCCTGTTAGCTGATCAAATTCTATCTCTTTACCCTGCTCCCAGCTCAAGCCAGGACCTGTACCCATGATGCAAAACTTTCCATTTCCCTCTGTAATAGCTTTTCCCCCGAGGAGGGTTCCCACAAAAATAGGGCGATCGTCTTCTTTTTTTCCAGACAAAAGGTTGATTGATCGGATAGGGATATTATTTGATGTTTCCATCTTCCAATTTTCTATTCGCTTGAGCACCTGAATAGCGTTATTCCACACTTCCGTTATTTCTTTTTGTAGTGATGATAAAAGTGTAAAATTTTTCTCTAGAAAATTTCTTGCCTTTTCAATTATAAAATCATTCACCTCTTCCTGTTCTTCAAGGCCTGTATTTTGTTCCTTAAGGGAAACCGCACCTTCTTTTATTTCCTCGATTTGTTTTAGGCTAGAAACTATATTTTTTTTTAGTTGGTGTATATCAGAAATTAATGTTTCAATTTCTGAGATTTCTTTGGAATGCATTCCCAATTTTTCTGAAAATTGCATCCCAATTTTTTGAATTATAGAGCGCTCCATCAGGTTTTCAATTTCACTTATTTTAGGATCTTGTTCGCATATAAGGATCGATTTTTGCATGGTTTCTGCCACTGATCTAGTAAACTTTGTCAGATTAGGGAGCCTCTTATACATTTTTTCAAAGATATCTATCATTTTCAAATCGATATTTCGAACAAATTGAAGTATATTCGATAGTTCTTGATGTTTATTATCAACGAGTTGTTTTATAATAATATTATTTTTATCTAAATTGATTTTTATCATATTTCTTATCCTTGTTTTATATTAAATATATTATACTTTGTGTTTTATTATCTTTGCAACAGTATTTAATATTTTTAATTTTTTAAAAATATAATTATTAAAAAAACTCGTAATTCAATTTATACAGGCTGGACTTTAGCCATTGGAGCGGGGCGATTTTTCTAGATAGCGCCCCCAGGCAGCGGGATGCTATCTGGGAAAAGCGCCCCGCTTCAATGGCTAAAGTCCAGAGAGGGTAGGCAAGGGCGACGAAAAACCTCTTTCGACAATTAATGAAAGGGATTACTATGTGGAAGGGCGGTCAAAACTTGTGCTCCGCTCATAAACGGAGGAGATGCAATGCAGACTAGGACCAAGATCATATGCACGATTGGACCTGCCGTTGCAGATGACAATAAAATACTTGAGCTCATCGACGCAGGGATGAACGTCGCCCGTGTTAACTTTTCTCATGGAACCCAAGAAGAGCATCGCAAAACGTTCCTCTCTCTTAAACGGGCCCGCGAAAAGAGAAAAGCACCTCTTGCTATTATGCTAGATACCAAGGGTCCGGAGATCCGTCTTGGGATGGTAAAAAATGAGCAGTTCCCCATTTCTAAAGGGCAGCGTTTAAGGCTTGTTAAAGAGGAGATTCTAGGGGATGAAAAGGGTGTCCAGGTGACTCCACCCCTTGTGGTCGATACCCTTGATGTCGGCATGAAAGTTTTGATCGATGATGGCTATATCATCACCCATGTCGTTGAAAAAAATAAGAATGACGTTGTGATCGAGGTTGAGAATCCGGGGCTGATTAAAAGCCAAAAGGGGGTCAATATTCCAGGCGTTGATGTCGCACTGCCTGCCATGACAGAGCAGGATGTCGAGGATATCACTTTTGGATGTCAAAATGAGATCGATCTGATCGCTGCATCGTTTATCCGTTCAGCAGACCATATCCTTGAAATTAAGAGCTTGCTTGCCAAACAGAAAAAATCGGGAATTCTTGTCATTGCAAAGATTGAAAATAGCTTGGGTGTCCAGAACTTCGATGGGATCCTTCAAGCAGCAGATGGCGTCATGGTTGCCCGAGGGGATTTGGGGGTTGAGATGCCGCTTAAAGAAGTTCCCAGACTACAGAAAATGATGATCCGCAAATGCTGCCAGGCTGGCAAGCATGTGATCACTGCAACCCAGATGCTCGAATCGATGATTAAAAACCCACGTCCTACACGCGCTGAGGTTTCAGATGTTGCAAACGCGATCTATGATAGCACCTCTGCCGTCATGCTTTCAGGAGAGACAGCTGTTGGTGAGTATCCGATAGAAACTGTTGAAATGATGAGAAGCATTGTTGAGGAGGCGGAAAAGGATTTTAACTACCGAGATTTTTTCAATCGGGATTCGCGTATCGACTTTAACGATGTCTCCAATTCTGTCGCATTGGCATCTGTAAAAACAGCCTACAGCGCCCAGGCCAAAGGGATTTTTTGTTTCACCAATAGCGGGCTTACCGCAAGGTTGGTCTCCCGTTTTCGCCCCGAGATGCCCATTGTCGCCCTTACACCCGATCCTAAAATTTACCACCAAATGGCCCTTAACTGGGGTGTTATCCCCGTAGATCCCACCACTGCAAAAAATGTGCAGGAGGCAGTGACAATCACCAGTTGTTTTGCCTTAAAAAAAGGGATCATGCGCTATGGCGACTTGGTTGTAGTCACAGCTGGGGCCCCCTTTGGAATCAGTGGCACTACTAACATGATGCTGGTAGAGAGTATTGGCGATGTCTTGGTCCGCGGACATCCACGCCCAGGAAAAAGGGTTCATGGAAAGATCACACTCCTGCATGCAGCTGATGAAAGGCGGCACGCAGAAATTAAAGATAGGATTGTGGTGATTTCCCGCTGCGACGATTCCTACCTGCCCCTACTCAAAAATGCGATCGGAATCGTCTTGCAAAACCAACCCGATGATACAGATTCGGAAAACTTTGCCATTGGGGTTGCAAAAGTGCTCGATATCCCCCTACTCACCCGAGCAGATGGGGCGATCAGTCTCCTCACCGATGGACAGATTGCAACCTTGGATCCCCAGAAAGGGATCGTCTACAAAGGTTCCATTATCAATGATGAAGAGATGATCCCAACCATCTGTTCCCCATTCTAAATTTAGTAGGTCATTACTCAGTTTAGTAGCAACTCAGAAACAGCTCGAGGTTATGCGAAGTGTCTTTGAGTGTTGTTAAAAATGAGATCCTCTGCATTTGAGGCGCCATTTCAGGGACCTCGCTTAGATCGATGATAGCTGCCTTTAAATAAGACTCATGGGGAGCTATCTTAGAGTGGTTCTTATTGATATAATCGATGATGGCCTCTGCATGATCTTCAAGCTGGCCTCTGGTCGGAGTGAACTTGTTATCTTTTTGCATTTTTGTAATCAGTGCATCGATTTGTCCTTTAATTTTTTGTATCTCCTTCGATATAGGCGAAGGTTTTGGAGCAGGTAGAGCGCACATAGATATCTCCCTTATTAACATTCTCTTATTTTTTATTATTATATTATAAATTTTTAATTTCAATATAATTATTTTGCGTGAGATTTAATTACAAAAGGTTGAAGTAGAGCAAGTGCGGCAAGCGGGGCAGTTTCAGCCCGGAGGATGTTGGGATGCAGGCGGATCCCTTTGGCCTTTAAGACCTCAACCAAAAACTGCCTTTCTTGAGGAGAAAATCCCTTTTCAGGGCCGATGAAGATGATGATAGGGAAGGTTACGGCTTTAAGTTCCAGAAGATCCCACAGATAGGGGGCGGAGCTTTCCGTATCCCCAAATAATAAGGTTCCCTCCAATGGCAGCTTCCACTGAGCCAAGGGGGGGGTTAGAATAACCTCAGGGAGGTCCAGACGAGCGCATTGCTTCATTGCAGCGATGGTCAGACTCTTAAGCCGGCCTCGTTGGTTTTCACTTAAAGTTTCTTTCTCACTCCAAACCCCGGGAAATAACCAAAAGGCCGACGCATTGAGCTCTGTTCCTTTCTCAATGATCCATTCCAGGTGGTTCATGCGAGGGATTGCTTGAGCTAAAATGACCCTAGGAGAAGGGGGCTTTTCTTGAGCAATGTTGAGGATGCAAAGATCGGCTTGCTTGTTTTTTAGTTTAAGTACTTTAGCTTCTGCAAGCTGCCCCTTTCCGTTGATAAGCTCAACAAGATCTCCCTCTCTGGACTTATGTACCCTCGCAAGATGGTGCCATTCATCCCCCCCAAGAGTAACGATGCTTTCTTCTTCAAACGGGACATCGAAATAAAAACGGTTATGAGGCATAGGTCCTAAGGAGTGCTTTTTTTAAAACAGCGGATAGAGGGGCTTTAACATTTGCAAGTTTTTGAAGATCCTTCTTTGTTACAACATGAAAGGCGGCCAGCTTTTCAAAGTGGGTTTTGACTCCTTTAAAGTCAGTAAAATTGAAGATCAGCTTAAACCTAAAATCCTCTTTGAGGAGTTCATTCTCATTTCCATAACCCACAATTTCAGCTTCCTTTAAATCGATTTGATCCCTATACGCATTAGGTGCGTAAACAGTAATGAATTCATGAGGATAGATCTCACGGAATGTGGAGAGGCAAGGCAACAACGATTCCAACTCTTCTTTTTCCTTAGGAAGAATAATCAAGATCGACTCATGGCGAAACTTGCGTTTTAACTTTTCTGGTGTTTGCTGCTTCCAGCGGTTATGCGTCCAGAGCCATTGACCGGGATTTTCCCCTATCGACTTTTCAAGCTCGGCTAAAGAGGCTCTCATCAACCGGTCGATCTCTTTTTCCATCGGCTCTTCAGAACGGGGCCAAATCGGATCGGAGTAATGGATAAAATATCTGCCCTCTTTTCTCAAAGTTGTCGCAACGATGATAGGAGAGCCTGTGCGATGGCAGAGCATGGCAGCAATGGGCGATGTCCAAGCAGATCTTCCAAAGAAGGGGCTGGAATAACCGCTATCGGGCATTCCCTGATCTCCGACAATGCCGAGGAAGCACCCCTTTTTAAGACCCCTCAACCCTTCCCGTATGGCGTTTTGAGGAGCGATCATTTTCCCACCAAATTTTTGCCGAATGGCAAGCACCCAGTTGTACAGATAAGCGTTTTTGATAGGCCGGCCAATTGCTACCCCTGGCATACGGCTGGTTCCTTCCAGAAAAAGAATTTCCCAGTTGGACTGATGACCGCAAAAGAAGATCACCGGTTTATTTTCTTTCATGAGTCGATCAGCCTGGTCAGGATTAAGGCAGGTAGCCACCTTGCTAATCTGTTTTTCCGAGGCGAACTTGGCATATTCTAAGCAGCCGGTCATTAGATTTTGTAAAGATGCCTTGGCTAGATAACGGATTTGATCTGCCGACAGATTTAATGAGGAAGCCAAGGCCAGATTGCTTAAAGCGCGCTTACGAAATTTTGGAATGCAAAAGTAAGCGCATGTGCCTAAAAATGCTCCCAACCGATGGATAGCACGGTAGGGCAGCCAACGCAGAGGCCAAGTGAGAATTAGAATCAGTATGAAAGAAAGTTTATGTAGTGCCATAATCTAAGCGATCATAGCACAGAACCCCTTCTAAATGCGAGTTTTTATGAGCGGTTATCTTCCCCCAGGAGAGCCCATAAAAAGTTGCAGCGACTCATCTATTTTTTTTGTTTTTGATATAGAAGCTCTCCTAAAGCAAGGACAAATAGACCCATGTCATGAAAGCGGTTCTGTTTGCCCCAATTAAGAAGATCCTCATTATTTTCTTGGTTCGAGGTCAGCTCCCGAATTCGATGGTATAAGTGCGTTCTATCGGCAAGGTCTAACTGCTCAACAAGGTCTCCAAGCGCCTCTTTGTCTATACCAATATTATTTAAAATATTATCTGATTCCTTCCTGATCATCTGACACACCTTTTCTAGGGGAGAACCAGGTTTTCCATCTCTTAAATTTATAAAATTTTTAATATTCTCGTCAGATTTGAATTTATCTATAATGCATTTGGGCACTAACAGTAGTGTCTTGTTA
>CAJCHM010000065.1 GCA_903970255.1 Acidobacteriota bacterium
AAAGAAGAATTGTGATCTCAGACCTTTTTTATTTCATCAGAATTCTTTAATTAAAAGTCTTTAAAAGAATTTTTTATTAAAAACCTGACGGTTAAATAAAAGTCTTATAATCTGAATTTACAGAACAGATGTTACACTACCCGAAGGCCCCTATACCTTTGGAAAAACAAGGGCAAGATCACGCAAAGATTGTTGATGTTGAGCGGATTAAACCCATTACTCAGGTTAATAAATAAATATTTTTTTTAATTAAGAAATATGTGAAACTTAAGAAAGGTTATTTAAAACTCGATATTCCACTTTTTTCCGTTTCATACAGCGGCCGTGGCTTCCGCAAGCGGCGTCTATGGGCTTCGCATCGGTCAGATTGATTTCCGTTCGCTTGCGCCCGCTCTATGTGGCGGAAAAAAGTGGAATATCGAGTAAAAATTCCGATACGACTTTTGCTATTACCCGTTCTTAACTTCTACCCAGATATCGCGCGTTTCATCTTCTGGCAAGATGTTGCGGATGAAGTGGTAGTTCTTAAAATCTTCTTCTGTTGAAAAGATCAGTTTGGCAGCTTCTTTGTCTGCGTGGACAATTTCTAGAGGGTGCAGGGTTGCGGGGAACTGTCCATAGGTGTCAAAATGGGATGCGACCGACTCTGGGCTGCAAAGATAGTTAATGAATTTGAAGACAAGCTCTTCTTTTTGGCTGGGTTTAGGGATGCAAAAGCTCTCGATGGTAAGAAAGCTTCCCTCTTTGGGTACTACAAATCCGATGAAATCAAACTGCCGCTTAGATCTAAAAATATAGGAGCTCGAAGCTACACAAAGGGCGGCATTTTTGGTGGCAAGGAAATAGTCGCCGCGAAAGTTGGCGTAGGCGGCAACCCAGGGCTTTTGTTGGATGAGCAACTCCTTGATTGCCTCAGATTGGGTCTTGGTGATGCAATCCGTTGGGCCATGGAGGTAAAATGAAGCAAACTCAAGAGCTTCGATCGGGTCATTATTCATGACCAGCTTATAGTTTACGGTGTGGGGATTGAAGATCATTCCCCAGGAAGGTGTCGCGGGGTGGAGGCGGAAATAATCTTTGTCGATTCCAAAGCCAAAAAGTTCCCATTCAAATGGGATCGAATAGGTATTGGTTGGATCATAATATTTTCCAAGCAGTTGGGGGTTGAGGGTTTGCCAGAACTTAAATTTATCTCGATCTATTTTCTTCAAGAGATCTTCTTTGATGAGGATATTAACGGCGTAATCAGAGGGGATGATGAGATCATACCCTTCCCCGCGGGTGGCTTTGAGTTTGACAATCAGCTCTTCGTTAGAGGAGTAATAGCTGAGGTTAAGCTTAATTCCTGTTTCTTTCTCAAAATTAGAAACAATTGTGGGTTCAAGGATGTCTCCCCAGACAAAGACATTGATGGTATTTTGGTCGTATTTGAGGATTTTCCATTTTGGCCAGTAAAGCGCGCAGAAGATAAGAGCTGTCCAAAAGAAAATCACACTTGATCTGATGATGACCTTCTTCATTTAAAATATCCTTGTGCGTGATTTTTGCGAGATCGTAAAAAATAAAATCACAAGCAAGCTGCTTAAAAGCAGCAGAACCGCAGACAAAGCATTGACAATCGGAGAGATTCCGGAGCGCAGCATGGAGAGGATGTACAGGGAGAGGGTTTGGGAGGTGCTGCCTGCGCAAAAGTAGGAGAGGATAAAGTCATCAAAGGAAAGGATAAAGACTAAAAGTCCTGTTACAATCAGGGAGGGTCTAAGCAGCGGTAGGGTGACTTTAAAGAATGTTTGGACGGGGGTGGCTCCCAAAACAAGAGAGGCTTCTGTCATCCGATAATCGAGTTCAAGAAATCGTGCGTAAACAATGGGGATCACAAACCCAAGGCCCAACACAGAGTGAGCAAGGACGAGTGTTGCAAGTCCCAACGGAATGGAAATCAGAGTGAAAAATCCCAAAAGTCCAACGGCCAGCACAGTTTCTGGGATCACCAGATTGCCATAGAAGAGGGTAAGGAATTTGCCAATCCTGCCCCCTTGCGCTGCGTAAAAGATCAAAAATACACCCATAGTCAGGCTAATTCCAGTGGAACAAATGGCGACGATCAGAGAGTTGAGAAATGCTGCCCAAAGATGGGAAGAGTGGAATAGGTCATGATACCACTTGAGAGTAAACCCTTTCCAGGGGGAAGGGAAACTTTCTGTATTAAAAGAGAAAACCAGCAAGACAATTAAGGGAACATAGAGAAATAGATAGGTGCAGGTAACGATGGTTATCGTGCCAAAAAAGCCCAATTTGCCGCTTTTAACCATGTTGCTTCCCCGGAATGAGACGATCGATGATCCAATAGAGCAAGATAGCGCTGCTGAGCAACAGCAGGGAGGCTACGAGGGTAAAGGCAGCACCGAGGGAACCTGTTTCATCGCCCAGAATGTAGTTAGAAACCACGGTTCCTACGAACATGAGTTTGTCTCCGCCCATCAGCTCTGGGATCGCAAATTCTCCGAATGAGGGGATGTAAACTAGGAAGAAGCCTGCCTTCAATCCCCGTTTAGTCAGTGGCAGCATGACCCGCCTCAAGGTCTGCCCCCAGGTGGCCCCCAGGTCAAGGGATGCCTCCACTAAGCGCAGGTCCATTTTTTCTAAAGAAGAATAGAGGGGCATGACCATGAAGGGCAAGTAGTAATAGACCATCATGATCATGATCGCAAAGGGGGTATTAAGCAGTTGCAGCGGCTCAGAAATGAAGCCGATTTTAACAAGGATGTTATTTAGAAACCCCTTTTTTTCCAGGACAAAAAACCAGGCATAGATATGAAGGAGGAAATTTGTCCAAAAGGGGACAATCAACAGAAAAAGAAAAAAATTTTTATAGCGTTTTCCAGTAAAAGTTAAAAAGTAAGCAAGAGGATAGGCGATGAGCAGACAAAGAATGGCATTGCTCAAAGCTAGGACAAAGGAAGAAAAGATGACTTTGAGGTAGAGGGGTCGAAGAAAAAAGGCGATTTTTTGAAATGTGAACCCTTTGAAAACATCGAGCTCAGAGAACTCAAGCACACTGGAAATGGCCAGGATCAGAAGGGGTAAATAGAAAAAAAGCACCTGCCAGATCATTGCGGGGGCGCCGATTGTAAAGGGGAGTTCACTGGTGGGAGGAGTGCGCAGGAATTTAATTTTCATTTTTCTAAAATGACCACATTCTCTTTTTGCCAGTAGAGGTTGACCTCGTTATCGTAATCGATCACCTCTTGGGGGAAGTGTTCTTCATTTTGTTCAAAAACTTGAATCCGCATCTGATTTTTAAGCAGAATATTATATTGGGTAGATCTTCCGTGGTAGACAATCGACTGAACGGTTCCTTTTAGGGTGTTGGAAAAATTCTTTACTTCTTTTTTGGAGATGAAGATCTTCTCAGGGCGCAGGCTGATGAGGATATCGCAATCTTCTTTCATCCACTTTTTTTTCTGCGGAATGCTGAGCTTGAAGCGGCCTAAGCTGGGAATTTCAATTTCTGGATCGGTTTCGCAGTTGCGCAATTTACCACCTAAAATATTTGTTGTGCCGACAAATTTTGCAACAAAGGAGGACATCGGAAATTCATAGATTTCTTTGGGTGTTCCAATCTGCTCGATCTCTCCCCGGTGGTTCATGATCGCCATCTGATCGGCAACGGTAAGGGCCTCGAATTGGTCGTGCGTCACATAGACAAAAGTTGTTTTGAGTTTATCCTGGAGCTCGATCAGTTCGATGAGCATTCTTTCGCGCAGTTTGAAGTCAAGGGCAGCCAACGGCTCATCGAGCAGGAGAACATCGGGTTCATTGACAATGGCTCTGGCAAGAGCTACTCGTTGCTGCTGGCCGCCAGATAACTGGCTTGTCAGCTTGTAGATGTGGTTTTGGAGATGAAAAGCTTCCAAAATTTTGATCACTTTTTGCTCAATTTCGGCTTTGGGCAGTTTTTTGAGCTTAAGACTATAGGCGACATTATCAAAAACGTCGAGATGAGGGAAAAGAGCATAGTTTTGAAAAACAACATTAATCGGTCGCTTGTGGATCGGCCAGTCGGAGATGTCTTGTTCGCCAAGAAAAATTTTTCCAGAATTAGCTCTCTCTAAGCCGGCAATCAAACGCAGCAAGGTCGTTTTCCCACAGCCGCTAGGCCCCAGAAGGGCAAAAAATTTGCCTGCGGGGATATGCAGATTGACCTCAGGGATGATGGTCGCTTCATGGATCGTTTTTTTTAACTTTTCAAGCTTTATGCTTCGCATCTCTTTGTCTTGGAGACCTCTCTGTAGGAAAAATTGAGGTAATTTTATGTCCAGTAGAGTTTTATTCATAGCAAAAACTCAGGCTATTCATCAAATCGTTAAATGAATAGAATGTAATACACTTAAAAAATTGAGGTGGTAGAGAAAATGGAACGACGAAAGCTTGTGATTATCGGGTCGGGCCCTGCGGCTTATACGGCAGCCATTTATGCTGCCAGGGCAAATTTATTTCCTCTCATTTATGAAGGTTTTTTTGCAGGTCCCGCTGGCGGTCAACTGATGACAACGACAGAGGTAGAAAATTATCCCGGTTTTCCTGAAGGAGTTACTGGGCCTGCGCTCATGGAAATGATGCGCAAACAGGCAGAGAAATTTGGAACGGCCATCCTCACAGAAGATGTCGTCTCTGTCGATTTAAGAGCGCGCCCTTTTGTTGTGGCAGGGAGTTCAACCTGTATTTTAGCCGATGCGTTGATCATTGCAACAGGGGCCACTGCGCAAAGGCTCGATGTGGAGGGCGCAAAAGATGGGCAGTTTTGGCAAAAAGGGGTCACAGCATGTGCTGTTTGCGATGGAGCAGCTCCCATCTTCCGCAATAAGGATCTTTATGTCTTTGGCGGGGGGGACACAGCTGTGGAAGAGGCGATCTTCTTGACCAAATACGGTAAAAAAGTCTATTTAGTCCACCGTAGAGGGGAGCTGCGCGCTTCTAAAATTATGGGTGAAAGAGCCCTTAAACATCCTAAAATTGAAATCATCTGGAATCATGTGCTTTCTAAGGTTGTAGGCGATAGTGTTGTGACAGGTGTAGTCCTTAAAGATGTCAATACGGGCCGGGAAACCCCGCATGAAGCAGGAGGGGTGTTTTTTGCCATTGGTCACACACCCAATACCGCTTTTTTAAAGGGACAAGTTGCACTCCACCCCACAGGCTATATCAAAGTGAAAGAAGGAACTTCTTATACCAACATCGAGGGTGTCTTTGCCGCAGGAGATGTGCAAGATCATGTCTACCGTCAGGCGGTAACAGCTGCTGGCTCTGGCTGTATGGCTGCACTCGATGCGGAGCGCTTTCTCTCCGAAAAGGGGCATATTGGATAAGATGAACAGACCTGTTCTCATTGTTTTCTTTGCAATAACTAGTTCTTGCTTTGCACTTGATACAAAGCCTTGGTTGAATGAAGTGTATGAGTTTGACTTTCAGAGTGCTTTCTCTTATTCCCGATTCAATAAAGTCCAAGGTGCATCCAAACAGCTGAGCGCTCCCTTGAACAATCGGGATTTGCTTGTAGATTTTGGATTTACCCCTTCCTCTTGTATCGATATGCAGATAGAGGGGGAATTTGGTAAGACAAACAGTGTGAATTGGGCTCTGCGCAGTGGCGCTCTCCAGATGCGGTATCAACTTCTAGATGACATCGCAGGCGACCCTTTAAGCATTACAGTTGGGATTAATATCCGAGGGGCCACCCACCATTTCCTAAGAGATGTTAGTACGCCTTACGCTGCAGAATTTAATGGGGAGGCGACTTGCTCAGTTGGAAAAGAGTGGTCGACAGATGGACTTTGGACAATGCGAACCTATGGTTTTGCAACTCTTGGCCAGGCCAATCGGGGTTACCCTTGGACGCACGAATTGTTCGTTTGGCAATATAACCTTGATGACACTCATCGCTTTACTTTATTTGCCGAAGGGGATTTCGGATTTGGCAATAAGCACCATGTCAATGTGAAGCGTTTTAGCGGCTGGGGGAAGTATCAACACCAATCGATTGATTTGGGCCTTTCTTACGGTTACAAAGTCAGCGTTTTTGGCATTTTTACAGCAAGCTATGCGCATCGCGTCTTTGCGCACAATTACCCTGAACACGTGAATTTCTTCACCCTTTCCTATTGCATTCCGTTCTCTCTTTTTTAAACTGGACTTTAGCCATTGGAGCGGGGCGATTTTTCTAGATAGCGCCCGCAGCAGCGGGAATTTTGTAATGGTAGGCCTGAATATGCCGCCATTACAAAATTCCCCCTGCCTGGGGGATGCTATCTGGGAAAAGCGCTCCGCTCCAACGGCTAAAGTCCAGTTAAAAGTTCATTTTACGCCTGCTTTCATTTATTCTAATTTTTATAATAAATTCATTAAAAGATCGACTTAATTAAATATTAGTGCTATTATCATTAATAAATAAAAACCAAAATGGAAAAAAATAATGAATAATTTTAATATTTCCTGCTCTGCCGATTCAATTATAAGGCAATATTCAAAAAAATTTGATACGTTTTATTTTAAGGATTTAAATGACACGTATTCTAGCATTAATATTCTAATTATATCTAAAAAAGTGGAGGAGGTGTTTCTTAAAACACGTGGAGAGGAGATTGGAAGTGGGAATTTTGGAACGGTGTATAAAATAAATAATTGTCATGGCAGGGTCTATAAATTCATTGATTTCGAAGAAACTGGTGAAATAATTAAAGAGTGTCAGGAAGTTGTCGTTGCTAAGATCGCCTCTCAAAATGGGGTTGGTCCTAAATTCTTTGGTGCATGCGTTGGGTCTGGTTATTTATGTATCGAAATGGGCTACGTCAAGGGCTATTCCTTAGAGGAAATTATAGATCCCGAGGAAGATGGGGGTATTGAAAATCAGCAAAACAACTATGAGAAAATCAAAGCGGAAATTTACAATATGTTTTTAGGTAAAGAGAATTATTATTTAGATATTTTTAAGCAAATAAAAAAGCTAAATGACAGCAGTATTTTTTACCCTGACTTGCATTTTGGTAATATTATGGTGACTAATAATGAAGAAAATAAAAATAGTACATTATTGATTGATTTTGGTGGTTCAATTGTTTGTACTAATAAGAGGGAAGCGTGCATTTATCAGTTGTCTAATATATTTCCTGACAATAAAGTTTTTTTAGGATTATTTAATTGCTCAGACTGGTCAGAATTTTTTAAATTAGAGTCACCATCACAAGAGAGTAACGAATTAACAAAATTCTTTTTTGGAACAGTTGGTGAATTGTCTTTTAAATGTATTAATAAAGAATTAGAACTATATGAAAAATTGAAAAAACCAATTAACAAAATGAAAAAAGCTATTGTAGATGGAATTTCTGTTAATGCAATTTATACTGGTGAATTTAAGAAGGCTCATGCACCCTTGGCAAAGCTATTATACCAAGATTTTTTGCGATTCAATGACCAGGAGAAAAAAGATAGGGGACATCTTATAAGGGCATTGAAGGAAGCAGATAAGGATCTTTTACTTGAGAAGCTACAAAATATCGGCAATATTCTTGAGCTGTCCCCAGAAATATTTTATAGCACAGTAAGAGAGATAATTACTGAAAAATACGATAGGTTGTCAGAATCGATTCAGGCAAAGGTCAATGACCTCTACTTTAATAATCTCCAAATGGATCCCCTAGGTTTAGAGGCTCTCGGGATAGAGCCACTAAAATGGGATCCTATGGGTTTGAAAGCCCTTGGGTTAGGTGATATTGGATCAGAAGATTCCTCGAGCTTGAAGAGTGCCTTAGGTGAGCCTGATAAGATAAACCTGGCCCTCCTAGCCGATGTCATGCACTATTATGAGGTTGAGTAAAAGCTGTACTATGGCAGTTCCATACCGATCATCCAGAGGTTTGGAATTTGGGTTCATTTGCTTATCCAAATGGCAAAGGCTGTCACATAAAGCTGGCAATGGCTAATCGAGACCAATATTGAGCTTCCCTTGCACCTATTTTCCATATTGCTGGAAAAATGAACTACAGGTTTGCCGCTTGGGTCGTTTAAGATCTCGATGTCGAGCCAAGAGGCATGCTCCCCAAAACCTGTTCCCAATGCCTTGACGATAGCTTCCTTTGCGGAAAAGCGGCCCGCAAAGTGAGGAACAGGATCTTTGTATTTTAAACAATAGTTCTGTTCTTTGGTCGTAAAGAGCTTGGTTAAAAGCCGCAGGCCATGCGTATCAATGCTTTTGCGGATTCTTTCAATTTCAATGATATCGTTGCCGATGCCAAGGATTGGGTTTTGATCAGCACTTGTCATCTATAGTTATCATCCTCATCTTCTTCATAGTCATCGTCGTCGTCGAGATTTTCTTCGTCAACTGCATTGCAAAAGATCATACGTCCCGAGGTAGTATGCTTAACTGAGAGTACTTTTGCATCGATCGTATCCCCAATATAGTTACCGCCGCCATTGACTACAACCATCGTTCCATCATCGAGATAACCAACTCCTTGTCGAGGCTCTTTACCGTAGCGCTGGACCTTGATCTTGATATATTCACCGGCTTGCATGAGAGGTTTGAGGGCGTTGGATAGGGTGTGGATGTTGATGACCCGGATCCCTTCAATAGAGGCCATCTGGATGCGGCTGATGTCGGCTGTAAGGAGGTTGGCATCGAGCAGGCGTGCAAGACGTAGAAGTTTTCCCTGGGTTTCCTTAACATCAGGGAAGTCAGTGTCATTAAAACGCAGCTCTAGTTCTGGGATATCTTCGAGTTTTTTTATCACCTCTAGACATCTTCTAGCTTTGTTTTTCGAAAATTCGTCGCCGATTTCAGCAAGGGTATAAAGCTCCTTAATCACAAAGCGCGGGATCACTAATTGATGATCAAAGAGGCCTGTTGCTGAGGCATCAATAATCCGTGCGTCAGAAAGCACTGAGCTGTCGAGGATGAGGTCTTTCTTTTTCTCTCGGGTTGGAGAGAATTTGACAAAAGGGATGCTCACGTACAACTCATCGGAGGCCCTGAGCGTCATGATTGTTCCAAGGTAGGTCCCAAAGAGGAAAAGAGCAATTTTGATGATTTCCAAAGTTTCTGGCTGGAGGATGATCGAGATACGGCTGATTTCTAAGATTGCATCAAAAACCAGAACCAGGGCTTGCCCCATCAAATAGCCAATGAATATTCCGATGATGGCAATATTGAAGGCGCGTAAATTGAACCTTTTGAACGCGATGTCAAAGGCGATAAGTAGAAAACCGAATACAAGCCCTAAGATAATTCCTATTAAAGCGTTAATATGCACGGCGCCGTTTGGACTTGACACCATAAATGTGGTCATAAAGAAAATGCTTAATACTACAAACAGGCTCCGCATGAAAGCGATTGAGATGTTCATGTTTTTTGGTCTCCAAAGTCTATTTTTAAGAGCAGCTCTAAGATGATAGTACCATCAAAGAACTTATACACTGTGAAGGATTGTAGAAATCCTTTTGATTTTTGTCGATAAACTAATATTTGGATGTTTTTTTTTGATCCATTCCACAAAATCTGGCTTGCTGGTATTCTTTTGAAAAATGAGGATGGAGGGTGGTCATGGGTTTGAGCAAGACGGTGTGGATTGCAATTTCTGGAATAATCTGGTTTGTCGTGGGAATTGGGCTTTTGACTCTGGGTTTGAATTTTATTATTTATAAAGCCCAAGTGAATGTGAGTGAGACAACTTCGCTGATAGCCAGAATTTCTCCTATTGCAGGAGGAAGGGAACAGGCCGCATTAGCTTTGATTACGATAGGTCTTATTATTGGATTTATCAAAGGGCGGTTTGTGCTTGTCAAGACGGTAAAGCGCGTTGTGGAGAGAATTCTCTCCCTAGATGTACCGCTTAAGTTTACCAAGATTTACAGCCGTGGGTATCTTTTACTGATTGGTTCCATGATAGCGCTGGGTTTGAGTATGAAATGGTTTGGACTTCCAGCGGAGGTCAGAGGGCTGATCGATGTCGCCATCGGCTCGGCACTGATGAATGGAGCCTCCAGCTATTTCCGCAGTGCGATGCATGTCAACAGAGAGTTAAAGAAATCGAATTAGACAGGTCTATAGCACCAGCATTCTATGGTATGGTCATTCACCATACCGACAGCTTGCATGAATGCATAGATGATTGTCGAGCCGACAAAGGTCATGCCCCGCTTTTTTAAGTCTTTTGAGAGTGCATCGCTTTCCCGGGTTTTTGTGGGAACTTCTGCGGAGTTTTTCCAGTGATTGAGAATCGGTTGCCCATTTACAAATCCCCATACATAGCGATCAAATGAACCAAATTCCTCTTGAATCATAAGATAGACCCTAGCGTTCTGACGGGCGCTGTAAATTTTCAGCCGATTCCGGATAATCCTAGAAACGGGGCTTGGAGATGGCAAATTGAGGCAACCTTTTGATTCAGAATCTTGCATCACTTTGCCATCTCGAACTGCCGTTTCTGGGATCATTTCTGTATTTGTGCGCAACGATTCTAGCTCCTCATCGCTCATCGAAGCGACTGCTTGAGGATCAAACTGATGAAAGGCTCTTCTGTAGCCCTCTCGCCTCTTAAGAATGGTCTCCCAACTCAAGCCCGCTTGAGCGCCCTCAAGAACGAGCATCTCAAACAAATGGCGGTCATCGTGAACCGGAATGCCCCATTCTTCATCATGGTACTTAGCATAAAATTCCTTGCCGGCGCTTGAGCCAAAGCATCTTTTTTTTCCATCGGTTCCCATTGTCATAGCAGCTTTTCAAACCTCTCAAGAACCTTGTCCACTGAGATAAGTTTTTTCCAATATTGATCTCGAAGACGAAATCCTCGAATATTAGGAATCCATGGCGGCGGGGTCACGACCACGCCTCTGGCCCAACTCGGGCGCCAAAATTTCGATGCTTGCTTATGCCTGCAAATCGTGAGTGTTGGCAATCCTAGGCAAGAAGCCAAGTGCCCAATACCGGAATCATTTCCAATCATATAGCCTGATTGAGCAACGTAAGATGCCATTTCTACAGGATTGGAAAATAGAGGAGCTATCCAGAGGTTCTCATCCCATCCCTTTTTTTCTTCTTCAGTAAGAATGAGAGAGGGGATGAATCCTTTTTTTTGAAGATGTTTGCACAATTGCAAGTACTTTTGCTTGGGCCAATTCTTTCCTTCCCGCGAACTAGAAGGATGGATCACCACTCGATTTTTAAAATGGCGCAGGCGGATGTGTTCGGGTAAAGCGATCCCGTTGGCCTTCGTGACAACCCTGAGCCCTAAAATATCCTTGCAGAAAGCATAAAGATTATCCAGAAAAGGGCGATTGCCATCAAAACGCCCCCCCTCCCAATAAGGGTAATCATTGCGTGGCGTTGCAATCGGATTAAGAACGGTTGTCTTGTCGGGATATACACGCAGGCAGTAGTTTAATACACCCAATACAGGAGCAGACCTCTCAAAGAAGATAAAAAACTGATCAAATTGACTTAAACTCTCCTCTAAATCTTCGAGAGGAGGAAACTTTAGAATCGGCAAATCGGGAAACAGGGGCTGAAAAGACTCTAAAAAAGGATGAAAGGTGGTGACAGTTCCTCCATTCAATTGCAAGTTATTGGAAAGAACAAGAGAAATGATCCCATCTCCCATTCCACGACAACAAAACACTGCACACCGCTGCATACTCCTCCGAAGAAAAACCGCACCCACTATAAATCAAAATGATGTTTTCCAACACTCAACTTTACTTATGATAAGCTGTTCCTTTATTTATTTCTAACGAGCGGTAGATTTGTTCGACAAGGATCAGACGGGTGATTTGATGGGTGAATGTCATTTTGGAAAGAGAGATTAAATTCCGGGATAAGGTTTTGAGCTTAAGCGGAATCCCGGAATGGCCTCCAATCACAAAACTCATCCTTGAGTGGCACCTTTCCAGCTCTTTTATCAAAAAATGGCAGAATTGTTCGCTGCTGAGTTGCCTGCCTTGGGGGTCTAGACAGATAAAGTTTGCTTCCTTTTCTAATAATTGCTTCAAATTCTCATCAGTTTTTGCTAAAATCCATTCAAAGCCAAGGATGGGCTTGAGGCGCTTTTCATATTCTTCAAGCGCCTCTTGGAGCCACGTTTCCTTTGTTTTGCCCACTGAATAAACTTTAATTTTGTACATATGATTTTTTTTGCTTATTTCATTTGGGATCCAAGTCCGGGAATGTTTCATTTCAACATCCCGCTTTTGAACAGGCCTCTGCTTTGGTATGGCTTTCTTTTTGCCTTTGGGTTCTTTGTCGGTTACCTGGTTCTTCTCTACTTGTTGAAACGCTATTTTCTCTTAAATGCGAAAATTTGCAAAACGAATTTGAAGGATCAGACAAAAAGAGCGGCGGAGAGGCTCACTTTTTACGTGGTCCTCGGTGCAATCATTGGCTCCAGGCTGGGCGATGTTCTGTTCTATCAAAGCTTTTCAGAGATTGTACGCCACCCTCTTTCGATCATTGCCATCTGGCAGGGGGGGCTCTCCTCTCACGGAGGAGCAGTGGGGATACTCATCGCTCTGTGGATTTTTGCGGCGCGCTGTAAAATCCCTTTTTGGACAGCGGTAGATTTTACGGTCATCCCTACTGCAATTGCAGCTGTCTTTATTCGGATAGGCAATTTTTTTAACCAGGAGATTTTAGGCGCGCCGACGCATCTTCCTTGGGGGATTATTTTTTTGCACCCAGCAGATGGAGGGGCAGTGGTTCCACGCCATCCAGCCCAGCTTTATGAAGCGCTTTGGTACCTGATTTCTTTTTGCATCCTTTTAGGGTACTGGCATCGCCATTTGCCTTTTAAACCTGTTGGCAAGCTAACCGGATTATTTCTGATTCTTGTGTTTGGGTTTCGTTTTTTGATCGAGTTTCTTAAAGTTGAGCAAAGTGTGTATTTGAGCTCATCTTCATTTCTGACGATGGGACAGATTTTGAGCTTGCCATTCATTGCTTTGGGTCTGTGGCTTTTTTTTCGAAAGAAATCAAGTTTGCACTAGCGCAGCATCTGCCTGCTTTCTATCAAAGGGGATAAGAGGCAGAGATTTATGGACGATTTCTTGCAGTTGCTTCACCAGATGTTGGTGATCTAAAGTGGCACCAGAAAATAAGAGATTGCAGGAGTGCCATTTAAGAAAACGATCAAAAGAGGAGTCCTCTTGCAATCCAAAAAGGCTATACCAAGCATACTTGTAAAGGATCCAGACGCGTGAGGAGAGTTGCCCTGAATAGGGAGCTAGCTCAGGATAGGATTTGAGGTAGTCCTCACAGATCTGGCCGACAAAGGTGTGGTGCGGCAAGAGGTCAGCTTGTGCCTTGTGTTTTTTGCATATCAGAGCAAGTAGAGTACTCTCTTTGTTTAACTGAATCGATCGGCAGAGCATATCTCCCTGAAGAGCCCAGATGTGAATTTTTTTCTCAATATCATCCCAAGCTTTTATTCTAATAAGCTCCTTGGCGCGCTTAAAGAAGCTGACAGTCTCATGGACAAGGGAAGAAAAGCTAAGGGTTGGATTTTCGATTAAAGTGCTCGCAACTTCCTCTTCGATCCGCTGGCCGATCCGATAGGGGAGTTTTTCAAGCAGCCCTTCGGTTTCACTTAAGGATTTCCAGATGGCAATCTCTAGAAAATCTATTTCCTTGCCATGCAATGGGGGTAAAAGCTTGGTTTCTTTGTAAGCTGTCCAGATGGCATCGGCAACAAACGTTGGGGAACGGCAAAATTCTTCGCTTTTCATTAATACAAGCTCTGCTGAAATAAAGGCATAGAGGGCTTGCGGCAGATCTGGGCGGTTATCTTTAGCCTTTGGATAAAGACTTTCTACAGCCGCTCTGATAGTGGTTTCGCTCAAAGTTTTAGGAAGCCCGCTTGCAAGAGTATAAAGGGCCGTCATTCTTCGAACCAGCTCACAAAGGTGAGGATGGGGCTGGGCGGTTTTACAAAGGGAATTGTGTCGGAAGATGAAATGATTCATCGCCATCTTTTGTTCGCTTAAAAATAGGGTATGCAGGCGCGATATAGGGTAGAGCTTTTCCGCAATGAGCGCAGAGACATTGCCGATCATTTGATCAATGGATGAAAAACTGGGAAGTTCATGGAGTGAAAGAAGCGTCTCTTTGACTTGATGTTCAAGCTGATAGCAGTCTATTTGAGGATCTTTGGCGCTGATCTGAAGAATTGTCTTAACGATGAGTTTATCAATTTGATCATACTCATCATAAGGGCTGCTATGCTGATTTGCACCACTATCTTTTAAAAGATGGCGCTGGATCGACCAGATCATTTTGGTAAGATGAGCAAGCTGGGGGCGAACTCCGTCAATGGTTGCGATGCACTCGCTCATTTTATTGGCCACTTGCGTTGCATAATAAGAGGGATGCAAATGGCTGGAATTTCCATAGGGGTGGTAGTTTTTCAGATTTTCTTTGATAAAAAAATCGATGTTAAGTTTGCCATCTTCTGTAACAGCTTCTTTTTGTTGTTGAATCTGTTGAGAATAATAGGCCACTTTTTCCCATGTTTTTTTCAAAGCGGAAACGCCAAGCCTTAGCAGGGGGAATTGCTTTTGAAATTCGGGAGCAATCTTTAAGAGAAGCTCTTCCTGCAGCTTAATAGACCATTTTTTAGATGTGCCGCACTGCTGCATCTCCTGTTTAACTTTTTGAGAAAGAAATAGATTCAAGTCGGAATAAGGGTCGTAAAATTCTGGAGATTCATCAACAGCTGATATTAAATCAGCCAATGCTTCATTTCTTTTTTTCGCACTAATAGGAATTGATGATGTAACGAATTTTGATGAGTTAGACCAGAAATTATCTGAAGAATGATAAGGTGTTTTTGTTTCGGACATAAAAAGCATTTTTTTTAAGTGTTATTCTTGTGTCTAACTGAACCTGTTTTTTTTTGTCTAACGTTTTTATTGAAAAATAGTTTGAATAAGAAATTCAAACTGGACTTTAGCCATTGGAGCGGGGCGATTTTTCTAGATACCGCCCCCAGGCAGGGGGATGCTATCTGGGAAAAGCGGCCCGCTCCAATGGCTAATGAAAGTTCTTGAGAATTTTCACACTTAAGAGAATAATCATGAGAAATTTGGCTGATCTGGAATGGTATCCAATAGAGACCAAATCCAGCTTGTGCTACAAAAGAGGCTAAAACGATGAATCAGATTACCATTGCAGGACATTTGGGTTCAGACCCTGAAGTGCGCTTTACATCTTCCGGACAAAAAGTGACAACATTAAGAGTTGCTGCTCGTGCGCGCAGAGGCAGTAAAGACAAAGATGAGACAATTTGGTGGAAAGTGACGATTTGGGGAGAGCAGTTTGACAAGATCATTCCTTATTTCAAGAAGGGAAGCGCGATCATTGTTGTTGGCGAACTGAGCAAACCAGAAATCTTCACCGACCGAGAAGGCAGACCGCAAGTTTCCATGAATATCACTGCACAGAGCGTGATGTTTAGCCCATTTGGTAGAACAGATGGCCAAGGGGGAGCGGAAGGATCTTCACAGCAGAGCCCAGCTTCTCAACCTGAGATGGCCCACGCTGCGCATCATGGAGGCCCAGAGATCTCCTCTCACGGTCAGGGCAGACCTGATCCATCATTTTCTGAGGATGAAATTCCGTTTTAGATATTTTTTAACTTTTTATAAGGGGATCTCATGCACATCCATGCTGTTTCTAAAGTCCAAAGCCGCCAAACTGCAGATGTGATCGTCGTCCCCGTCTGGCACGATAAAAAAAAACCGCTGATTGCTTCTGATGGCAAAGAGTTTGAGGCGGATGCTAAGTTCCCCTTTGAAGAAGGGGATTTTCTCGGCAAGGAAGGGGAGACACTCCTACTTTACCGAGATAAAGGCAAAGAAAGAAGAATTCTGTTTTTAGGACTTGGATCCAAGAAACCCTGTTTGCCAGATACCTTACGATGCGCATACGCATCAGCGATCAAGGTGTTGCGGGCTAAAAAAATGCAGAGCGTTTGTTTTTTACTTCCCCAAACAGATCAGCTTAGCCACGACGTGCTATGCAAAGCTATTTTTGAAGGTGTTTTGCTGGCAAGCTACAGCTTCGATGTTTTCAAGACAGACTCTTTAAAGGAAGAGGACCGCCCAAAACTAGATGAGATCTGCTTTTGCCCGCTCAATAAGGAAGGGGTTGCATTACTCAAAAAAACAGAGACTATCATTCAGTCCGTAAATTTTGTGCGCGACCTTGTCAATGGAAATGCAGATGATGTCACAATTGATGCTTTTAAAGGGTTCGCAAAGAATTTTGAGAAAGAATATTCCCATGTAAAGACAACAATCCTTGATAAAAAAGCTTTAGAAAAAGAGAAGATGGGATTGCTTTTGGCAGTCGGTAGAGCAGCTGTCCACGAGCCTGCGTTAGTGATTCTTGAGTATAAGGGGAATCCCCACTCCAAGGAAAAAATTGCCATCGTAGGCAAAGGGATCACATACGATACCGGTGGCCTTAATATCAAAACAAGCGGTATGGAGACGATGAAATGCGACATGGCAGGAGCTGCCACTGCGCTTGGCATCATCCGGGTTGCCTCCGAGCTTAAACTCAAAGTCAACCTCGTCAGCGTGCTAGCGCTAGCAGAGAATGCGCTCGGCCCTACTAGCTATAAACCTGGAGATGTCTATCGCAGTAGGTCGGGAAAAACTGTCGAGATTTCAAATACAGATGCAGAGGGGCGCCTAGTGCTAGCTGATGCGATTTCTTATACAGAAGAGAAATATGCTCCTACCCAACTGATCGATTTTGCAACGCTCACAGGGGGAGTTGTCGTCGCACTTGGAGAGGAGGCAACGGGATTATTTTCCAATAACGACGCTCTTGCTAAAGCTTTGGAAAAGTCGGGAGAGGAGACTCATGAGCGGATCTGGCGCATGCCTCTTTATCCTGAGTATAAGGAGTACCTCAAATCCCCTATTGCAGATATTAAAAATTCCGGTCCTCGCAAAGCAAGCGCGGGATCTGGGGCCACATTCATTCAATACTTTGTTAAATCGGTTCCTTGGGCCCATCTGGATATCGCCGGAACAGCGTATCTCTCTGAGCTCAAACCCTACCACCCAACAGCGGCAACAGGTGTCGGGATCCGCCTGCTCGTGGATTTTCTTGAGCAGAAGTGCCGATGACATTCAAGTGGCGCGTCAGTAAAAAAGAAGCGGGGATGGGCCTTCTGCAATTCTTGCGAGAAAATTGCGTGGAAGCCCCTTCTGTTAAGGCGATCAAACGCGCCATCGATAGCAAACTCTGCAGTGTCAATAACCACATTGAAACTATTTCTTCTCTCTCCCTTGAAGAGGGAGACACAGTGGTTTTAAAAGAAATGGCTTTTGAAAAAAAGAAGAGTGAAAAACTCAAAATTCCCATTCTTTTCGAAGATAAAGAGCTGCTCATCGTAGCCAAACCCGCAGGTTTAGTTTGTGATCCTCAATCGATCCAATCGGTATTTGGGCAGGTAGAGCTTGTCCACCGGTTGGATAAAGAAACTTCCGGCGCTCTTATCTTAGCCAAAACACCCCTTGCAAAAGAAAAGATGGTGGTTTGTTTTAAAGAGAGAGCAATTGCCAAACTCTATCTTGCCATCGTCGATGGGGCAGTTTTAAAAGATGAGGGGACAATTGACAATTTCCTCGGCAAAAAACGGGCATTGGAAGGGCAAACGGTTTATGGCGCTGTCGAGCAGAAAAAAGGGCAAAGGGCAATCACTCACTGGAGGTGTCTCAATCGGAGCAAAAGTGCAAGCGTTGTGTGTTGCGAGCCCTATACAGGCAGAACCCATCAGCTTCGCGTGCATTTAAGTGGCATGGGCCATCCCATTCTCGGCGATATTCAATATGGGAAGAAATTCACCTCTCACTACAAGCCAAACCGCAATCTGCTCCATGCTTACTCTGTTGCCTTCAAACATCCAACAAATGGCAAACAGATCAAAGTGATCGCGCCCATCCCTCAAGATTTCAAGCAGGCGCTAGAGGCTCTTAAGCTTTCGATTTGATGCTCCTTGGATAAACGGCTGCAGAGCGCTGATTCCTAGCGACTTGATTTGTGCTGCCAAGCTCTCTAGAGTGCTTAAGATCTGAAAGTAAACAGCAGCCGATACCAAATCATTGGGGATATTTCCTTCAATGGATGAACCTGCAATTGGCCGAGCGTAGGCTAAAATCTTTCTTTGCAACAGAGGTCGAGAAGGGGAAAAGGAATTTGCAATGGCCCTTGCAAGTATAGTTCCTGATAAAAGGCTGGTATTCATACTTCGGAAAAAAGGAAATCCCATGGCAGCATCTCCGATGAGGCCCCAAGTCGTTCCAGATTTAACCCCTTCTTTAAGGAAGGTTTTTGTCGCGTAAACCTCTAAAGGGATGGCTGTAATCCTCTCACTATTTTCAACCTTTTTTTCACCAAGCCGGCTCTCTCTTTTGTCGATCCACCTGTTAATAGTGGAGAGGGTTTGGGGAGGAATGAGATGTTTATGCGTCTCCAATTTATAGGGGTTGTTAAAGCGCGCCTCTTTCAATTGCTGATAAACATCTTCATTAACGAAAAATCGGAATGAGACGCTACTTTTTTCTTCATTTTTCCCTGAAACACCTTCTTTTAGGCATGTTTGAGGATGCAAAGTGTTGGAGTTTCCCCAGACATCATATTTAACTTCTACGAGATATTTTAAACTCTTTTTTAATTTTAGATTTTCTTTAAAAATTTCTTTTCGGAAAATGCTGTGAGCACCATCTGCGCCAATAAAAAACTTCGCATGGGGAAATTGCTGGGGAAGTAGCGTTGGTTTAACAACTTCTTGAATTCTGATATCGATCCCCAACTTGAGAGCAAGGGTTTTTAACTCCTGTTCGATAACATTAATTTTGATAAATTTCTTTTGCTTGAATTTGCCGACAATTTCTTTGAGTTCAGGATGGTCTGGAATCCCCCTAAATGAGCTCCGTTTAAGTTTAACCGAGTGCTCTCGAGTATAGGTACCCCTTTTTTCTAAAACGACAATATTTAAGTGGGGATTGTGGATCTTCATTTGATCCGCAAGCCACAGTCCGCTGGGCCCAGCACCAGAAATCACCACATCACATTTTTCATTTGATATCTGCATTATTTTACTTAATTCAATTGGATTTTGGGAAGTAATTGTAACACAATTCAGCTTTAAATTCTGTTTATTTAATTTTTTAAAAAATAAAAAATTTGTTATATAAAATTGGGGTTTGCCGATTAAATGAGTTTGAGATATCATGCCATATTTTCTTTTAAACATATGGATATGACTGATCACCCCTCAATTCTCATTGTCAAGACCTCCGCGATTGGAGATGTGATCCAGACATTTCCTGTTTTAGAATATCTGCGTAGCAAATTTCCTAAATCTAGAATCGATTGGGTAGTCGAAAAAGAGATTGCCCCACTGCTAAAGGCCCATCCACAAATTGACAATGTCATTGAAATTCAGAGCCGCTCATGGCGTAAAACTCCCTTTAAATTACAAACATATCAAGAGTTTGCCTCCTTTGCAAAATCTTTAAGGGGTACGACCTATGATCTGCTATTTGATCTTCAAGGTAATACGAAATCAGCTGTGGTTACAGCCATTGCCAAGGCCAATGTGAAGGTGGGCTTTGGCAGGAGTTGTGTCAGAGAAAAGTGTAACCTTTTGGTCACAAATAAACGGTTTAATTTTAGCGCAACCCTCAACATCCGCCACAAATACTTGAAACTGGCACAGAGCTATTTTAACGATACGGATCCATTCGAGGCCCAAGGGATTTCCTTGCAGATCCAAACAGAGGAGAAGCAAAGGTTGGATGAGATTTGCAAAGAAGAGGTTTTATCAGGCCCTGCCCAATTGATGGTGTGTTTTGGTTCCAAATGGCCGAATAAACGCCTTGAAACTGCTACTCTGATTGCCTTTTTGCAGAAAATTTCATCAGAATATCATCCCTTCTATCTGTTCATTTTTGGCAATGAAGAGGAAAGGCAACTCTGTGAGCAGTTTGCGGAGCATTTCAAAAAAAACTCCGTTTCTGTTGGGAATTTAACTCTACCCCTATGGCAGGCACTCATGCAAAAGGTAGACGGAGTGATCGCGGTTGATTCGGCAGCGCTCCATCTTTGCGCAACGACCTCGACACCTTCTTTTAGTATTTTTGGACCATCGGCAGCCTCTTACTACAAGCCGTTAGAAAAAAGGCATTTTGCCATCCAAGGATCTTGCCCCTATGGAAGAACCTTTTCATCCCGCTGCCCCATTTTGCGCACCTGTCCAACGGGCGCTTGCATTCGAGAGCTTAGCGCAGATACCCTCTTTGCTCAATTCAAGGAGTGGTTTTCTTCCCATCTAAAGAGGGAATTGGATCAGTCCATTTAGGGCCAAATTTGCGCTTTTGATGCCGATGTGGATTTTTCGCAGAACCCCTAAGGCCCAGTAGGTTATGTGGTCCCGCGCAAAACAAAATCGGGATCAAAATCATCAAATTTTGCCTGCAAGGCGACTTATGCAATTCCCTCTAAAAAAAACGGAAAATACTTTTTGCAGAATTTCTTGAGTTTCGAGAAAGATCTCCTCATCGCTCTTTAGAGACATCACCTCATCATGGGTAAACCAGCGGATTTGATGCTGCTTGCGGTGCTGCTCTTCGATCTGTCCGCCAATGGCTTTGCCAAGGTAAACAAAATCGACGTGCTGGTGGGCAGGTTGTGAATTATGCTCGGGGATATTCTCTAATAGGCAGAACCAGGGGCGCTCAAAACTTGATGCATTCCACCTTGAGACCCAGGTGTGTTCCTCTTGGATGAGCTCCACGTGTAGACCCGTTTCTTCAAAGGCCTCGCGAATAGCACATTCTGTAGGGAGCTCACCCTCTTCGAGATGACCGCCTGGAGGGAGCCATTTTTGGAGTTTGGGATGAAAGAGCAGAAGAACCTTGTCGCCCTTGGAGTCGCCCTCAAGAATATACACTGAGGAAGTGAACTGTTTTTCCATATCGATGCTACTATCCCTTTTTACAAACTCAGTTTTCAGCTTATAATGCCGACACAATAATTTGGAGTAAAAAATGGATGCGTTTGATTCTCTTCTTCATGTTGCAGAACGATTACTCGGTGCTAAAGGGTGTCCTTGGGATCAAAAACAGACGTTTTTAAGCCTGCAGCCCTATGTTTTAGAGGAGGCTCATGAGGTGATTCAGGCTGTGGATCTCAATGATGATTGCAAGATTGTCGAAGAGCTTGGAGACTTGCTCTACACCATTATTTTCTATGGGAAGCTAGCTGAAAAAAGTGGGCGGTTTTCCATCAACGACATCGTTTCAGGGATTGAGAAAAAGCTGATTCGACGCCACCCCCATGTCTTTGGAGAGGTCAAGGTGGAGGGAGCGGATGAAGTTGTTAAAAATTGGGAGAGGATCAAGGCAGAAGAGAAAGGGGAGTCTACCCCCAAGAGTATCCTTGATGGGATTCCACCCACGCTGCCCTCTGTGATCCGAGCGCAGAAAATCTTAAAACGGCTCCAGAGGGCAGGATCGCCCTTGGCTCCTAAAATCGCCCCAGATTCCATGACAGAAGAAGAGCTTGGAGAACAGATGCTTGACCTTATCCTCAAGGCAGAAAATAACGGGTTAGAGGCGGAAAGCGCCCTGCGCAGAGCAACTCTGCGCAGGGAAGGGGCTTTCCGTAAGATCGAATCTTAAGAACCTGAATTGGCTTTAGTGTAAGGACCCAGTACCAAGTGATTCAAGGCATATTTGTATGCCCATGGGCGCTTGATAAGTGCCATGCACCCTTTCATTTGATCTTCGATCCGCTCATAGATCAATTTAGATGCTATATCCTTGAGCCATTGAATATTTTCTGGTGTAAGGGGCTTATAGTTGACAAAGGAGATCTCTTTAATATTTTCTTTTTCCCAGGTTGCAAAGGCTTTTAGGTGTTTTTGAGCATCCTCAATTGCCACTCTGGCTTTTTCCTTAGTTGCAGTGACAAAGTTCGGATCTAGCAGACCTGTTTCTTGGATAATTTTTCTAATTGTTTCGGAGCAGACATTGAACTTTATCCGCTCTGCTTTGATTGTCTCATTAGCTTTATTCATGCTCTCTCTGAGCAATGCATTAAATTCCAGGTACCCAGTATCAATCTCTTGTACTTGAGTTGCATTCTCAATACTATTGAGCTTAAGCACAACCAGTTCACTAAATTTCGGATCCAAAGACAGCTTTAGTTTGTCCTTAAGAGAGGTGAACTTGGTCTGTAGATCGATATTTGGGATGATTTGACCTAAATTCTTTTTCTTCTCTGCGATTAGCTCCTCGATTAGAGAGTTGGGTTGAATTAGATCTGAAGCAAGTTGTCGCATCTTCACTGCTTCGGAAAGATGAACAAGAACCTGTCCAATTTTGTTTTTCTCATCGGCGATTTTCTTGACATGGTCTTTAAGGTAGCCCATCTTCTCAAGCTCGATAAGATACGCTTCGATGCCTGTTTTTATCAAAGGTTCCACCTGGTCATTAATGCACTCTAAGGTCAGTTGTTCTGGGTTTAGGAAAAGAAGTGTATGCATCTTTGAGGTGATTCTGCTCACTTGATCGATTTGCTTGGAAGAGGCCTCAAAACTCTCGATTGCTTTAGAGCAATTCTTGATCGTCTTGATCGCCTCTACAAGAGGCTTAGATTGATTTGCAATCCCCAAATAACGCTGGTTGATTTCATTCTTATTGCCAGAGTTGATATGGGAAAGTTTTGCCTCATGGCAGAAAAGATTGCACCTGGATGCATAGGAGTGTGCATTTTCAACAATGGCATTAATTGTGTTCTTGGCACTGAGGGATGTGAAGTCGTTATTTTGTGCAAGTGAGCTCAGTTCAAGTTCTGCTTTTGTCAGATATTGGATAGATTCTCCATGCAATTTTTGAATGAAACCGTTGGTCTCTTTTTGTTCTTTATCCCCGGTAATGCCATCACCTCTCTTTGCAACTGCAATGTCTACAGCTTGACGCAGAATTTGCCGACTGCGCTGAGCGATCTTAAGTTCAACTGCATGAGGTTTATTTTCTTTGTCAACCTGGGCATGAACTGGAGAGCTTCCTTCAAAGGAGCTATTGGTACGGGATGCAAATAGATAGGTGAGTCTTTGTAACTCATCTTCACCGATCAGAGATTGAGTTGTCGCAGCGATCAGGGTAGTGACTCTTTCTAATACATCCTGAATAAATACGCTCTCAAAGGTTTTATTGATCTCACCTCTGATGTCCTTGTTTTTGACGACAGCTTCTAATTCTGCAATCGTTTGGCATTTTGATCGACGCAAAATATCAAAGAGGTTTTTCACAAGAGTTGTCAATTGCTCTTTTTTACAATCGGAAATTTCAATCTCTTTATCATTATCAGCATCACCCTTCTTTAGTTTCTCCCAAACCTTATCCAACTGCTCCGAGATGACAGTGTTTAGCGCGTGGGTATACCCATTGGTGTCTATGATCGACCCTGTAGCTTTATCGATAATGGATTGAACAATTTTCTCAGGATTACCAATGATTTTTAAAGCAATCCAAGAAAGAAAGTTAGACTTGGTCGTTTTTTTCAGAACAATTTTTGCAAATTGCTTATAGAGCTCATTTGTATCCACTCCCAGGTTTGATTCTTTGGTTGCAAGGGCTTGCCCAATCATGTCATCTATTGACCCAGTAGGCTTTTCTTTTTTAGCGACAACATTTTCATAGGCCCCACCTACCATGGTCAGGTAGCGAGTGAAATTTGTGATAATTTCGTTCCTAAGATTTTCAAAGCCAGTTGCTTTTTGTTTGTTAATGTATTTATCTATTTCCTCGAAGTAAATTGTGGTAGCATCTCTTGTGTATTTCATAACGATATTGATATAGAAAAAGTAATGGATATGCGCCCATATTTTGGTGATAAAACTGACCTTTCTTTCGCTGAGTTTGGCAAAGAAAGCTTTCTTTAATGCAGCGCTCGATTCGTCCAAACCAAATCGTTTAAATCCACAATCGATTTCACCCGGTTTAAGCTCCCTAGTTGTTTTTGCAGCTTTGAGAATATCAAAGTAAAAGCTATCGTCGTCTATCTTCAATTTACACACAGTTTGAGCAATGTGTTGCATTGCTAAAAGGTGACAGGTATTATAGGCAAGTATGTCTCTTTCTTGATCAATTAATGCTTTTTTTCCTTCAGCCGATTGATTTTCCCAGATTTTAAAATGAGCCTCTTTTTTCGTTTGATCGTCTAGAGGATTAATTGTGAGATCCTCTTTGACCCCCTCGAGAATAGAAGCATTCTCATTTAAGGCAGCTTCAGCACCACTTTTTTCTTTTGTAGCTAGGATTGCGTTTTTATAATAGGGATCAAGGCGAGCAATCAATGTTTCTACAGTTTTGGATGCAGCTTCCGATGACTGGTTATGGATCTCTTTTAAAGATTCTTTAAATTGGTTAATTATTTGCTGATCTTCTTCTTTAAGAGGGGAATTTTTGAAAACGGTGTCTTTATTAGTAATTAATTGTCCCAAACTCTCTTCCAGAATTTTGCTAAGCTCTTTGATCTTATCCACTTCTTTATTGCCGATCGCTTGTTTGAGCTCTGCTAATTTAGACCAACTCAAATCAAGTGCCTGAGGGATTTGTTGGGTCCTGTTGCCGCCGAAGATACCCCATCCGTTCACGGTGATGTTCAAACTCTTTATAGGCTCAGTAGTGGCTGCTGTGTATAGAAGGTTCCCCAGCTGAGCCCAAGTCGTGGTTTCATTAGGATTATTCAAAGTTCCGATCAGTTTTTTTAGAGCATCTTCCGCTTGTTTATAGAGGGGGTCATTGCCTATTTTGGTAAGTAGTTGATTGAGGCCAAAGGTAACGCCAACAGTGGTTAAGCCTAAAAAGTGCTTCGAGATGGCACCTGTGCCCATTGCAATCAACTTCGTTGCCCATTGAGACAGGAAATGGGATGCTGTTGTACTTCCAGCTGCTGGGTTGTTTCCTGTGTTGCCACTTGGAGCGCCTGGTACAATCGGATTAGAACCTGGTGGATTTGCTGCAGGATTTCCGCCTCCCATTAGGCTATTATAAGTGGCCTTTGCGTCGGATATATAATTTTTTAAATCAGTAGCCACATTGTTTACGGTCGTGACTGCAGGTGTAATCATGTCAACCGTCATTGCCTGTAATGTCCCCATAGACGCTTTGTAATAGGGAGTCAGAAGAGAAATCGTCTCTTCCACAAGTTTTAACATTGCATTCTCTGGTATCGATTCCTGACCGGCATGGATTGCATTAAAAAATTCCTTGAAATCGATTATCTTTTTCTCATCAGCTTGTAAAAGAGGAAGCTTGTTAGAAAAAATAGTGCCTTGATTAGCGATTAGCTGACCCAAACGCTCCTCGACATCCTTGCTAAGAGCCTTGATCTTTGCTACATCTTTGCTGTTAATTGCGCCTTTGAGCTCGGATAATTTAGAGGAACTCTGCTCAAGTACCGCAGGAGCCTGTTTGGTCATTTGGTTGAATAGTTCAGTGAAGGCTTTTGCTTGTGTGGTTACGGTTTCATTCGTTCGCTTTACGGTTTTAAGGGCAGGTGTAATCACCTCAGTTGTCATTTGCTGCAATTTTCCCATAGACGCTTTGTAATAGGGGGTCAGGAGGGAAATCGCATCTTCCACATCTTTTAACGCGGCTTCCTGTTCTTTGCTATGGAGACCATTTAAAAGTGTCTTGAAACCGGTAATTTTTTCCTCATCACCTTGTGAAAGAGAGAGCTCCTTAAAAATAGTGTCTTTATTTGCGATTAGCTGACCCAAACGCTCCTCAAGTTCCTTGCTAAGAGTTTTGATCTTTGCTTCATCTTTGCTCTTAATTGCACCTTTGAGCTCAGATAATTTAGACCAACTCTGCTCAAGTACGGCAGGGGCCTGTTTGGTCATTTGGTTGAATAGTTGAGTAAAGGCCACTCCCTGTTTAGTTACAGTTTCGTTGATCTTCTGTACGGTTTCAAGGGTGGGCGTAATCACCTCGGTTGTCATTTGCTGGAATGTTCCCATAGAGGCTTTGTAATAGGGAGAAAGGAGGGAAATCGCATCTTCCACATCTTTTAACGCGGTTTCTTTGTTATGCAGACCATTTAAAAGTGTCTTAAAACCGGTAATTTTCTGCTCATCATCTTGTGAAAGAGGGGGCTCTTTAAAAATAGCGGCTTTATTACCGATGAGTTGACCCAAATGCTCCTCAAGTTCCTTGCTAAGAGTTTTGATCTTTGCTTCATCTTTGCTGTTAATTGCACCTTTGAGCTCTGATAATTTAGAGCAACTCAGCTGAAGTACGGCGGGGGCCTGTTTTGTTGTTTTGTTAAATAGTTCAGTAACAGTTTCGTTGATCTTCTGTACGGTTTCAAGGGCGGGCGTAATCACCTTGGTTGTCATCTGCTGGAATGTTCCCCTGGAGGCTTCGTAATAGGGATTCAGGAGAGAAACCGACTCTTCCACAAGTTTGGATAATTCTTCTTGTTGTGGGAGCTCTTCAACGGTATAGATGCTCTGAAAAAGCTGTTTAAATTCGGCAATCTTTTTCTTATCATCCTGTTTAAGAGACATTTTAGAGAAAATAGTATCCTTATCAGTGATCAATTGTTCAAAATGCCCTTCCAGCTCCTTGCTAAGAGCTTTGATGTTGTCAACCTCGTTCTTTTCGATAGCCTTTCGGAGGTCTGCTAATTTAGACCAAGTGAGTTCCAGTACTGAATGAGTCTGTTCGGTTATTTTATTGAATAGTTGAATGATGTTTTCTGCTTGTTTAGTTACGTTTTCATTCACCTTATTCGCAGTTGAAACAACTTTATTTATGCTTTCAAGTCCAGATGCAATAATATTATTCACTTGTTTCAATGGCCCTATGGAAGCTTCGCGATAGGGAGTAAGAAGAGAGATCGACTGTTTCACAAGGTCGGACATTTTGTCGCTCTGGATGCCACTGTCACCTTTCCTAGGGAAAAGAGATGTTTCAGATTCGGTATCGATCATGCGCTGATGAGTTTGCTCAAGACTGTCTCTATCCATATGAGTCCGTCTATCCATATGAGTCCGCTTTATTCTATCCCTATCAGTGCGCTTTCTTTTTATGGGATCCGATTTGCCCGAATCTGTTGTGAACTCAATCTCATCGAAAGAGTTATCGTTACCGTGTGGTCCTATGGTGGATCGCACGTCATCTTCGCTCGCATCGCCCGATTGTATGGCTGACGTGTTATTGGCAAATCTGTCCTGATCGAGCTGTTCTCTGAAATCCAACCCATCGGAGGAAGCTTCATCTTCATCGTCCGATTCTGTGGCGAAATTGTAATTGAAAAACCTGTACCCAGGGAACGGTTCAGAGGATTCCTTCGTGTCATTGGAAAATTCTTCCTGATCGTCCGATTCTGTGGACGGGATCTCATGAAAACATTTCCTTAATTCCTTAATCGTTTGCATATCAGCTTTTTCAAGAGGGCGTTCTTTAGAAAAAATAGTGTCCCTATTAGTGATTAATTGCCCTAAACTCTCATCAAGAACCTTACTAAGAGTTGCGATCTTTTTATCATCGTGATTGTCGATAGCTGTTTGGAGCTCCTTTAAATTAGACCAACTCAACTCAAGTGCCTGATGAGGTTCTTTTGTTATGTTTTCGGTGATGCTCTTGCTCAGGGTGCCTACTTGATTAATCAGGGGATTGAATATGTTAAGAAGCCCTTCAACTGGATTGACATTGGCCTTATAGCAGCGATTCACTGCCTCAAGACCTGTATTAAAAGACTTTTCAACTTTCTTTGATTCTTTTTTATTTGACTTGGCTTTCGAACGAAAATTTGGTAAAATTGATATGAATTTTGTGATATGCTTTTCATCATTTTCATTGAGCGATTCTTTTTTAAAAGCAGTTGCCTTGTTAGCTAATAGATTTTTTAAATCAGACTCTAGTTTTAGGCTGATCTTCTGACTTGCATCACTGTCCCCGTTTATTATTGCTTTTTGAAGCTCAAGTGAACTGGAATGACAAATTTGAAGCAATGGATCCGACTTTTCAGTCAGGTTATTGTTGATCTTATTAAGTTCAGTTTTAATGAGTTTAAACATTTCTTTGAGTAAAGCGTTTTCGCCATTTACAATTGCTTTATGTAAGTATGTCATGAACTGGATTGCTAAACCTTGAGGCTCAGCCTCAATTGTATCTAAAATTTTGACGAATTTTTCTATTGTTTCTAATGCCTCTTCTCCCCCGTCTGTTTCACGGATTTTTACGACTTGGTTTGGGTCCATTAACGCTGCATCTAAAACTGTTTCTTGAATTATTTTAAAGGCTGTTGTGCAAATCTTTTGCTCTTTATTGCTCAGTTTAGGTGCAAGTTTAAGAAGAAGTTTATTATTATTTGCAAAGAGTGATTCAAAATAAGGGAGAATTTGCTTTAAATTGCTGGGTGTAAGCTCTTTTTTCTGCACAATCTCGCTTAGAGTTGTTTTAAGCTGGACCAATTCTTGGGGAGGCTGTTGCCACAGTGCTAACCCCAACGATTGCCGGAATTGCTGCGCTATTTGTGTAAATTCGAAGGGTTCGGTGGCATGATTTGCATTGGTTGTTTTTCGCTCGATTATCTCAGTCAAAATTTTATTGAAAGAATCATAAGCTGTGACATCTTCTTCGTTTAATGTGACAACTTCTTCGTGTAATATGAACTCCTCATCGTCATTTATCTCTTTTGAATTGGTCTTTACTTCGTTAACAAGTGAATTGATGACTTTTTTGCATAATTTTTCACTTTCTTCATTAAGAAATATATCACCTTCTTGAGTGTGAGTTGTAAAAAATTCTTTAAACATCTTATCATTATGGAGGGGGGAAATGTGTTTGCGAATTTCTGAGAGTTCTTTAATGGTTATTTCTTTGGAATTTACAATTTTAGTTAAAAGCTCGCTGAGCTTGATTAAAAGATGTAAATCCTGGTTAGGATTCTCTTTGATCCCCAGCGTTTTTCTGATAAAACTAGAGATAGCGGGATTGGGGGCATTTGTTTCTAGGTAATTGATGGCACGATGTTTTGCGTAATTGACAACTCCGCCTGGTAACTGTTGGTTAACTTCATTAACCTTATTTTGAGCATAATTTTGAGCACCTTCGACTACTTGTCTGGCAGCCCATCCACCTGCACTTTTGAGCAATAAACCAGGTAAGTACAGAATAATACCACCCAACCATCCGGCTGCTTCCCCAGACTTATTCCAAGCCCATTGTCTTGTTGACATCGGTCGGTTAGCAGGTTGTGGGTTAGGAACGGCTGCTGGGTCACTAGAAGGTGGGGGGGGGGTTATTTTATTCATTGTATTGCTCTTGAATGTTGTTATTTTTCACTGTATTTTAATAGGTATTTACTATTAGTTCAACTGCAGAATTTAGTTGAGTTGCTTGCTAAATTTTAATTCCTGTTAATTCCATGTTGAGAGTGGATCTGCCCTGAATCTGACCTAGTAAATTTTTCGCTTGCTCTCGGATGGGTTTGCAGTTCCTTACAGTTCTTTAATTCGGGAGAGCAAAAGATGATAGCATAGGAGATTATTTTTTCGCATAGCTCAAGTTTTTGTATACTAATTTTAACCGCTTTTTTAAGCTGCTTTTTGACACATGGAGTCGACGCTCGATGCTTTCTCTGGAGAGGATTCAACACATATGCAAATGAAAAATATACAGGCGTTTATTTTTTTAAGTTTAGTTCCGCTCTGTACCTCCACCTTGCTTGCCGCTAAATCTGCCCATCTTCAACATTGGAACCTTGTCGGGGACTTTGTTTACATGCGCCGCACTGAAATCCATGACCAACAGCTGGTCAAGGATTCAAAAAAGTATCAATGTCCGAACCTATGCCCTAATTACACGGTGATTGATAGCGAGGATCTTGTCCATAATTTTGATTTTGAACCTGGGTACCGGGTTGGGATTACTTTTACCCCGTCTGAAAAGAATAGCATTGAAGCTAATTTTATGTATTTGACCCCATGGGAGGGGCACAAAAGAGTTCATGGAGATAAATCTTTAAGTTTTCCCTTTAAAAAATCGGATTATGACCTGGATTTCACAGATGCAAGCAAAGCTATAGCAAAGTACACCAGCCAATTTTGGGATGCTGAATTAAATTATTGGCGCAATATTAGTCCGCGTTTGGCAACCTATTTTGGTCTATCGGGGATAGCTGGTTTTCGCTATTTCCATTTGAATGAATCCTTCAAGCTGATCATGATTAAGCCGCCAGATAGAAGCACATACAACATCCATACAGACAATAACCTGTATGCACTTCAAATCGGCCTTGATTTTCAAATGAATCCTACCCATTGGCTCAGTTGGGAGGCGTTTGGAAAGGTGGGCTTGTTTGCCAATGATGCCAATGAGAGGCAATTCTTAGGGGATTTAGACAATACTGTGACGGTGCGCAACGCAAGGGATTCAGAGGTGCAGTGGGGATTTTTTACAGATGTCGCCGCTCAAGTTTCGTTTCGGTTCTTGCATGATCATTTAAACATCCACGGGGGATATCAGATGATGTTCTTTACTGGACTTTCTTTGGCTCCTGAGCAGGTCAGTAGAAGCGTAGATAGGGATGCTGGGGGGCACGACCGTACGCATGGAAGTGCGATCATCCATGGGCTTTTTGCAGGGATCGGCGTGAGATTTTAAAAAAAAGCCGGAGATGACTCACAGCACAACACTGCATCCTTAAAGTCCAAACTCCAGTGAATCCCGGCAAAAACTATACTCCGATCGGGGTATATATCAGCCTCAAAGGCGCGCATTTGCCCACTTGCCTGGGTCCCATCAAAAACAGCATTTGCCGATTCTGGGACAGATGCTCTGCGATGACTTTTTCGTACGTTCTTTCCATCGTTTGTGCCTTCCTCTTGTCTGACTATTTTTCATATCATCCTATTTTAGTTAAGACTGTTTTAAGATGTCATTATTTTTAGTCAATAATAACATATTAAACCACAATAACTTAGATATATTCATCGGTAAAATAAATAAATTTATTGATATATACGAATTGCCGCTATCGAATTTTTTGGTTCATCCGTCAAATGCGTACCTTCCGATAGAGAACAGGTTTATCGACCTGAAAAAGTGAACTACATTAATAATAACTATAATTCCTAATGTATTAAAAACGCTAGGATTAGGTTAACAAAGTGCCCAAGTGGTGCGATATTTCGTGAATTCATGTATTGATATTATATGAATAGTATTATAAAATTATTGTCATAATAAAATTAAAAGTAAAAATTTTGGTATAAAATGAACATAATAAAAAAAAATTTAGAAGAAAATCATATAAAATATCAAAAGGAAACAGAGGCAGCCTCCCCCATCGCAAAGCTTTTTAAGGCACCACCCGTTTTTCAAATGATTCTTTCCTTGGCTTCGGAAAACAAGCCAAAAAACCTCGCCCCTTTTCGTTTAGTTAATCAAGGATGGAAACTACACACCGATAAGCTTTTCAATCGAATATGGTGCGCTCTCATAATGAATTGGGCTAGTACTGGGAAAGAGAAAGGTCCCATCCAAATTGCGATAAACGTGGCTGAAAAGTATTTCCAAGCTAAAGAGAGCGACTCTGATTTCTCAACTCCTGTCCTTTCGATTAAAAAGTGTGAAAAACTAGAAGAGACCCTTTTCCCTGTTATCAAACGAGCAAAACTACAGGATGTTTCTCTAACTGTTCCATGTTATAAATTTCTACAAGGAAAGATGCAGAATGACACCCTAGAGCTCATTTGGAAACATGCAATCAGGTCAGCAGTCCTCGAAAAAGTCCCGGTGAATGATCTTTTTGTAGGTGCTAATCTACCCGATTACATTGCTACGGCTGGACAGATTAGAGCATTTCTTTCACCACTAAAGCCCGAATTGTTAGCGCAGGTGGAGGAGCTTGGAATGGAGGGGCTGTTAACGCAGGTGGAGGAGCTTAGAAAGGTGGGGCTGTTAGCGCAGGTGAAGAAACTTAGAATGGCGTGGCTCTTAGCGCAGGTCGAGGAGCTTAGAATGGTGGGGCTGTGGTTGCCTTTCATTCCTAAAGAATTGGGGTACTTCCCTAATCTGAAGTTGCTCTCAATACGCAATAATGAAATCACAAGGATGACGGATCTGCCTAAACTGACAAAGTTGCAAACTCTCGATCTCTCCGATAACCGGATTGTAAATATCCAGAACCTAAACGAATTGAAAAATTTAACTGAAGTTACATTCAAAAAGAACTGGATTGTAAGAATCGAGAACCTGAGCGAACTGCAACAATTAACTTCCGTTGATCTTAGTCACAACCGGATTGAAGATATCGAGAATCTGGGTAACCAGACACAGTTGCATTGCCTGGATCTTGGCTTCAACCGGATTGTAAAAATCAACAACGAGAACTTGAAACCTCTGCAGCATTTGCAAAAACTTTCTCTTTCTGGCAACCAGATCTCAGACACCAAGAGCCTGAGCGAACTACAACAATTAACTTCCGTTGATCTTAGTCAGAACCAGATTGCATGCTTAGACGAGAAACTGAGCAAGCTGAAAAATTTAACTCTGCTCGATCTTAGCGACAATATGATTGAAAACATCGAGAATCTAACCAAACAACTGACTCAGTTAAAAAAAATTATAATTAACAACAACTTCATTAACACTACTGGAGATGTGAGCCAACTCCAACAACTGGAGCATCTTGAGCTTAAGGGTAACGACATCCTAAACATCCCGAATCTAAATAGCCTAAGTAGCTTGACCGAGCTTGACCTTAGGGAGAACGTGCAAATAGATTCAGTCTGGCTGAGGGCAGAGATCAATATCCTGAAGTCGAAAAACTTGCGGAAGTTCAACGGGGTTAATATACCTCCTCCCCCACCACTACCAGCCAGACCGCTGCAGCGGGGGCCACAATTATTGAACGGTTTTGCCGCAGCCACGCGGCCCCTACTACCCCCACTTGCCATCGTCCCTCCCCCACGACGACCAGCAAGACGGCTGCAGCTTAAACTGACAAAGTTGCAAACTCTCGATCTCTCCGATAACCAGATTGTAAATATCAAGAACCTAAGCACATTAAAAAATTTAACTGAAGTTACATTCAGAAACAACTGGATTGTAAGAATCGACAACCTGAGCGAACTGCAACAATTAACTTTCCTTGATCTTAGTCACAACCGGATTGAAGGTATCGAGAATCTGGGTAACCAGACAAAGTTGCAGTACCTCGATCTTAGCTTCAACCGGATTGTAAAAATCAACAACCAGAACTTGAAACCTCTGCAGCATTTGCAAAAACTTTCTCTTTCTGGCAACCAGATCTCAGACACCAAGAGCCTGAGCGAACTGCAACAATTAACTTCCCTTGATCTTAGTCAGAACCAGATTGTACGCTTACACAACAAACTGACCGAGCTGAAAAATTTAACTCTGGTTGATCTTAGCAAAAACCGGATTGTAACTATTCAGAACGTGCGCGAACTCCAACAACTAGTGGAACTTGTCCTTAAGGGGAATCTGATCAAACGTTTCCGAGACCCAATTAAAATGCGCTCGTTGACCTCTCTTGATCTTAGCGACAATATGATTGAAAACATCGAGAATCTAACCAAACAACTGACTCAGTTGAAAAAACTTATAATTAACAACAACTTGATTAAAACTACTGGAGATGTGAGCCAACTCCAACAATTGAAGCATCTTGAGCTTAAGGGTAACGACATCCTACACAAGATCCCGCATCTAAATAGCCTAAGCAGCTTGACCGAGCTTGATCTTAGGGAGAACGTGCGAATAGATTCAGTCTGGCTGAGGGCAGAGATCAATATCCTGAAGTCGAAAAACTTGCGCAAGTTCAACGGGGTTATTCTACTTCCTCCTCCCCTACGACGACCAGCAAGACCGCTCCAGCGGGGGCAGCAATTAGTTAACGGTTTTGCTGCCGCCAGGCCCCCACTACCCCCACTTGCCATCGTCCCCCCTCATCATCACCCCTTGCCCTTGGTACAGCAGCAGGCGGGAGAAAGGCAGGTTAATAATAACAAACGCAAGCGAGAAGACACCGAAGATTAACCGATTTGCAATAATAGTGTTAAAACCTAGAAGCGGTAGTTGGAGACGGCGAGGCCCATACGCATTGAAGTGCGATCATCCATGGGCTTTTTGCAGGGATTGGCGTTGAGATTTTAAAAAAAAAGCCGGAGATGACTCACAGCACAACACTGCATCCTTAAGGCTGCTACCTTCCGGTCCTGACCTGGTTCGGATCGTGCCGTTCTATAAGGTCCCCGGCAAAGGGACATGCTACCAATGATTGAGATTGGGAGCAATCTTAAAAAAATTTCTTATAAATTATCCATCGACCGGATCTTTTCAAGCTTTGTCTCTGGGAAAAAAGAGTTCAAAATTTTCGGTGCTTTTTCTCCCTTGTCAGCCATGGCATTGGCACTAAATAGGCAGAGCCCCACTCCATTTCCTTCGCCAAACCCCTTGAAGATGACTTTATCGCCTGTCATTTGGACTGTAAAATCATTACTTTTAAGATGGGATTGTCCAAGCGCAGTTTGCAGTTTGACAAAGTCAAATTGGCGTGTTTCATTAACATCTTTTAACTTAGCTCCATAGACTTTTTGAGACTTGCTATCTTGGTAGAGATCAAATTCAGAGACCTTCACAGCGCCAAGGGCTTTTGCAAGGTCCTGCTTGGAAATAGAAAAGGTCCAGGCGCTCTTTGCCCTTTCATGGCCGGCAAAAGGGGCTTCAACCCCTTCAGGTGCCTCAATGTCCTTGCGGAAAATCGCAGCATAGCTTGCAGTTTTTCCGGCGCTGTTTTTAACCCAGGTGGCAGGAAAAGGCATTCCCTGGTAGGTCATTACCATGTGGCGTGTGTTATCGATGGCTCTTTCAACGGGGAGATTCTGCAGAGCAAGGGCATACCCCTGATACTGAGTATCGAGAGCATCGACATGCCAGTAGGCAGATAGCTTGCGGCTGGCCATGTAATAAGCGTTAGTCCGGGCTGTAATTGCGATGGCATCCATCACTTCTTCATCCATTTCACCTGAAATCTGTGTTGCCATGGTCGACTTAAGATAGCGCTCAATATCGATTTCATTGACGACATGGAGCTTGCCGTTGATGTCGTAGATTTCAACACATCCTCGGTACTCGATCCCATCGACAAGGACAGTGCTGCTAGCATCGGAGGGCACAAGGCGGATTTGGAAGATTCCAGGGATGAGTTCTCCCCAGACAAGCCCCTGACTTGAGCTTGAGATCCACTCTCTTTTGGTGGAAATTCCATCGGTCACCGGCAGTGCATTAAGGGGGTTGAAAACGCCATAGCGCCCTTTAGCCTCTAGAAGGATCTTGTTTTGTTCTTTGCCGATTAGTACTTTAATTGTGGCAGGCTTTTCCTTCAAAGAGACATCGGTGGGTATTTCCATCCTTCCAGCGAATAGGGGAACGGATGTCATTGGGCAGATTGCCAAGCTTATTGCAATCAAGGTGTTGAATTTATTCATAAATTTTCTCCATTCTTTAATTTTGTAGGCAGTCGGATCCCTAAATGTTCATAAGATAGTGGTGTTGCTTCTCTGCCGCGGGGCGTTCGTTTGATGAACCCTTGCATGATCAGGTAAGGCTCGTAAACCTCCTCTAATGTATGCCCTTCTTCAGATAGAGCTGTGGCAAGAGTGCTGATCCCTACAGGACCGCCGTTATAATGATCGATAATAACCTTTAAGATTTTTTTGTCCATTTCATCTAGGCCCTTGTGATCGATCTCAAGCATATCAAGAGCCTTGAGAGCAATGTCCCGATCAATTTTTGTATGCCCCTTGATTTGTGCAAAGTCGCGCACCCACCGCAGCAAGTTATTGGCAATGCGGGGGGTTCCCCGCGCACGCTCAGCCACTGCCATTGCGCCATCTGCTTGCAGCGCAACTCCGAGGATCTGGCTTGAGCGCTGAATGATTTTTTCCAAATATTCGGGGGAGTAGTAGTCTAAGCGAAGAGTCAGGAGAAAACGGGAGCGCATGGGGCTGCTGAGCAACCCGGAGCGAGTGGTAGCCCCGACGAGCGTAAACGGTTTCAATTTCACCTGAACACTTCGGGCAGAGGGTCCCGAATCGATTAAAAGGTCCAAGTGGAAATCTTCCATTGCGGGATAAAGGTATTCTTCCACAGAGCGGTTTAAACGGTGGATCTCATCGATAAATAGAACATCGCCCTGATTTAAATTTGTCAAGATGCCGGCGAGATCTCCTGGTTTTTCAATGACAGGGCCTGAGGTAACGACAAGATGGGTGCCCATCGTTTTTGCAATGATATTGGCAAGGGTAGTTTTTCCAAGGCCAGGCGGTCCGTTTAATAAACAATGTCCTAAAGCCTCGCTACGCTGTTTTGCAGCTTGCATAAACACTTCTAAACGCTCGCGGATATTATTCTGACCGACAAAATCCAAAAGGGTTTGCGGCCTTAACGGAACTTCAAAGGGCTCATCCGGTTTGGTCCAAGAAGATTCAATGATGGGGTCTGCCATGAGATTGATTAAAGTTTTGCTCTGCTTATTGAAAACTCTAGCAAGAAAACGATTTCGATTGCTATAACTATTAGAGTGATGTTTCAAAAGGTACACCCCCATGAGTCTGCAATCTGACCGGTGGATCCGCGAAATGGCTGAGAAATATGGAATGATCGAGCCGTTTGAGGATTCCCAAGTGCGCTATGTCGAAGATAGGAAAGTGATCAGTTATGGTCTATCTAGTTACGGATACGATTTGCGTGTTGGGCCTGAGTTTAAGGTGTTTACCAACCTTCGCAATTCGATTGTCGATCCTAAAAATTTTGATGAAAATGCATTCATCCAGACAGAAGGGGATTGCATTATCCCTCCGAATTCTTTTGCGCTGGCATGCAGCGTGGAGTACTTTCGCATCCCGCGCAATGTGCTCACCATTTGCATTGGCAAATCGACATATGCCCGTTGCGGGATCATCGTCAATGTAACCCCGTTTGAGCCCGGTTGGGAAGGTTTTGTCACTTTGGAGATTTCTAACACAACTCCATTGCCGGCTAAGATCTATGCCAATGAGGGTTTAGCTCAGGTGCTTTTCTTGCAAGGAGCTGAGGTGTGTGAAACCTCCTACGCCGATCGGAAGGGCAAGTACATGAACCAAACGAAAATTACTTTGCCAATTGCTTGACATTAATTCAGCAAGCCATTTAATATCAGACGCTTAAGTTTTTTTGTTGGCCCATCAAGGGTGCAACAGGAAAACTAACAGGATGCGCAGGTAGTTTACAAAAAAGAAAGAAACCTTTAAGTATCAGACAAAGGAGGGGATTGCAGTTTCCCTCTAGTAACCCCCATTTTCCTAATGATATATAGAAAGGTAAGAGAGGAACACTCTCTGCGAGCAACGCCCTGCTCGCAGAGAGGTGTAAGTGGTTTGATTCGCCAAAGTTGGTGGGTTCTTCTCTTTATCTCTGCTTGCTTTCTGGTTTTTTTGCACTTTAGCGAGAAGAAAAATCGGGTGATTTCCTCCCTTGGGCAGCACTTAAGCTGCTATCGCGTCCAAAAAGCTAAGCTTCTTCAAGAAAATGAAGAGTTAAAGCTACAAATTAACAGTCAAAGCGACCCAGCCTGGATTCAGCTTACTTTAATGAAAGGATTAGGACTTGTCCCTGAAGGACAGCTAAAAGTTTATTTTCACGGCAACAATGATTAGAGGGAATTGCAAAACTAGGGAGCTTGCGTGCTTGTTTTGCTGCTCTTAAGTTTAATTGTCTTTCTATTCTTATCAGGTTTTTTTTCCTCTTCCGAAGTGGCCCTATTCTCCCTTTCATCGATGAAGGTCAAATCATTTAAGACAGATCCTGACAAGCGCAAGCAGCTTGTGGCCACATTGCTTGCTACTCCGCGTGATTTACTGGTCACGATCATTATTTTGAATGTGATCATTAACATTTTGATCCAGAACATCACCTCTAGCATTTTTGGAAATTTCTCCGGATGGATGCTCAATATTGGAGTTCCATTGGTCTTGACCTTAGTTTTTGGAGAAGTTGTTCCCAAATCCATTGGGATGGCTAATAATGCCTCCATTTCCTATCGAGTCGCTCCTTTTCTCTATTCTGCTCAGCGCTTCTTCCTTCCCATCCGCAGGTGTTTGACCTCCTTTACCAGTTTCCTCTCTCGATTTTTCTTTTTTTTCTTAAAATCTGAGGAGGAAATCTCCTTTGATGAGCTTCAGCATGCTTTAAAAACCTCTCGTCATTTTGGGATTTTAAACGAAGATGAAGCGGAGCTTGTTCGAGGGTATCTCATTCTGCAGGAATCCCAGGTCAAGGAGTTGATGCGGCCAAGGGAAGAGGTTCTCTATTTCGATTTAGAGGAGCCTCTTTCAAAATTGGTTCATCTGTTTGTCGATCAGGAGTGCTCCCGGATTCCGGTTTGCAAGGAGAGCTTAGATGATGTGATGGGAATTATTACAAGCCAGTTTTTCTTTTTAAATCGGGAAAAGCTACAAGAAAAACAAGATTTAATCCCCCTTTTGAAAAAACCGATGTTTGTCCATGAAGGGATGTCCGCTGAAATTTTATTGCGGCAAATGTACGATCGAAAGGAATCGCTTGCGATGGTCGTCGATGAGTATGGGTCGATTTCCGGGTTGATCGCCCTTGAGGACCTGGTAGAAAAAGTGGTTGGGGAAATCGCCGATGCAAGGGATATCAAAAGCCGCTATACTCGGTCAGGAGAGGATATCATCATTGCAAGTGGGAAGATGGAGCTGTTTGAGTTTGAAGAAATTTTTGGCACCTCTCTTCCCAGTCAGAACAATATGGTGACAATAGGGGGGTGGCTCACAGAACAGATGGGGGACATCCCCAAGACAGGGGTAAAATACACAGCATTTGGTTTCCTATTCCATGTTTTAGCAGCAGATGCCAAAAGAGTGCGCCGCATTTATATCCGCCGGCTTAAAATCGGGATACCAGAATCATGAATGAATCCTGGAAATTTTTTCTCCTTATGATTGTCATGTGCCTTTTCATCCAAGGCTTTTTTGCCATGGTGGAGATGGCTTGCGTTTCCTTTAATAAGGTGCGTCTCCAATATTATGTCAGTAAACAAAACAAGCGCGCCATTTGGCTCAGCTACCTTCTGCATCATCCTGCGCTTTTATTCGGGACGACCCTCATTGGCGTTAATACTGCTTTAATCGTTGGTTCAGAGTGCGCCCGCCGTTTTTACATCTCTTTGGGTCTGAGCCCAGACTTTGCGCCTCTTTCTCAGATTGTCATTGTTCTGATCTTTGCTGAAATTGCGCCTATGATTGCAGGGAGGCGCTTTGCTGAGCATGCCGCGATGCTTGGAGTTCCCATTTTGATTTTTTTTTCCATTATTTTGCGGCCTGTCATTTGGTCGCTTGATTTGCTCTGCCGCTTTGTGAATCGCTTGATTGGAAAGCCAGTTGCTCCAGGGGCATATCTATCTCGTGAAGAGCTGCAAAATATGATTGAAGAAAGAGATGAAACGATTTCGACCGAACCTTCCAAAAAGGAATTTAATACGGTCGTTGCCAATATTTTCACTTTAAAAAATAAGATAGCGCGCGATCTGATGCTTCCATTGACCCATGTCCCCCTTGTGCCCTCTTTTTGCACTGTAAAGGAGATGAGAGACATCATCAAGGATAAGCATATATCTTACCTTCCCATTTATCACCGCACCTCACAGAATATTGTCGCGATTGCTTATCCCCGCGACCTACTTAGACTCTCTGAGAATAAAAAAATCAAAGACTATTCCCGCCAGCCGTGGTTCATTACAGAGAGCAACTCGATTTTGCAGATCTTAAAGCAATTTCGCCGTAACAACCAGAGCTTGGCAATTGTCTTGAATGAAAAAGGGCTTGCAACAGGGGTCTTGACACTGGATGAGATCGTCGATGAGATTTTTGGTACTTCTGATGAATGGATGTCGTATGAAGATATGGTGCCCAGGGCCTATCATGTCATTTTAGATCGAACATTTCCCGGGGAGACTCGCCTCGATGCCTTTAACAAACAATTCAGCGTCCATTTGAGTTACAGGGATGCAGAAACCCTCGAAGAGCTCATGACCCAAGCCATTGGCCATTCCCCCTCCAAGGGAGAGTCGGTGCGCATCGACCAATTTGAGCTGACCGTTGAGGAGGCTTCCCTTCTTGGCCCCAAAATGATCCAGGTGCGTACCGTATTTTAAGCTTGTACCTGTTGTCTAAAAAGAGGAAAACAGATAAAAACAAAAATTTGACAACAAAAAAAGGAGATCGTTATGTCCCAATCTGTACTAGCTTCGAAGCTTCAATTTTTTGCCTACCGGTTAGGAACCATGGCAAAATCTTTCAAGACTTTATACACACTGCCCCAAGAGAAGGTAAACGCTTTTCTTAACTCTTACGATATGTATGACCATGATTGGGCCGATGAGGAAGGGCTTGTGCAAACCATGGGTCCAGAATATTATGCGAAAATTAAACAGAAGCTGATCGATTATTACAGTGTGCTTAACCATTTGTGCGCACTGGGCCAAGTTGAAAAAATGTACATCCCTCCTGCGATGGATCTTTCCAAAAGCATCATGGCAAATCAGACCCTATTTGAGAAGAAAATGAGCCACGATCTGGGAATTGTGAAAAATGACCATGTGCTCGACATTGGATGTGGCAGAGGGCGTGTGGCAAGCCATATGGCATCGATGACCGGTGCTCAGGTGACAGGAATCAATATCGATCCCGACCAGATCGCTTGTGCAAAGCGCTATGTCCAGGGAAAAAGGCTCTCCGATCGGTGTCATTTCCAAATTCGGGATCTCAATGATGTCCCTTTTCCTTTTCCAAATGACTCTTTTGATGCCGTCTATCAAATTCAGGCATTTAGCTTATGCAAAGATCTCGGTAAGGTCTTTGAAGATATCTACCGTATGTTAAAGCCAGGTGCAAAATTTGCCTGCTTGGATTGGTTTGCCTTAAGCAAATATGATCCTCAAAATCCTGTGCATACAAGTTTAATGAAGCGGATCAAGCCGCTTATTGGGGCGATAGGCACTGTTTCTGTGGATAAATTTACAGACCTGCTGCAAAAGGCGGGATTTAAAGTCCTCATCAATGAGAATGCCAGCATCGACGCTCTTCAAGCACCTCTCATTGAAAATGCTGATAAGTTCTTCACTGGGATGGCCAAACTCATTAAAACGCTTGTCATGTGCAAAATCTTGCCCAACCACTTCAATATCCTCTTCGATCGCCTCACAAAAGATGGACAAGCTTTCGTTGAAGCTGACAGGATGAGACTGGTGACGACAAGCCACTATTTCCTTGCGCAAAAAGCAAGATAGCCAGGGGGTGTTGGGCCGCTGTTGTTCCTGCGGCCCAAGAATCTTATTTAATAAAGATTACCGCTCTTCATGAATTCAAAAACATAAGGCTTACCGACATCTTGAAAATCTTGGCTTAAATGATTGTGGGGATGGTCGGCTTTATGAGGCACAACAAGGATGTTTTTGTGCGTGTCAATCTTGTGAGTATTTGTTCCCCACGGATTGATTGTACCATCTTCCTTTTTGAATAGATTTAAGACCTGGAAATTTTGATTTGAGTATTGCTCTGGTAAGATGAAATAAGCAGGGCAAAGATTGATCGCGCGGATGCGGGAGAGCAGCTCTGGGCATGCCTCATCAATGATACGAAGGGCGGCATTCACGTGGACTGCGCCTTCAGAGTGAGCAATCTGTAGGAATTTGCGATCTGGATTTGCAATTAAGAAATCCACCCACTGCTGTGCAATCAGGTAGGAAGTTTTTGTGTAGCTACCCCCATTAACAGCTTTCATCCTCATCGCATCTCCTAGAAATCCGTTGAAATCACCTTGTGCTGACTTTTGGTGTGTGGAATGGTAAACACAATGGAGGTTATTTCCAGCAGCAAACAATTCGGATAACGTTGAAGCATCCTTCCCAGAATGACCAATGGTGGTGTTTCCCATCCCATTGACATAGCCAATGTGTCCTGTAATCGGATCTTTTCCCATCTTTTCACTTAAAGAGTAATATTGCGAGCCGATTCCTCCCTCTCCGAAACCAAAAGGAAGGCATTTCAGGGGATGTAAATTATTTTTTTCAAAACAGCCTAAGCGGTGGAGAGCCTTACAAAGGCGATCTATACTGTCGAATGCATGATTTTTGCCCCAATCTTCGCCGCTAATGGTTGGGTCTTCCATTTTAGCAAGTTCCCAAACTTTTCCATAAACCCCATTTTTTTCAGATTCATTCAACTCCTGAAAGCGTTGTCTGACTACCTGCTCTGATTTTTCAAGAGGGGCGGTTGCAAGATAAATAGTATCACAAGTGTGCAGGGTATTAGCAGCATAACTCATGAGGTCATCAGTTTTTGCTTTTAAAGCTTCAAGAAATATCATAATTTACCTTTTAAAGTTAAAATTTAGTTAATTTTCATTTTCTATTATAACATTATTGCTAAAAAAACAATTGTTAATAATTTTTTAATATGTAAAGTTTTTAATTATATCTATTTTAATTTTCTACTGGACTTTAGCCATTGGAGCCGAGCGATTTTTTTAGATAGCGCGCGCAGGCAGGGGGAATTTTGTAATGGTGGGCTTGAATATGCCACCATTACAAAATTCCCCCTGGATGGGGGATGCTATCTGGGAAAAGCGCTCCGCTCCAATGGCTAAAGTCCAGTTCTAATCACCGCGGCAATGATTTCAACGGTCTGATCAATTTCCTCTTCTGTCGTATAACGGCTCAAGGAAAAACGGATGGCTGTCTTGGCCATCTCGAAGGGGATCCCCATTTGAGTGAGGATGCGCGAGGGTTCTAGGGATCCAGTAGAACAGGCTGAACCGTGGCTTGCTGCAATCCCTGCCATATCCAAGGCAATCAGCAGATCTTCACCAAGCTCTTTTGGGAAGGAAAGATTGCTGGTATTGCAGATTCTAGGGCCATCTCCATTGACAATGATGGGAAAATCCTCATTCAACAATCTATTCTCGAAGCGATCGCGCAGCATTGCCATGCGTGTTGTTGCTGTGGGGAGTTCCGTCTCTAAGAGCTCAACTGCCTTCGCAAGCCCAACGATTCCGGAAAGATTTTCCGTTCCGGCGCGCAATCCATACTCTTGGCCACCGCCCGTGATTTGAGGGTGAAGTTTTAGGGTAGGGCGAACAAATGCAAACCCGACCCCTTTGGGTCCATGGATTTTATGGGCTGAAAATCCGATTCCTGAAATTCCTGGGTGGATTGTGAATAACTCTTTGCCAAGCCACGCAACCCCATCGATAATTAAGGGGATGCCTGTATCCAGGGCAATTTGAGCGATGGCATCCACATCGTGTTTGACCCCAGTCTCTCCATTGACAGCGGGGAGAGTAATGAAACGGGTGTCAGAGCGAATCGCTTCTTGAATCTGCTCGGGTTGGACTGCTCCAAAGAGCCCTGCGTGTAAAAAAGAAACGTCCAACCCCTTTTTACTAGCTTCAAGTAGGGTGTTATAGACGCAGGAATGCTCGACATTAGAGGTGATTGCATGCCCTGTGAATCCATCGGAAAACAACCCTTTTAGAAGTAAATTCATTGTCTCTGTTCCACTGGAGGTAAAAATGATCTCCTGAGGCTTTACCTTGAGGAAAGCAGCAATTTGCTCGCGGGCATTCTGCAAGCGCTGTTTTGCTTTTTGCCCAAAAAAATGAACAGAGGAGGGGTTGGCAGGGGTGAGTGAAAGCTCGGGGAGCATCGCCTCTAACACCCTAGGGTCTACTCCTGTGGTTGCGTTATTATCCAAATAAATTCTTTTAGTCATTGTGCTCTCTAGATCAATCGAAGGGGAATTTTTCTCATTGCACTATGGAAAAGTCAAGACTTTTCTGTTCAGCGGACTCAAATCAGACTCAGTTCAAGTAAATGCCTTTGAAGTTAATTCTTTAATTTCAACGATGAGGGGGGGATAGAGTCCTTTGATCCACTCGCATCCGCGCACATAACTGTTCAGCTCCACCTGACCGTCGGGGCCCCAATACTCTAATTGAGGTATCTTACGCTTAACTGAGGAAATCCTAGAATCTATCTCTTGCTGCTCATTAACAAATTGTTGGATTAGCTGTTGAGCGCTAAGGCAAAACTCCCTTCTGCATACCTCCTTCGTTTCCTTGTAATCCTTTTTATAACCTTCAATCCACCCTTTCAATCGATCGTGATCGAGTTGCATTTGCGAGACCTCTTTTTTCAGCAGTTCTACGCTCTCAGCATATTCTTCTGCGGAATAGTCTGTGAAAGAGTGATGGCAGGACATTTGCATTGGGGTAGGCTGTGGATACAACTCTGTGTAAGGATGATCTACCCGGTTGGGGCCCAGATAAAAACTTGGTTTAACTCGCTTAAGCCACCTAATACACTCACTTACAGCGCGCTCAATTCCCGAATTCTCATCGATGTGTATCCAGTTGCCACTCATCAATCTCTTTTCCTCATTTTTTCCAAACAGCTCTATTTCCTGGATCAACGATTGTATTTTTGTAGTAGTGAGAACCTGAATAGCTGTGGCATTTTCTCGAGCAGCAATCCATAATGCTTGCTGGATCATTTTCATCTCATCAATGCTATGAATCAAGGCAATATGCTCTTTATTCAAGTCTATCTTTTTATGTTCTAGCTGGTTAAAAACTCTTCCCAGATCGAAGATTGTTTTTCTCTCAAGGTTACAGATAACAATTGCATTTTCTTTGGTTCTCTTCTCGATGCAGGTACTGGTGCTTATAGGTATTATCATGGAAGTTATTCCTCTCTGAATTAAAGGCGGATATTAAAAACCTAAGACTGTAAAAAAACAAGAGAAAACATTTTTTATCGGGCAACTTATGTACATATTGATCTCCTTAACCCTTAAGCAGTTGAATAACTTTTCCTGAAAGACCTCTCCACTGGAGTTTGGACTAAATTTAGCCTGCAGATGACGGCTGCGACTTCATCAGATCTAACTTCCTCCTCATCAATAGCTAGCGCTATTGACTTCGTCGGTCAGTTAGATCTGATTTTGTCTCGCTCGTCCCTGCAGGCCAA
>CAJCHM010000066.1 GCA_903970255.1 Acidobacteriota bacterium
AACCTGAGAGGAATTTCCCTGCCGATAAATTCAATATTTCATATGCTGAAATTAAACAAAATCTTCTAGATGGTTGGAAATCCCGAATCGAAGACCTTCGTTCTGAGTACACGAAAATTTGCGGCAGTTTTTATCAAGATCCAAACTCTGAAATTCACAAGGCATGGATGCTCTATAAAGATTTTAAGAGCAGTTATGATCAACTTCATAATGATTTTATAGAATCCTTTAATGAAGAGTATCCAAGAGCAGCAGTTGGGGAGATTATTGTAAATGCATTGAGTAGCAATACGTTTAATGAATTAAATGAATTATTTATAAATCCTTCGGAGGAAATAAAAACCAAATTAATAGAAGATATCAGTATTTACTTATTAAAACTAAATATAGGAATTACAGATATACCAAACTACGAAGAAGTTATAAAAACATGTTCAAATTTTGCAATTGATCTTGCGATTCTTAAGTTGAAAATGGAACCTTTTGAAAATTTAGAAAGTAAAAGAAAGCAAATACAGATGAGCACAACGATTTTTGACTGTCTTATCAAAGCAAACGAACATATTAGCATTGAAAAATTTGAAAAAATTCATAAATCAAAGCTGTTTCATATAAGAAATTATTTATTATTAAATGAGGCTTGGCATTGTATAAATATTAATTTGCATAAATTATCTTTTGAATTTTTTAATTTAACCTCGCATGGAAAGAAAGTTAATCATAATTTCAAACACAATAAAATTGATAATTTAAATAATGTAGCCTATAATAATAAGATTAATCTCTTGAGTGACGTGATTCATGACTACTACATTCATGACTACTACATTGACGTGATTCATGACTACTACATTAAAACAAAAGGATTTATTAAAATATTGGATGGAAATGAATTACCGGAAAATGAATTAAAAAGAAAGATTGATATAGCCTTTGAAGAAATTCGTTGTTTTATAAATGAATTGCCATCTCACTTAAGGATGCAGATTTGGGGACAACTTTGGAGGGAATGCGCCAATGGTAAGATTGAAGACAATTGGTCTGAATATCATTTTCATGAACATTTAAGTGCATTATCTGATATTATTAGCGATGTATTATATGAGGCTATTGAGCTTGATATGAGAAAAAAAGATGACTTGGAATTTCAAATGGGCTATTTTAATCGCTCATTAGAGCGAATTCGTTCAATGCACCAAGAACTAGAACTATCAGATTATTATTAAACGTCTAAGAGTAATGCCTACAAAGCAAGGTTCCCCTCTGTCGAGAATACTCTAAAACTCTCGGCCAGATAGAAGAACCTTGCTACTCTTTGATCTCCATAGCTGGAAGCGGCGCATTCGATTTTTCCATTTCAAATCCCACAAACTTCGCTGATGGGATCATGATCGCCGCGAAGGTGATTGCTAAAATTCCAGCGAAGATGGCGCTCTCGCCAGGTCCTCCCATCACAAGAAAGAGAACAATGCTAAGCAGCGATGAGGTTCCTCTTCCCATACGGGAACCGATCCCGTCGATGATCAGCTTCCCCTTCATCTGCCCTTCCTGATTAAGTGGGATGAAAGCAAGCTCTTTGATGGCGTCAAATAGGGTGTACTTCGCAGATCTGCCAATGATAAAATGCAAGCTGCCCAAAATCACCGCGAAGGTTAGTGGGGAGGCGCCAGGAAATACTCCGATCTTGCTGAGATAAATTGAAAAAAAGAAGGTAAAGGTGATGCCAACCATTAAAATAGGGGTAATCAGAGCTGTACGGCTCCAGCGGTAGGTTTGTAACAGATAAGGAGTCAAAAATAGAGCGCTGAAGGCTGTCACGATCCCCATCCAGAATGAGAGAGAGCCCATGTATTGGCAATACTCAGAAGGGGAGGGGTACTTGCTTTTTAGGGTCTCAAGGAAGATCAGCTCTCCCAAGGCATAGCAGACATACTCTGCAATCACAATCAGAAATAATGCGCTTAAATAATGGGATTTTAGCAGGTATCGCAAGCTTGAGGATAAAGAGAGAAGCCGTTTGGAAAAAGGTTCCTTTTTGCCCTGTTCCTCAGAATGGGGAGGAGGCGCCATCTGGGGGAATGCCTGATCACTGAGGTTAAGCCTTTTAAAGAGGGTGCCAAAAGTTAACAGCGTTAATAGTCCGCAAAGAATAAGGAAGATGGTTAGCAAATAAAGGGAGTGTTGCCAGCGATGAGAAGAGAGGGCAAAGTGGTTCCAGGTAAAGAGGGAGGTGCAGAAGATAGTGATAGGTCCTGCCAAGATAGTCCCGATGCTGCTGCCAAGGAGTAGGGGAGGGTAAAAACGGCGTGCCTGTTCTAAAGAGAGCTTTTGATTAAGAAACCCCCAGAAGATGACCGATAGAAGGGCAACTTTCCATAGTTCTGACATGATGTAGAAGACCATATCGGGCCAGTGGGTGAAAACAACTTTAAAACGGGTAAGGCCAAAAAGGATGCCTAATTTGTTTTCCAATAAAAGATGGATTGCTTCTCGATGGGGATAGATCCAATAGGCAAATACGATGAAAAAGGAGAGAAAAAAGAGCATCGTCATTGAAAAAATGAATCGAAATGAGAACACGCGCATGAGCCGAGATAAACCCCAAGTGAGCAAAATTGAAGCGGGGAAAGTGCCAAAGAGTTCAAAATAGGGGATGAATGCCGCACTCCCTCCTGTGTCAGCGACGACAAGAGCATTCCTCATGCTCCGCAGGATGCTAAAATTGACGTTGATAAGAGAGACGATGAAAAACATGAAGCCGAAGATCAACCATTCTTCACGCTTTACGGGAAAGATCAATTTTTTAAACATAGAATATTCGCATCTGAGGTATTATTGCAGGCATTTTAGAGATTCTCTGTGAATTTTGCAAGGAAGAGGGGGAAGTGAAATCCAATAAAAATAATTTAATTGAAGAAAGGGTTGTTTTGGTCGATGAGCTCGACAATCCGATCGGCACCTTAGAAAAGCTGGAAGCCCATCTCTTAGGAAAGCTCCATCGCGCTATTTCTATTTTCTTATTTAACGATCAAGGACAGATGCTCCTACAACAAAGGGCCTTTTCCAAGTACCATTCGGGTGGACTTTGGACAAATACTTGTTGTAGTCATCCCAGACCTGGAGAAGCCACTTTAGATGCCGCAATTCGGCGGCTCAATGAGGAGATGGGAATTTGCTGCAAACTGGATAAGGTTTTAGATTTTACTTACAAGACCACACTCGACAACAATCTCATCGAGCACGAGTTTGATCACGTATTTGTCGGCAGGTTCAACGGCGAGCCCCTACTCAATCCAGATGAGGCGGCTTCCTGGAAGTGGATCGATGTAGAAGAGCTACTCCAAGATGTTGCCACCCATCCGGAACACTACACTTCCTGGTTTAAGATCATATTAGATAGAGTTCTTGTATTTAATTGAGTCTGTCAAGCTGGACTTTAGCCATTGGAGCGGGGCGCTAGTACTTTATCCTGTGAGGTTGGGAAGGGGTATCTGAGTAGTTACCTTGACATTAGGTTATACCCAAACGTTGAAAAGAAATCAAAAAAGGATTACTTTCTGAGTCAATTGCAAAGCTCACTGCCCGAGCAAATTGGGACAGAAGGGCTTTTTACTGGGACGGAGAGTTTTGCAACTGGCTTTTCTTTTTAAATTTTTTTGAATCACAAGAGAATCTCTTATGAAATCCGTAAAAATCGCAAGCGTTCTTTTCTCTTTAATTTTCAACTTAACATCACATCGGACAAGATGAAAAAGAAGGAGATACAAAAACAACATTTATCTTGGAAATATTGAAAAACGAAATCGGGAAAAATATTCTAATTAGTGAGAATGGCGAAATTTTCATTAAAACAGACAAAATTATTGTTGTTCCCAAAGATGCCAATAGCGCTTCTCTACTTCACACATTTGAAGATGCAACTCAATGCGGCAGCAGAGTGGCACCACAGATATGGCAATGCCCTTACTGCCATCAATGGTGGCCGCTAGGAGAAAAATGTCAGAATAATGATTGTCCAACAAATCGCTGGTAAACTCGACTTTACAACTATTTTGGCTCAAAGGCTGTTCTCAGTTGCTCTTGGTGGTCGAACGTCAAACATCCTAGAGCAAATGGATGGGAGGGGGCAGGCGAGCCAAAAGTTGCAAAATCGAGATAAAAAATGAGGAAAAAATAAGGTTTTGATCCGAAAAATTTCTATTTTTTTTACTGTTTTATGTATTCCATTTTTATGTTGGTTTTTTACTCAGGAGAAAAAAACTTCTGTACGGTTTTTAGATCGAGAAGGTAAAGAGTTTTTTTTGTCTCTCACTGTGAAAGACAAAAAAAGACTCCTCTGCTTTATGCGGATGCTCTTTGCAGAAGATTGTTTTGCCTATACTCTATTGGGTTCTAAACCAGTATCTTGGGCATCCTATCAATCAGCTCTACCATTTGTTAACTTATCTACATTTTGCAATTGCTTCAAAAAGCATCATCGCTGCCTTCGTTTAGGATGGGAAACGTGGCAAAAATATAGCCATTTATTCCCTGCTGTTTCTTTTTGGGCTGAGACTCCTAAATGTTATCCTGGATATGTTTCGATCTTGCTTGTCAATGAAGAACAATTTAATGCAGTGGTTAACAACAACAAAAAAGATTTTCAAGAGATCCTTCATCGAGAAATTGTGAACGGTTTTCAATTGCTTAAAGAAAGAAAGAATCGCTCATTAATGAATGAAATATTAGAAGGGCATCAGGCTCTCCTTGGGATTGTTCTTGGCTATGGGAGGGACAATTCTTGGGAATTTCTAAGAAGAAGCGAGAAGCGCGATCCGCTCGGCTCTGTTTGGGATGAAACAAATCATCGAAAACTAGGAGAAATACGAACCCGCGTAGCCTCCGAAGATATTAACAGCTGTTTATTATTTAGATCTTGTCCTAGTTTTGCTGGAAATCCAAACACAGAAGAATCCTTGACTCTTAAAAAAGAGTATCTTCTGACCCAACAAAAAGTAATTGATTATTATAAAGGGCAAGATTTTCTAGAGGCCACTTTAAGTTTACTTGCTGGATTTCGTCCAAACAGTTGCTATTCTGAACAGTAAAGAGTTACAAAAAGCATGGGGCACACTTTTGGGCCATGTTCACCTTTACGGGCAGTTTTCGGCCGGCTACAAGGCGCCCATCTGCTGTATTTTTCTCCTCGGAAATAGCTGGCGCTATTCCCTCGTCAAAAACTACAGCATCTGGGGCCTTTCGCTTGGCCGAAATTCTGCCCGTAAAGGTGAACATGGCCCATTTTAGGGCCATGTTCACTTTTACGGTCAGTTTTCGGCCGGCTGCAAGGCGCCCATCTGCTGTATTTTTCTCCTCGGAAATAGCTGGCGCTATTCCCTCTTCAAGAACTACAGCATCTGGGGCCTTTCGCTTGGCCGAAATTCTGCCCGTAAAGGTGAACATGGCCCAC
>CAJCHM010000067.1 GCA_903970255.1 Acidobacteriota bacterium
GGCAGAATTTCGGCCAAGCGAAAGGCCCCAGATGCTGTAGTTTTTGACGAGGGAATAGCGCCAGCTATTTCCGAGGAGAAAAATACAGCAGATGGGCGCCTTGCAGCCGGCCGAAAACTGACCGTAAAGGTGAACAGGGCCAACCCCATCTTCAGGGAAAAGCGGTGGTGAGTAGTCACCAATTTTCTTGAGAGGAAAAAGTGAATCTGGTTAACTCTTTTCTATTCAAAATTATATTGAACAGGTTCGCTATCATCAACTGGGCTCTCAGAGTTGAAAAACCCATTTTTATAGGTGATGTCCCCTAATTTACGAGCACCAGCTCTTCTAAGTAGTTCGTCCATGTCATTGAAAGCCACTTTCCTAGCGGTCTCAGTGTTATCAATAACAACTTGCATTTCCCTGTAGAATGCATGGTTGCTTATCCTATAGTTGCTCAGAGTAGGCCCTAGTAGTTCCTCTCCGAGCTGTCTATTTATAGAATAACGCGATGTGCGACTTTAGTTGGGCTGCATAAGGTGGAATTGCAAAGGAGCGGAGCCTTTGCAATTCCACCTTATGCAGCCCAACTAAAGTCGCACATCGCGTTAATTACAAGAAATCCATTGATCAACAATTTCTCTGCATCTATATAACAAATAGGTAAAAAAATGTTTATGTAGTTATTCAGATTGCTGAATTGTTTTCAACCTAGCAATCGCACTTGGAGATGGCAAAGTGCCGTTGCTATACGGCGCGCAGGAAGGTTTTGTGAATGTTGACTTAAGCAGAGACGTGAGCCAAATTGAGCTGCATGAGGAGCACCATTCTCGGGTAGAGAAGGGCGACGAAAAAGCTGGATTTGGCAAAGCCGCAGCGAGTCAAAATTCACCAAACCTGACGGAGCGCCGTATAGGTTCAAGGGAGGATGGATGAGATATGTCATTCCCATTCTCCTTCTTTTATCGGGGTGCATGGTCGGCCCGAAGTATCAGAAGCCAGAAATTTCGATGCCAACCCATTTTGAAGGGCTGCCGCAAGGAGCTTCATCTGAGGAGGAACACTTAAGCCAGTGGTGGAAGCAATTCAACGATCCTGTCTTGGACGAAGTGATCAAAGAAGCGCTAACGGCCAACTATGATTTGTTGATCGCCTTAGAAAAGATCGGACAGGCGCGAGCCCAATACCGGATTGAAAGATCTCATCTTTGGCCAGAGGTCGATCTCAATGCCACTGCTACGCGCTCGCGAATTAGTCAAAACTTCCTACCTCCTCGATCCGGAGCCAATGAGGCAGTTACGCAAACATCAGGGGGAAGTGGTTTCCTTCCCGGTTTTTTGAACATCTTTCAGATTGGATTCGATGCCATCTGGGAATTCGACTTGTTCGGAAAGTTCCGCCATATGAAAAAAGCAGCGCATTATCTCTGGGAAGCCTCGCAAGACGACTATGAAAGCGTCCTGATCTCTATGCTCAGCGAGGTCGCTGTCAATTACATGGGTATACGCGCTCTACAGAACAAGATTGCATTGGTCCATGAGAAGATCCAAATAGACGAGGATGAGCTGGCGATTGCCCGTTCCCTGTTCGATGTCGGCATCGATAATGAACTGCAAATCACGACCCTGCTCTCAGCAATTGAAACGGATCACGCTGAGCTTCCTGTCCTCGAGACCTCCCTGAAACAGACTGTCTATGCACTGGCCTATCTCCTCGGACGTCAGCCTGAGGGTCTGATGGAGCTCTTCGATGAGATTCGGCCGATCCCTACAGCTGACGGAAAACTGCCTGTAGGGATCCCCTCCGATCTGCTGCGCCGAAGGCCTGATGTGAGGAGCGCTGAGAGACAGCTGGCCGCAGCAACAGAGCAGACAGGCGCTGCAATCGCCGATTACTTTCCCCATTTTTTCCTCTCAGGCATCAGTTTCAGCAATGGGAATAAAGCGGGCTCTATGGCAAGTCTTGAAAGCGACAAGCTCAATAAGCTCTTCAAATCGGCCAGCCGTATGTTCAGCGTCGGAATCGGGATGAATTGGGACTTGATCGACTTTGGAAGGGTGAGAGGGAATGTCGATGTTAAAAACTCGCTTCAAAAGCAAGCCCTGATGACCTATGAGCAGACGATCATCGCCTCCCTCAAAGATGTAGAAAGTGCCCTTGTCGCCTACTTTGAAGAACAGAAACGGAGAGAGTCTTTACTGAACAAAGTTGAGGCCGACCGCCGTACCTATGAGATCACAAAGGAGCTCTTGAAAACTGGACTTGCCAATGAGATCCAGGTGATCGAATCTCAAAGGTCTTTGATCGATTCGGAAAAGACCTTTGTCCAGAGCGAACAATCGTTGGCAGGCGACCTGATTGCCATCTATAAAGCTATCGGCGGAAATTGGGATGTGGAACCTTGAGATGACTTAGCGCAGCTTGCGGAAGAAATACCCGGCATTTGCCAGAGTCAGCACAGCAATGACGGCCATCGGCCATGTGTTACCAAAGACGATGTCTGCAGGCATTTGCTTCAAGAATATCCCTTTGGTATTGACCAACATGTAGCGCAAGGGCATCAGATACGTCAGAGGCTGCAGCCATGTAGGCATGTTCTCAATCGGGGTCGCAAAGCCTGAGAGCAACGTAGAAGGGATCATGAAAGCAAAAGTTCCCAGCATTGCCTGCTGTTGCGTAGAGCAGAGGGAGGAAATGAATAGGCCAACGCCACTGATGGCGCAGACGAAGATGAGCTGAGAGAGGAAAAAGAGCAGCAGAGAACCAGTGAAAGGAACCTGATAGATGAACGTTCCAACCACCATTAGGAACGTCCCCTCAAGCATCCCTACGAGAATCCCTGGGACTATCTTCCCTACGAGGATTTCAAGCGTTGATAACGGAGAGACAAGAAGCTGATCGAAGGTCCCAAGTTCCCTTTCCCTTGCAATCGACTGGGTGGTAACGACAAGACAGGAAAGCATCGTCAATGTGCAAACTAGCGAAGGGATATTGAACCAGGGATATAGGGCGTTGGGATTGTACCAAAATCTGGGGAACAACTCGACATTCTGTTGGAAAATGTGATTCTCTGCTGCAAAACTCTGATTGTACTGCTGGATAATGGTCGCAGTATATCCCGAAAGAATTTGGGCAGTATTCGACTTCCTTCCGTCCAGAATGACCTGGACATCGGCAGGAAGGTTCTGGTTAAGCCGCCGCGAAAAATCCTGGCCGATGGAAACGACCATCACACCCTTTTGGTTGTCGATGAAGGGGCCGATTTCCTCAACTGCTTTGAGATAGATGATATGACTGAAGAAAGGCGTCCCATGGAAACGCTGGACCAGATCAAAAGCCTGAGCCCCATTGTCACGGTTGAGGATGCCAATGGGCACATTTTTCACATCGAGAGTGGCAGCGGAGGTGAAGATTAATAGCTGAATGAGAGGAGGGGCAAGAATCGCCATCCTGCTTTTGGGATCGCGCAAGACAGCCAATAGTTCTTTGATGATGAGAGAGAGGATCCGTTTTAGCAATCATTACTCCAAACGTTTGGTGCTTTTGCGCCTTGTCAATGCGAACAGAAAAAATCCGATCAGCAGCATGGGCATCAGGTTCCTGAGGATCAAAGGCCAGACATCGCCAACAAGAAAAAGTGTCTGCAGACATTGGACAAAGTAGCGGGCTGAAAGGAAATAGGTTAGAAACTGAATCCATTTAGGCATGCTGAAAATTTCAAAGAGAAATCCCGAGAGGATAAAAGCTGGCAGAAACCCAGCGACAACAGCCAGCTGATAGGCAAGTGCCTGGCTGCGGCTGATAGTAGAAATCAGAAGCCCCAGCCCCAGCGCGCTCCACAGAAAGCCCACAGAAACAAGCAAAAGTGCCCCCAAAGAACCGCGAAAGGGCAAGCCAAAAATCAACACCGAAACAGCCACGCAGATCGCCATCGAGACCAGTCCCAGGAGAAAATAAGGGATGACCTTTCCTGCGATCACTTCATTAATTGCGACCGGTGTAGAGATCAGAGTCTCCATCGTTCCCCTTTCCCATTCTCGAGAAATGACAAGCGCAGTAAGCAGAGTGCCGATCAGCGTCATGATGATGGCCAGAGAGCCAGATAGAAGAAAATAGCGGCTCTCTAATTGTTCGTTATACCACACCCGTTGCTGTATGTTGATCAGAGGAAGCCCTTTTAGATCCTCGCTGATCTTTTCCTGTTGTAGCCAGTTGGCAAGCGTGGACTGCACGTAGTATTGGAAAAAATTGGCGGTGTTGGTTTCGCTCCCATCAGCAATGGCTTGGATGGGCGCGATCTTGTCTTTGTTATTGCGAAAATCGGTAAAGTAGGAAGGAATGACGATAAAACCGCGGATGTTGCCTTTGACGATATCGTAATCAAGCTCTCTCCTGTGGCGAACGATCTTGGTGTCGAAGTAGCGCGAGTCGGTGAACGACTTAAGGAGGCTTTGCGCATCAGGGGCGGTGTCTTCCATGACAACCCCAATCTTCAAATGATTCAGGTCGAGAGAGACGCCATATCCAAACAAAAAGAGGAGCAAAACGGGAAGGACGACGCTGATTAGGATCGTGCTTGGATCCCGGACGATCTGATAGCTTTCCTTGATTACCAAGGCCCTCAGACGGCGCAACCCGCTTGCCCTCCTAGAAGAGGTCACTTCATTCTGGATTTCTGACATCATATTCTTCGATTAGGTGTACAAAAGCATCTTCGAGAGTGGGCTGGGGATTTTCGGGCGTGACAGCCGTTTTTTTCAATGCATCCGGAGTATCCATGTGGATCACCTTCCCTCGATAAACCAAAGCAATTCTGTCGCAATATTCCGCCTCATCCATGAAGTGGGTGGTAACCATGACGGTGACCCCTTTCTCTACAAGGCCATTGATATGATTCCAAAATTCCCTACGGGTAATTGGATCTACTCCCGATGTCGGCTCATCAAGGAAAATCAAAGCAGGGTCATGCATGTTCGCACAGGCCAAAGAAAGGCGCTGCTTAAATCCTAGCGGCAGAAAATCTGAGGCAGAGGATAGAAAGTCTTTAAGCCCGAAGATATCGACCATTTCCTCGATAGCGTCATCCTTGCGCTTGCCTGTGAGATTATACACCCCTGCGAAGAATGTCAGATTCTGTTTGACGCTAAGCATACCATACAGCGAGAACTTCTGAGCCATATAGCCGATGCCAGATCTGGCCTCCCCTGGCGCAACCGCCAGATCAACCCCATTGACAAAGGCCCTTCCCGATGTCGGCTGAAGAAGACCGCAGAGCATTTTAAATGTCGTCGATTTACCAGCTCCATTGGGTCCGAGCAGCCCGAAAATCTCCCCCTTCTTAATTTGGAATGTCACCTGATTTGCAGCTATGAACGTCCCAAACTTCTTAGTGAGCTTCTCTGCCACAACAGGGATGTCAATTTTTTGATTGACAAACGCTCGCATGTCAGCCAGTTTAGAGCTCCCGCCCGGTCCCCCTCCGAGGAGATCGATGAATGCATCCTCGAACCTGGGCGCCTGATCTTTAATCTCAAAGCTGCCACCCCCGAAAGAGAAGTGAGGATCCCCCTTTTCTTTTGTCACAATCCTAAGTTCGCTCCCCTGGATCACCCCATCGATCACGTTTTTTTCCTTCAGAAGCTCGAATAGGAGCTTGCGCCGGCTGCCCTGAATGTTGGTGACTCTAAATACGCGGCCTAAGACCCGCTGCGTCATCTCCGACGGAGCTCCATTATAAAGCAGCTTCCCTTCATTGAGTAAAAGAACGGTGTCACATTTCTCGACCTCGTTTAAATAGGCTGTACTCCACACCACACATATCCCTTCATCCAAAAGAGAGGTCACCATTTTCCAAAGCTCGCGCCGTGAAATAGGATCTACACCTACGCTAGGCTCGTCGAGCAGAAGCAAACGCGGCTTTTTGATCAGAGCACAAGCAAGGCCAAGTTTCTGTTTCATCCCACCGGATAGTTTGCCGACCAGACGTTTTGTAAAAGGAGAAAGCCCTGTGAACTTGAGTAACCTATCGAATGTCTCCTCCCTCTCACTCTTAAGAGTGCCGCGCAAGTCTGCATACAAATTGAGGTTTTGCATCACTGTCAAATCCTCATAGAGACCGAACTTCTGCGGCATATAACCTGTCATGGCGTGGATGGGCTCGGGATTTTTTACTGTATCGCAGCCGCCGACAGTAATGCTTCCGCTGCTAGGAAGCAGAAGCCCGGCGATCAGCCTGAGCAGCGTGGTTTTGCCTGCTCCATCGGGTCCGGCAAGGCCAATCATCTTCCCTTTGGGGATCGTCGCATTCATCTCATTTAAAGCAAGAGATTGGCCAGGGGGGAAAATTTTAGAGAGATTTTGAATGACGACAAAAGGCTCACTCACTTTTTCTCCTTTCATTCTCACCATTTTCTTCCGCAGATTTTGAAGAGGTGCGACGCAGTTTGACGGTCACCGGCATCCCCTGCTTCAAAAAGTGATCCGGATTGTCCGCATAAACGCGCAAGCGATAGACGAGATCTGTGCGCAGCTTGGCCGTCTCGACTGTTTTTGGCGTGAACTCAGCCATGGGAGAGATAAACCCGATTTTCCCTGTATACCTCTTCCCACAGTCGGTATAGATCTGCGCCTCCATCCCATAATAGATCTCGCCCAATTGAGTCTCGTCCACATAAGCGCGGATCCACACAGGAGAGGATACAGAGAGAATATAAACCGGATCGGAGGGATTAACAACAGTCCCAGGCTCACGGACACGAGAAAGAATGATCCCATCGGTCGGCGCGCGCACTTCCGTATATTCCAGATTATCAAAAGCGATCATCAAGGCTGCTTCAGCTGCATGAAATTGAGAGAGGAGCTCATCTCTGGAGGCAATGGCGTTGTCGAGGTCTTGCTGGGATACGCCTCCAAAATTGACGGCAAGATCCCTTCGGCCCAGCAGGATGTTCGCATTTTTCAAGCCAGCCGCGATTGCATCAAGGTTTGCCTGCGCTTTTGCGACCTGGCTATCATAAGGCGATTTGTCGAGGACTGCCATCAGTGTATCTTGGGGAACAAAACTCCCCTCTTCAAAATAGAGTTCCGCTACCCTTCCCGCCACTCTAAAACCAATATCGACCTGCCTGACATCGACATTTCCATATAGAACGATTTCATGTTGATTCTCTTCCCTTTTGAAAAATTGAAACACCTGATAACCGATGATGATCAGAAGAACCAGCGCAGAAATGAGAATAATAATTTTTTTCATTAATTTCTTGATAATCGAAAAATGAAAAACAATCAATCGGAAATGAAATGAACAACTCCTGCCTAAAGGCCTAATTATTATACCCCGATCTGCTATAAACTTGGAATTTGGGCCGCAGAGAAGCCCCGCGGTTCGGGCGTAGCAAACAGATTCATATTGTTAATAACCTCAGTAATGGGTTTCTTCCCTCAACATCAACAGAGATTTGCGATGAGATTGCCCTTGTTTCTGGAGTTTGGACTAAATTTGGCCTGCAGATGACGGCGGAGCGGCAGGACAGCACACCAACGATTTAACCAATTTAAAATAAGTGGCTTATGTTGTTATAAAACCAATTGCAGAAGGCCTTTAAGTGACAAAAATGCAACAGCAAATCGTCAAAATGTCGATTTGGGGATAAAAAAATTACAGAAAATTTCGATCCCAAAACTAGCAATATGTCGATTTGGGGATAAAATATTATGTTAAATCATCATCCCAAAAGTTGGCTAAAATCAATGATCTTATCAAAATAACTCTCATCTAAAACGGAATCTTCAACCCCATTTACGTGGATTAGGACAGGCCTAATCGAAAACTGTCTAGGCAATTTTAACCGCGTTCTTTTCTCTTCCATTTCTTCAATTACTTTTTTATCTATTGGATTTTTTGAAAATTTAATCTCACAAATATACAAGTTTTGAAACCGCGTTTGGATCATGTAGTCGATTTGACATCCAGGTTGTCTTTGCGTAGATGTTTGGAAAAATGGACCGTCCATAATCACCTCCTCGGCTAATATATCCAATAGTTTCCAAACAGTTTTGCGATTATGAACAACTAAATTCTCAAATTGCAAACCCATAATGCCTTCCCAACCAGGAAGCTTGGTTACCATAGAAGTCGAAAAGTCGCCCTTTTCTATTTTGGAAAGATTGTGAGAAATATATTTAAGATAGAAACGAAGATAATTATCACTTAATCGATACCGACTTAATTTTCCCTCTTTCCCATCCTCTAGATGCCAAGCAAAATCTCTCTGAATAAACCCTGCCTTTACTAGATCGTCTAGATATTTATTTCGGACTCCTCCTCGGCTCTTTTTCAATGCTTTACAAATTTCTGGGAGTTCTTTTGGACCATCTGCAAGAACAGTAATAATTTCCTTGTAGCTTTTACTACGGCGCGAAAATAGATCTGAAAATATCTTTTCAAATTCCTGTACCAATAATCCTCCTCGGGTGAAACAAAGATTCTCGATGTTTTTTTCGGCAGACAATCCGGGAGAAATTTCTTCCAGATAACGAGGCACACCACCTGTGATGGATAAAAGTTTGAACTTTTCAAAAGCTGCAATGCGTTTTTCTTTGGGATGCCAAAAAGCATTACAAACATTAAGAGGGAGTTCTTCCAAAACAAGGTCTATTGTAATTCTTCCAACAAAGCCAGTATTGCTTAGAATGTTTTTCTCAATCCATGAAGAAATTGATCCGCAAAGGGCCATAATTAAATTGGGATTTTTGCTAAAATACATATCCCATGCGGTTTTTAACTTGCCCAGAAAGGTCGGATCTTTACCTCCCATCCACGATATCTCATCAAAAACGACAAGCACTTTCCCTTTTTCTGTATGTTTTGAGAGTGCCCAAAAAAGATTTCCCCAGTCATCAGATTTAACTCCGGGCAATCCAGCTCTTTCAATCTGGTTAGCAAATTCCTCTCGTTGAAGCTGAGCATTCATTTTGAGAACAGGCGGCATACCGGAAAAGAAGTAGCTTTTCATTTCTTTTCCAAATTCTGCAAGCAGTCTACTCTTACCAATACGTCTTCGGCCACGCACTACAATAAGACTGGCACTTCGTTTGCTTAAGAGACCTTTTAGCCTCTCCATTTCAGGTTCACGTCCAATGAAGCGATACATCGTTATTTTATCATCCCCCAGTTAACTTAACCAAATTGTGACACAGCGCAAGAATAAAATCTATCCCAAAATCGGCAAATGTTGATTTGGGGATAGATTTTTGTATAAAAATTTCGATCCCGAAATCAGTGATTTGTTGATTTTGGGATAAAATATATTTTTTTAAATTAATA
>CAJCHM010000068.1 GCA_903970255.1 Acidobacteriota bacterium
ATTTGGTGCACCCAATTTTTTTAACTGGAGTTTGGACTAAATTTGGCCTGCAGGGACGAGCAAGACAAAATCAGATCTAACTGACCGACGAAGTCAATAGCGCTAGCTATTGATGAGGAGGAAGTTAGATCTGATGAAGTCGCAGCCGTCATCTGCAGGCCAAATTTAGTCCAAACTCCAGTTTTAATGCACTGGATTATAAAGGTTTGTTTCAGGTATTGCAATAAGTTCTATTTGTTGTATACTCGATTTTATAAATTTTTTTTTGAGCGGTGATTTATGAAAAAATCGATTCTCTGCCTTTCTTTACTCATTCTTCTCTTTGCCCCACATCTTAAGGCTGAACTTGTTGAAGAAGAGGCCCCCGTTGTGATCTTGGGCAGTGGTGTTGGAGCTTTGACCTCGGCAGTCTATCTTTCCAGAGCCGGGATTGCCCCCGTTGTGATTACTGGGCCTGTCATGGGAGGGACGATCACCCAATCGCATCAGGTGCAGAATTGGCCAGGTGAGGTTGCCATTTCAGGCGTTGAGCTTGCAGAAAAGGTGAAACATCAAGCTGAGGTCAATGGGGCGATCTTGCTCTCAGAGGTTGTGGTTTCTGTCGATTTTTCCAAATCTCCCTACGCGATCACCACAAAGAGCATGATCGGATCACATGAACAAGAGAAAAGATACAAGACCCAGTCTGTAATTATTGCACTGGGCGCAACCCCTAACTTTTTAAATGTCCCAGGAGAAACGGGTAGTAAGGGTTATTGGGCCCGTGGTGTTTATAGCTGCGCTGTCTGTGATGGTGCTCTCTATAAAGACAAAGTGGTGACTGTTGTAGGCGGGGGAGACAGCGCTCTGATTGAGGCCCAATACCTATCCCGTATAGCCTCCAAGGTGCATGTTCTTTTGCGCAAAGGGGAATTTCGCTCCATTGAAAAGCAGAGATTAAATGAGGTGTTATCGACTCCTAACATCGAAGTTCACTACTACACAGTTGTTAAAGAGATTAAGGGAGATGGGGAAAGGGTCACCCATTTACTGCTCAACGATACTGCAGATCATAAGAACTGGGAGCTCCCTACAGATGCACTCTTTTTAGCCATAGGATCGCGTCCAAATACTGAGATGTTCTCCAATCAGATTCAAATCGATCCTGCAGGATATATCGTGTTAAAAAAGCATCAGGAAACCTCTCTTGAGGGGATCTATGCAATTGGAGATGTGGCCGATCCGGAATTTAAGCAAGCTGTCTCTGCTGCTGGCGATGCTGCGAAAGCAGCGCTGCAGGCGCAAAAATATCTATCCTCCATTGCTCCCAAGAGTCCTTCGCTAGCAAAGAATGAACCAAGCCTATCTAAGAAAGAAGTGATCGAAATTACCTCTAAAGAGCAGTTTGAATCCGAGTTACATCAATCAAACGGAGTTGTCTTTGTCGATTTTTATTCCACTTACTGCGGTCCATGCCGCACGTTTGCTCCCCTCTATGAGAATTGGGCGCGCGATTATGGGGATAGGATCAAGTTTCTGAAAGTCAATGCCAATCACCTTCCTGAGCTATTTAGAGAATATCAAATTCAAGTTGTTCCCACGTTAATCATTTTTGATGGAAAAGGAAAAGTTATCCGTCAAGGAAGTGGTTTTGGGGAGATTTCCGAGGTGGGCAAGCGGTTGGAAACAATCAAGGGGAGCGCCAATGTTACTCCTCAAGAGTTTAGGTAACGATCCACCCGCACCAGCCACCCTTTTAGCCAACGCTCTTCGTTTCTTATAAAGGGAGCGTTTTTAACACGTGCTTTAAGAAGAGATTTAGCAGTTCTTGCAAAGGCCTCCACAGGATTATGCGCATTCAGCGGCATTTCCTCTAGTACCTGCATCAGACCCCATCCTTTTCCACAATACCGCTCTGTTTCAAGAGTTCCATCACCTTTAAAATTGAGATAATCGATCAAGGCGAATTTACCCTGTGGTGATTTCTCAAGATGTTGGATCTGTTCTAGTATTTGGGTCTTTTTCTCCTCTTTGACATGTGCAAGGATCTTTTGGAGGGCAGTATCAAACCTTTTGACGATAAATTCCGTTTGTAAAGGGAGAGTAAGCGCTAGCACATCTTCGAGATCCCTCTTTTTTTTTCCTCCATGCAAGGCAAGTTCCTCTTTTGTCCTCCACGGGCACCCCTCTTGAGATCTTAGCCATTGGGGCAGCTCAACCTCTCTTTCTTTAAAAAAAGCCAAAAGCGCCGGAAATGTCTCTTCGAAAGGGCCCTTAGTTCCGTTTGGATACCAAATGAAATGGCCAATTCCAAGCGATGCGAAATTCTCCCCCTGATTCCACCACACCAGGCGATCTTTCTTTCCACTGCATTCGTTAAAAAATATGCCGCGCCCGATGAGATCTGCCTCTGCAGGCGAGATTTCCATCGAGGGCAGCTGTGCAAAAATCAAAAAATTGCATACGAAAATGAAACGGAAAAAAAATCGTAGCATGCATTCACCTCCAATCCACATTTTAGTCTAAATTTACATTCATTTCCACTTTTGAAAATGCTAAAAAATCAGTAAATGATTATACTGCGAACCATGGGTAACCTCTTGTTAAAAAAAAAGATAATTACAGCGTTCGATGATCTGAAAAATGCACTGATTCAATATAGGGTTTGGCTACATTTGGGATATGTAGAGGTCAAGCAGCGGTACCGGCGGTCTGTTTTAGGCCCTTGGTGGATTAGTTTGAGCATGCTCATTTTTGTCGCGATGATGGGGCTTGTATTTAGTCGGCTATTTCATCAACGGCTTGATGAATACGTTCCCTTTTTTACAGCGGGGTTTCTTTTCTGGACATTCATTTCGGGTAGTGTCATCGAAGCTGCCGAGATATTTAAATCCAATGGCGGATTTATCAAACAGATCAGCCTTCCATTTCATTTGTATGTTTTTAAGCATTTGGTGCGCCATACCATCTTTTTAATGCATAACGCAGTCGTTTATCTTCTAGTCTGTGCCTTTTTTAAGGTAAATCCAGGATTTGTTGCTCTATGTGTATTCCCCGGTTTTTTTCTGCTGCTGCTTAACGTCTACTGGATCTGTTTTCTGATCGCCATCATCTGCGCTAGATTCCGTGATATGGTTCCCATCATTACAAGTTGTGTGCAAATTGCTTTCTTTGTGACGCCGATCTCTTGGATGCCCCGCTTATTAGATCAAAATCCAGCGCTTCTAAAGTGGAATCCTCTTGCCTATTTGTTAGACATCGTGCGAGCGCCGTTATTGGGAGAGCTTCCCTCATCATTTAGCATCCATGTCGCAACGATAATGGCAATTGCAGGAACTGCTATTTCCCTTTTCATTTTTTCCCAGATCAGAACACGTATTGCTTATTGGGTGGATTAGGTATGGCCTGCATTCAACTTAAAAATGTTTCATTGACATATCCGATCTACGGTGCAAATGCGCGCTCTTTCAAGTCGACATTGATCAATATCGCAACAGGCGGACGTCTTGATAGCAGTAAAGGAAATATCACCGTAGAAGCATTACGGGACATAAGCTTTACCCTTGAAAAGGGGGATCGCCTTGCTTTGATTGGACATAATGGCGCTGGTAAATCCACCCTTCTTAAGGTCCTTGCCAAAATATATGAACCGACAAAGGGGACAGTCGATGTTCAAGGGCAGGTGAACTGTCTTTTTGACATCATGATGGGGATGGATCATGAATTAAATGGGTATGAAAACATTACCCTACGCGGGATGATTCTTGGGTTATCCAAGTTGAAGATACAAGAAATTATCCCTCAAGTTGAAGAATTTGCTCAGCTTGGCGATTTTCTAAAAATGCCGATTAAATCTTATTCTGCAGGCATGAAAGTAAGGCTGGCTTTTGGTATCATTACAAGTGTTGCCTCTGAGGTGCTATTGATCGATGAGATTGTTAATGTAGGCGATGCCAAGTTCATTGAAAAAGCCAAGGCGCGTATGAAGAGCTTGGTTTACCAGTCGCAGTTTATGGTTCTTTCCACTCATGATACGAGCATCGTTAGAGAGTTTTGCAACAAGGCTCTTTGGCTAAAAGAGGGTAAAATAGAGGGTTTTGGCAGTATCGATGAAGTACTTCGTGATTTTCATTGATGGTGGTATTCCCACGTCTAAATAATCGTTTTTTAAAATTGCAAAACTTGGTCATTAGGTCTGGACTTTAGCCATTGGAGCGGGGGGATTTGTCTAGATAGCGCCCGCAGGCAGCGGGATGCTATCTGGGAAAATCGCCCCGCTCCAATGGCTAAAGTTCAGTAGGTCGCAGAGAAGCTCCCGGGGCTTCTGTGGGGCCTACTGGCCAAGTTGTGAATCATTTTCGGTATAAATTTAATACAGGTCATTAAATAGTTTTTTTCCGTAAAGGTTATACTGCTCTAATTCTTCTTTGAGAAGACTGGTAGAGGTATTCTTTTCAGGAATAAGAATGCGTTTAGCTAGCCTCCCTAGTTTTTTAATCCGTCTCATAACCGTCATAAAGAATCTGAAAAAAACGATCAAGATATTTAAAAAAAGGTGAGTAAAGGAGAATCCAACATATCTATAAAATGCAATTGAGGTCTTGAAGGCGGAACGATATTTTTTTTTCTTAAACAGGAGGTATGTAAATGTTATCGTGGCATTAAAAATGTTTCTTTTAAATGCACGCAGTGCTTTTGATCTATTCTTTTCGGTAAGGTAGATATTATTTTTAATCTTCTTTAACACTTTGCTTGTAGCTTTTAAAAAAACTTCGATATTCGATGGTTGATCTGGAATATTCGAATAAATAGAAAAAGCAAATGAATTGGGATGAACAAGGTATATTCCGCAATGGCGTTTATTAATGACAATTGGGTATCTTGCGGCAATTTGGATGAGGTAATCCGGATCCCAAAAAATTTGAATTTCGCTACTGAGTTCAGGCTTAATCTTTTGAGCAAATTTTGTTTGAAACAGGACACCGGTTGGAACTGGGTATCTGTGTACGCCAACCATTTCCAACATCCCCTCTTGTGCTCCATAGAGTCCTTCTTTTTTCCACTCTGTCAAGGGGCTTGCTACAAAGTCCCCATCTTCATTGACCTGGAGTATTCCGCAAGCAGAAATTGCAGCCTCAGGGAATTTTTTCAATCCATCCAGTGCGGTTTCAAAAAAACACGGGAGCAAATAGTCATCATCAGACAAAAGATGAAAATAGGGGGAATTTATTCTATCGAATGCAAACTGGTAGTTTTGCATCATTCCGATGTTTTTCTCATGTCGATGGTATTTGATGCGAGAGTCTTTTTGTGTATAGTGCTTGACGATTGTTTCAGTTTCATCATCAGAGGCATTGTCATAGATGCAAATTTGAAAATCTGAAAACGTCTGGTTCAGCACGCTATGGATGGCCCGTTTTAATAAGATCCCGCGGTTATGAGTGGTGATGATTGTTGTGATCATTTGCAAAGTCCATTTTGGGTAAGGTTCCCTATCATCACATCTTAAAGTCTTTCATTCAATCGAAAGTAAACAACTCCTGCCTAAAGGCAGAAGCTCTGGAGTTTGGACTAAATTTGGCCTGCAGATGACGGCTGTGACTTCATCAGATTGCACCCTGCAAGAAATGCTTCTTCGAGTTGCACGAATATTTGGGCTTGTTCTTTTGTAATTTTAAGTTGTATGCTTATTGTTCTTTCCGTAGACAAGAAGGGTGCAGGCAAGATGCATTATTTGCAAGTTAAAAATTTAACAGTGGAGCAGCGCTTCCTCCCGGCCCTAAAGGGCCGGGTTTCCGCGCTGTCGATAGCATGAAAACAGTGATTTTGGCTGGGGGACTGGGAACGCGACTATCGGAGATGACGAACCAGATTCCAAAGCCTATGGTTGAAATTGGTGGAAAGCCAATCCTTTGGCATATCATGAATGTTTATACAGGTTTTGGATTTCACGAATTTGTAATTGCTCTAGGATATAAGAGTGAAGAGATTAAGAAGTTTTTTCTCAATTATTGCCAGATTAACAGTGATCTGACAATTAATCTAGCTTCAGGGGCGGTGGATTTGAGCCGATCTGCAAAAATGGATTGGATCGTTCATTTGATCGATACAGGTCTCAATACTCAAACAGGCGGTAGGATCAAAGCGTTAAAAGAGGTGATTGGTAATAAGACGTTTTTCTTGACCTATGGGGATGGTGTTGCCGATATCGATATCAATGCGCTCCTTGCTTTCCATAAATCGCATGGAAAACTGGCGACAGTCACTGCTGTCCATCCTCCAGCCCGCTTTGGAGGTCTTGTTCTTGATGGGCATCAAGTCTTGGAATTTTCCGAGAAGAACCAAGCGCATGAGGGGTGGATCAACGGTGGATTTTTTGTTTTGGAGCCTGAGGTTTTGCAATACATTCGGGATGAAAGTACCATGTGGGAGAGAGAACCTTTAGAAAAATTGGCTCAAGAAAATCAATTGATGGCCTATTTTCACGATGGTTTTTGGCAACCCATGGATACTTTGCGTGAGCAGCGCTTGTTGCAAAATCTTTGGGAAACGGGAAAAGCTCCATGGGATATCAATAATTACCTAGCGTTGCAGAAATAATATGTTGTCCTCTAAGAGAAAAATAAGAATCGAGCGGGGCTTACGATTTCTCATCGGAGGGTGTGTGAATACGGCATTTACCTATGGGGTCTATCTTGCGTTGATTCTTGTTATGGAATACCAGTGGGCCTATTCTCTGAGTTTTGTATTAGGTATTGTTTTTTCCTATTGTTTTAATGCATCGCTTGTGTTCAAGATCCCCCTGTCTTGGAAAGGCTTATTTGCCTATCCGCTTGTTTATGTCGTTCAATATGGCATTTCTGCCATTGGACTTACGTTTTTAGTGGAGTTTTTTGAGATTTCAGAGCGTTGGGCACCCCTTTTGATTTTGGTGGTGACAGTGCCATTAACCTATATTTTGAGCAAATGGGTAATCAAAATGACCAATAAGGCAGTTAGGTCGTGATTAAAGTTAAAAAACTTTCCGTTTTTCTAGCCTTAACGCTTCCTGTGATTGTCACCATTTTAGCTATCTGGCTCCCCTTTGGTTTTGCATTAACAGGTTTAATCGAAGAGTGGGGAGTATTGAAAACATTTGTGTCCAGTGGACTCTACTTTATTGCGACTCCGGATAGTCCTTTAGCTGAGCAGTCTTTGCGACCGCTAACAATTCTCCCGCATGCAATAGCCTATCTGCTTGACCCTCATTCGTTTGATTATTGGAATGTTTTGTTAATGTTTGCACTTCTTATCAAGGGAAGCGCTGCTAGCCATCTCATCTGGAAGGCGAGTGGTTCTTTAAAGTGGGCTGTGTTAATGGGGGTATTTGTACTGATTTATCCAGCAGATACGATGCAATTTTCGTTTCGATGTCTGCATATCAATTGGGCGGTTGCACTTCTATTACTTGCCAGTTCATTGGTTCTTATTGCTTATGAGAAAAAGAACACCTTTTCTTCTTATGTTTTAAGTCTTCTGGGAGGAATACTACTATTTGCTTCGTGTTGTATGTATGAAGCGGCTTTGACACTAGTGTTTTTGCCTCATCTCATCCTTTTTGCCAGGGATGGTTTCAAGGTGCTTTGGCAGGCATTTACAGCTCGGTTAGGGCTGGGGTTAATCTGGTTCTCTGGGGCTGTTTTCTATCTGCTTTATGTGATGATGTTATTTCCTAAATTGACCGGGAGTTATCAAGGAGGTCTTATCAGAGATCCGTTAACGACTTTTTTTTCGAATCTTCCTAAATTATTCTGCGTAGGAGCGCTCCGAGGTTTATTTGGAGGGTGGTTCGATGCTGTTCGGATGGTCTCAACAGAGTTCAGCGGTTATGTCTATCTAATCGTTGCTACGGCAGCAATCTGCACTTTCTTTTTAGTTAAAGCCAACGCTGCTTTTAAGCCTAAACTTCTGCCTTTGCGCTTAGGGGGCGCTGGTTTGCTCCTGACGCTCCTGGGTTATATGCCATTTTTATTCAATGATTATTTTACGACGACCAGTCAGCGGACATTTTACTGGGTAACTCCTGGCGCAGCACTCGTCTGGATTTCCCTTTTAATCCTAATTTCTCGTGACAGGAAATGGCTTTTGAGATTTGTCGTTCCAGGCTTCATTTTTTTTGGCCTAGGTTCTCAGTTGTTCCAGTTCCACCATTATGTGAAGCTTTGCGATACACAACGCACCCTCCTTAAGAGTATTGTGGAAAATTTTGATGGGAAGTTGGAGAATAAGACCCTACTGATTCAAGATAAAAGCAATCAGCTGGGCTCCATCTGGATACTTCCGAAGGAATATCTCTCTAATGCCTTAAGTTATCTCTATGGCCATCCGATTGACTCTGTTGAAATATGCCGTTTACCAAGTTGCGAATGGCAAACTTCGCTTACAGAAAGTCGGAGGGGGGTCTGTATTGAAAAGGAGAGCAGTTGGGTATTTCGTTTTCTTGAACCTGTTTCAGGATCGGAACAACATCCGATTGCGACGACTAAAGATTTGGAAGTGGTTAAAGATGAGGTCATTACTCTGTGCATCAATTTTAATGGGTCCTCATCGCTAAATCTCACGTTTGATGACCATATAAAAAAATTATTAAAAGAGGAAAATGCATCTGCAATACGGTATCGCAGAGTCCTTGCAAGGAATTTTTCTCTATTTAACTTTGGACTTTTCAAAGATCAACACCCTCAAGATCGCTATAGGTGGAATTTTGGCAAGTGGTGGGGTTTGGATTTACCGATTCGTGGCGCAGGTTGGAATGGGGTTGAATGGACAATAAATAATTTTTTTCATCAGTCATGGGCACGGCAAAGTCAGCGCAGAGCAACGCTGCATTTTGATTTGACCCCTGCTCAAGGTCGTTATTTCGTACGTGGTAAATTTGCAAAAATAAAAGATCTTGCTCGTAAAGGGATGCAGATTTCTATCAATCAATCTGAGATTGCATGTGAATGGATTTCCAAGGAGGAATTCCAAGGAGAAATCGATCCGGAAATATTGTTATCCGGTGTCAATGAAATTGCTTTTAACTCTCCTAACGCTTCCCTTCATTCGGTAAGGCTAGTATGGTTTGAAGTTTGCCCAAAATAATCCTATTTCAATGCTTCCCAGGAAAAGAGGTTGACGCATTTCCATTCTCTAAATTATTGTTTTTTTAATTTTCTATTTTCTTTGGTTGGATAACTTGTTACAGCAAATCAATGACCTCTCAGCAAAACTCAAGTCTCATCAAGCCCAAATTCGACCCGCCATTGATCGAGTGTTAGGCCGTGGATGGCTAGTTCTCGGGCCTGAGGTAGAACAGTTTGAAAAATCGTTTGCAGCCTATCTTGGAGCAAATCATTGTGTGGGGGTTGCCAATGGAACAGATGCGATTGAATTGGCTCTAAAAGCTGTTGGAATTGCCTCAAACGACCGCGTTGCAACTGTTGCCAATGCGGGGATGTACACTACCATTGCAATAGTTACCATTGGTGCCGAGCCTTTTTTTCTAGATGTGGATTACGAAACTCATGTGATGACACTTTCAGAGGTTGTGCGCGCTGTAGAAGCAGGTGTTAAAGCTGTTGTTGCCACTCATCTTTATGGGCTTGCAATCGCAGAAATTGCCTCGATTGCGCAGTATTGCGCGAAAAAGAATATTCCTCTCATCGAAGATTGTGCTCAAGCACATGGTGCGCAAATAGATGGGAAGTTTGTCGGAACCTTTGGGAGTATTAGCTGTTTTAGTTTTTATCCTACCAAAAATCTTGGAGCTTTAGGGGATGGGGGAGCAGTTGTTACCAACTACCCACTGCTTGATGAAAGATTAAGACGGTTGCGCCAATATGGATGGATTACAAAGTATCATGTGCAAATAGCCGGGGCCCGTAATAGCCGTTTGGATGAAATACAGGCAGCTGTTCTCTTAGATCTATTGCCTCATTTGGATGAGGCTAATGATAGACGGCGAGAAATTGCAGATCGCTATAGTAGACAGATCCTTTGCCCTAATCTAACCGTTCCGATTGTGCGGGGGAAAGAAAATGTGGCGCATCTCTATGTGATTTGTGCTTTAAAACGGGAAGATTTGCGCGAGCATTTACGTAAGCACAATATAGCGTCCGATGTGCATTATCCGATTCCCGATCATCGTCAGTTCTTGTTTGGAAGCCGTTTTGCTCAGATCCATTTACCAAATACGGAAAGATTAGCAGGTGAAATTCTCACTTTGCCCTGTTATCCACAGATGAGTAATGAAGCAGTAGATCGCGTGATTGCGGCAATCAATGGTTGGCAAAGATGAAATACTCGATCATCATTCCAGTTTATAAAAACCAAGCTTCTATTCCCCGGTTGCTTGAAGCAATCACCTCAATCAACAAACATTTGAATGATCAACTCGAAGCTGTTTTTGTCGTAGATGGCAGCCCAGATAGATCTTATGAACTATTGCGCAGAGGAATGGATGGTTTGGGATTTCCGGCTCAACTTTTAACCCATTCGCGCAATTTTGGTTCTTTTCCAGCAATTCGTACAGGCTTAATGGCAGCAAGAGGAAGTTATTTTGCAGTGATGGCTGCCGATTTGCAAGAACCCTTACAGCTGATTATCGATTTTTTTACTGCTCTTAGCTTCGATGAGTGCGATGTGGTGATTGGTGCTCGACTTAAGCGTTCCGATCCCTTCTTTTCTCGCTTGGCTTCCGGACTTTTTTGGAATCTGTACCGTCGTCTGATGGTTTCTGAAATGCCTGACGGGGGAGTTGATGTATTTGGTTGCAATCAAGTTTTCCGACAGCACTTGCTCAAGTTGGAAGAATCGCGCTCCTCATTGATTGCGCTTATTTTTTGGCTAGGATTTCGACGAAAACAGGTTAACTATCAAAGACAGCAACGGCAGGAAGGAAAATCAGCGTGGACGTTAACAAAGAAAATTAACTACATGATGGACAGTATCTTTGCGTTTACCGACTATCCCATTCGCCTCTTGATGCGTGTGGGGGCTATTGGTTCAACCCTTGCTTTATTTTTTGGGGCTCTTGTATTGGTCGCGCGCTTGTATGGATGGATTCATGTGCCCGGATATGCACCTATCATGTTTGCAGTATTATTTTTAGGGACGCTCAATCTATTCTGTTTAGGATTGGTGGGAACATATGCTTGGCGAGGTTATGAAAATAGTAAGCAGCGACCCTTGGCAGTTGTAGCGACAACCTATACCAATCAATGGGGTGATGAAAATGAAAATGTTAGAGTGTATCCACAAGGCAGCAGATGTCACATCCCCTCAAATCGGAGCGGGAACGAAAATTTGGCAGTATGTGGTGATTTTACCCGGTGCGAAAATCGGGAGTGAGGGGAATATTTGCTCCCATTGCTTGATTGAAAATGATGTGATCATTGGGGATAGAGTAACGATTAAGTCGGGTGTTCAACTTTGGGATGGGATTGAAATTGGCCATGATGTTTTTATTGGGCCTAATGTGACATTTACTAATGACAAATTTCCTCGCTCTAAAATATATCCGGAAAAATTTCTCAAAACGCGGATTGAAGATGGGGCCTCTATTGGCGGAGGAGCAGTTATCTTGCCTGGAATCACCATTGGAAGAGGAAGCATGATTGGTGCAGGAGCAGTAGTGACAAAATCCGTGCCTCCTTTTGCAATTGTAACAGGCTCTCCGGCGCGCATTGTGCGTTATGTGGAATCTGGAAGTACTTTGCATCGCTCTACTGCTTTACAACCCTCTTTCCCTTCAGAAAAAGCTTCTGTCCGGTTGGGAGTGGGAGATGTTGCGGTCCACCGACTTAAGCGGATTCATGACTTAAGGGGAGACTTATCCGCTGGGGAATTTCCTATAGATATTCCTTTTGAGCCTAAAAGATATTTCCTTGTTTTTAAGGTACCAAGTAAAGAGACGCGAGGTGAGCATGCGCATCGTAGATGCCATCAATTTCTAATCTGTGTTCAAGGTAGTTGTTCGGTTGTTGTGGATGATGGATCGCGTCGAGCGGAAGTTGTTTTGGATGCACCGGATAAAGGAATTTATTTACCTCCTTTAATTTGGGGAACACAGTACAATTACTCAACTGATGCTGTCCTTTTGGTGTTTACCTCTGACTATTATGATGCGGATGACTATATCCGAAATTACTCAGATTTTTGCAAAATTACAAAAGAAACTAACTGATGAAAAAGTATTGGATCAATAAGAACGTATTTATTACAGGAGCCTCTGGGTTTTTAGGTTATTGGCTCACGAAAGCTCTTGTTCAGAAAAAAGCAAATGTTGTTGTTCTAATCAGAGATTGCGACCCTCAAACCCCTCTTTTTAGGAGCAAACTGATTGAAAAAACACGCGTCGTACAGGGTGCATTAGAAGATTATGCTTCTCTTGAGCGGGGGATTAATGAGCATGAAATTGATTCTGTATTTCATTTGGGCGCTCAGACCATTGTAGGAACAGCCCTACGTAACCCTTTATCGACATTTGAGAGCAATATCAGAGGGACATACAATCTGATGGAAGCATGTCGCCAGCATAAGTCTTTGGTTAAACGGATCGTTGTTGCATCCAGTGATAAAGCTTATGGTTCAAGTGAAGTTTTGCCCTATACCGAAGAGATGCCTCTCAAAGGGGAGCATCCTTACGATGTTTCTAAATCGTGCACTGATCTGATTGCTCATACCTATCATCATACCTACGGTTTGCCCATTGCCATCGCCAGGTGTGGTAATCTTTATGGGGGTGGAGACTTAAACTGGAGTCGTCTTATTCCCGGGACGATCAGAAATTTTTTCCTGAAAGAATCCCCTGTGATTCGCAGTGATGGGAGTTGCACTAGAGATTATTTGTATGTTGAAGATGCAGTACATGCGTATCTTATGCTAGCTTCCCAAGTGCACCAAGAAAATATTTCCGGGCAGGCCTTTAATTTTGGGCCAAGTGCCCCTACCTCTGTATTGAACATTGTCAGCGTTTTGCAGCGCCTGATGCACTCTACCGATCTGGAGCCTACGATTTTAGGCGATGCAAGAGGGGAGATTAAGGATCAAAGTTTGGATTCCAGCAAGGCAAAGAACAGGTTGGGATGGGAGCCTTTATTTGGTCTTGATGAGGGGTTACAGCGCACGGTTGAGTGGTATACCCATTACCTACAGGAAATGGCTGCAGAGGAGCTCTGCTGCGTATGATTGCAAACCATGATGCTTGCCGTTTTTGTCAAAATCCTCTAGAGCACTCCTTTTGCGATTTAGGATTAACTCCTTTATCTAATTCTTATCTGTCGAAAGATGAGTTAGAAAAGGGGGAGATGTTTTACCCTCTCCACGCATATGTTTGTTCCCATTGCTATTTGGTCCAGGTCAAACAATATGAACTTCCTCAGAATATTTTTAGCGACTACGCCTACTTTTCTTCTTATTCCGATAGTTGGCTTAAGCACTGCCAGTTCTATGCTCTAAAAATGATCGATCGATGGAAACTCGATTCTTCAAAGCAGGTGATTGAAATTGCAAGCAATGATGGGTACTTGCTGCAATATTTTAAGGAAAGAGCCATCCCTGTTCTTGGGATCGAACCTGCAGCAAATGTGGCTAAAGTAGCGGAGGAAAAATGCATCCCTACCTTGGTCGAGTTTTTTTCGACCCGCCTTGCTCAACAATTGCGGGAAAAAAATGTGCAGGCAGATCTGCTCATTGGTAACAACGTTTTAGCCCATGTCCCCGATCTGAATGGTTTTGTACAGGGGATGAAGATTTTGCTTAAAGCAGGCGGGGTCATTACGATGGAATTTCCCCACTTGCTTCAGCTTATATTAAGTAATCAGTTTGATACGATTTATCATGAACATTTTTCTTATTTTTCTCTTCTATGTGCCAAAAAAATTTTTAAGGCGCAGGGCTTAAAAATATTTGATGTGGAAGAGCTTAGCACCCATGGAGGTTCATTGAGGATCTATGCTGGGCATGAGGAAGATCGAGAAAAACCTGTTTCTGAAAAGGTGGTGGCTATTTTAGAAAGGGAGCGTCAGATGCAATTCGAGGATCTTGATGGATATCTTTCCTTTTCTCTTGGTGTCCAGCAGTTGAAGTCGGATTTGGTTCGCTTTTTTCTCAATTGTAAGAAGCAAGGGAAAAAAATTATTGGCTATGGAGCTCCTGCAAAGGGGAACACTTTACTCAATTTCTGCGGCATCCGTTCTGAATTTCTTGAATTTACAGTCGATAAAAGCCCGCATAAGCAAGGGCATTTTCTGCCGGGAACTCACATTCCCATCTTTTCAGTTGATGCTATCGCTAAAAATAAACCTGATTATCTTTTCATCCTCCCTTGGAACTTAAAAGAAGAAATCATGGAACAAATGGGATTCATCCGTGAATGGGGGGGGCAGTTTGTGGTTCCTATCCCGAAGCTGGAGATTCTGAAGTGAAATTTTTACCTCTGCGCTTGGTTGGCTCCTATCTCATTGAACCGGAACAGATTGAAGATGAGAGAGGTTTTTTTGCCCGTACCTTTTGTCAAAAGCAATTTCAGGAAATGGGGCTAAAGCTCCCTCTTGAACAGTGCAGTCTCTCTTTTAATCGCAAGAAGGGAACCTTAAGAGGAATGCATTTTCAAAAACCTCCTCATTCCGAGGCAAAGTTGGTGCGTTGCACAAGCGGCAAGATCTATGATGTGATCATTGATTTGCGCGCCGGCTCATCTACCTATAAGCATTGGGAGAGTGTGATTCTTTCTGCACAGAATCGGAATATGCTCTATGTTCCTGAAGGATTTGCTCATGGGTTTCAAACTTTAGAAGATGATTCGGAGGTTTTTTATCAGATTTCTTATCCTTATGTCCCTGAAAGTGCTTTTGGGCTAAGATGGAATGATCCGGCAATTGGTATCGTTTGGCCAAAGGAGGTGAGTGTGATTTCTCCTAAAGACTTGCAATATCCCAATTTAATATGAAAAAAGTCATGATCACAGGAGCCAGTGGATTCATTGGAAGGCACACTCTTCCTTTGCTTAAAAAAAAGGGGTATGAAGTTTATGCCATTTCCTCTCAAAGAGGATCGGGCAGTGTCGATGGAGTTCATTGGATTCAGTGGGATCTACTAGGAAATGGCTCGATAAATGAGCTCCTCTTACAATGTAGGCCAACTCACTTGCTTCATTTTGCGTGGGAGGCAACTCCTGGGAAATTTTGGAGATCGATTGATAACTTGAAGTGGCTAAAGTCAAGCATTGATCTCATCGAGGCCTTTGCTCTTCAGGGAGGGCAAAGAGCTGTTTTTGCAGGAACTTGTGCAGAATACGACTGGAGTGGTGTGCACTTTCAAGAAAACACCACTCGATGCATTCCTCAGAATCTCTATGGATCATCGAAGTTGGCATTATCCCTTATTGTAGATCCCCTTGCCAAACAGATGGGGTTTAGCCAAGCATGGGGGAGGATTTTCTATCTCTATGGACCTCATGAATCCCCGCAACGTTTTGTTTCTTCTGTGATTGGAGGGTTGCTGCAAAGAAAGAAAATTCCTTGTTCTCATGGGGGCCAAATCCGAGATTTTCTCCATGTGCAAGATGTCGCAGATGCCTTTGTTGCACTCCTAGACTCCACTATCGAGGGTACACTTAATATTGCCTCTGGCGTTGGAGTTGCTTTAAGGGAGATCATCTCTCACATTACAAATCAGCTAGGAGGGGAAGATTTAATTGAGTTTGGCGCTTTAGCCGCTCCTAAAAATGACCCTCCTGTTCTTGTAGCCACGACTGATAGGCTAAAAAGTGAGCTTGGGTGGGTTCCCTATTTTACCCTTGAAGAGGGGTTAAAGGATGCAATTTCTTGGTGGAAAGGTTGATGAAATCCCCCCTTATTACTACAATTATTCCCACTTATCGACGCCCAAATCGCTTAAAAAATGCTATTCAAAGTGTTTTAAATCAGACGTATCCCCATTTTCAAGTTTGGATCTATGATAATGCATCCCAAGATGATACTGCTGCTGTGGTTGCTCAGTTTTGTCAAGCAGATCATCGAGTGAAGTACCATTGCCATGAAAACAACGTTGGTCCTGCAAGAAATTTTGAATATGGTCTTTCAAAAGTAGAGACTCCATTTTTCTCTTTTCTCTCTGACGATGATTATTTGATCCCTGAATTTTACGAAACGGCGCTTGAAGGATTGGAGCGTTATCCAGATGCGGGATTTTTCTCGGGAGCTGTGATCGATGTGAATGAGAATCATAAAATCATTGATGTCGTTTTAACCCGATGGAACGATTGTGAATATTACCCCTGCCCGCAAGGTTTTTTAGAGATCATTGGCAAATATTCCAATTGGATAGGAACTCTATTTCGGAAGGATGTGATCCAAAAAAATGGCTCCATTGATTGTAGACTCAAAACAATTGATATCGATTATGTATTGCGTGCGGCGCAACACTTTCCGTTTATCATCTCAAAAAAACCTGTCGCTGTTTTTGTACAGCATGCATTATCCTATTCCCATGCTCATGGTTTGAAGTTAATCTGGCCGGGTTGGGATATCATGATATTAAAGATCAGAGATAGTCCCATTCTCTCTTCGGAGGTGAAGGCGATTGCGGAAAAAAAACTCCGCGCTGACTTGTTAAAATTATTAACAATGAATGCTTTACTCAGTCTAAAAAACAAAGATTTTAAGCAAGTTGATGCGATTGTGGATGTTTATACAAAAATGGATCAGAAAGGTGTACAGATAACCCTCATCCATGCCCTAGCTAACCTGTGCAAATCGATCCCACTGTTTCACAGCTTGGTATTGTCACTTGTGCCTTTGCGGCGAGTATGGAATTGGAGGTGGTGGTTAAAAAGAGCGCGTTTGCGATTGAAGTACAAAAAATTTATAAACCCTACAATCCTTTAACTGGAGTTTGGACTAAATTTGGCCTGCAGATGACGGCTGCGACTTCATCAGATCTAACTTCCTCCTCATCAATAGCTAGCGCTATTGACTTCGTCGCTCAGTTAGATCTGATTTTGTCTCGCACGTCCCTGCAGGCCAAATTTAGTCCAAACTCCAGTTTTAACCACCGTCCTACGTTCATCTTTTCAAAATGACGGCAACGCTATCATAAAAATGGATCGATTCGACCTCTTTCCGGTAGATATTGAGTTGTTTCACAGTGGAATAAGGCAAATTCTGATGGCTGGCCTTTGTCGTGGTAGCTCCAACAAAGTTCACATCATCGATTAATGATTTGAGAAAATTGATGGTCGAATGCGCTCCACCGCCTCCAAAAGTTGGCCAATAGGAGGTGTGTAAATCCTCGATGATATACATCCCACCGCTTTTGACATGGGGAAAAAGAGTGACAAAGCTTGTGATTTGCTGATTCATCGTATGCCCTCCATCATCGAGAATGACATCAAAGTTTCCCCCTGTTGATTCGATGAGCACCTTTAAGTCTTGCGGGTTTTCCTGGTTACAGAGGTGATAATGGGAGCGATCAGACTGGTATTTGAGTGCATCAAAGGTAATATCCACGAAATGCAGATCTGCTTTTTTTAAATACTTTTCCCACATTTTTACGCTCGATCCTTCATAGATCCCAATTTCTAGAAATTTGATCGGTTTATCTATTAGGGGAGCAAAATACTTCGCATAGACTTGAGTGTAATTGTGGTAGTTTGATCCCTTATCAGCGCCAGAATCTAACGCAATAGCATCCAAATAGCGATACTGTTCCTCAGAGGCTTCCATAGCATGTCCACAACTAAATATGAGTAAAATCAAGGAGAAAAAAATTTTCATAGCACCTCTTGTTTTCAGTGTCGACTCTAAAGAGGGAATTGGATAAGTCCATTTGGGGCCAAATTTGCGCTTTTGATGCTGAGTTGGCTTTTCGCGGGATTTCTAAGGCCCAGTGGGTTATGTGGTCCCACGCAAAGCCAAATCAGCATCAAAATCATCAAATTTTCCTTGCAAAGCAACTTATGCAATTCCCTCTAAATGCAGGTTTTTACTGATAAATGTTAAAGGCAATAACGCCGCTTGCAAATTCTACCGTGTTGCGCCCGGCAACAGTAAACCATGCGCCAGCGATGATGCCGTAATTGTTGCTCCAGTTATATTCGATGGCAGGGGCTAAGCTAAAAGATTCAGAGGAAGGTCCTCCGACACTATTGGGGATGCCGCCTGTAGAGCCCTTACGTCCTTTGAACCTAGTTTTATTGCTATGCACGTATTGGATGTCTCCAGCAATGACCCAGTTCTGACTCAACGAAACTTCGTATCCAAGCTGCACTTGGAGTGATTGTCCTGGAAAGACAGTTCCACGAGTATGGTGTCCTCCGCCATAGGCGTTGTAACCTTTCACGTGGACAGGTGTGGGGAATGCATATTGAATGTTAAAGCGCGGGGCAAAGAAAATGTGGCCTCCCCACCAAAAAAGATGAGACATTACGATCGCAACACTTGGAGTCCAGCTTCCAAATCCTCCACTATCGGTGGTTTGGGATTTTGGGTTGAGTTTTTGATATTTGCCAATAGGCATGTTGGCACGGATGGCAAGCTTGGTGGTCGGCCACCATTGCCTTTTTTTAAATTTCCATAATTGGTAGTCGAAACCTAGATTTAGGTCATTGAGGACCCAGTGGGAGGCCTTTTCTGTGTGATTCCACGCCCAGGAAGGATTGAATACAATGTCGAATTGGCAAGGCAGGCCAAACTGCAACGATACTTGTGTGTTGATGTTATAGAATTTGGGTGTCCCATGAGAATTCCAATGACTATTGTAGATCCCATAGTTAGTCGTAGCGTATTGATAAGGTTCTATGTTGTAGTGGCCATCAGGGATAACGTTCCCTGCAGGTGTCAGGAGGGGGCCTGTAAACCAGGGGCTGGGCATTTCTTGTTCCACAGGTTGAGAGGGAGGGAGATTAGCCGAAAGAGAGGTAGAAAAATGGAGCACACATGTTGTCAGCAGAAATAACGCGACTGGCGATTTGCTATGGGGATGAAACATAAATAGAACTCCTCTAGAAGAAAAATTTTAGAGATTCAATCTAAGCGTTCGTCGTTTTTTTTTAAACATGAAAAACGTCCAGAAAACTATTTTGAGAATATGATTAAAAGATGTAGATTGGTTAGATTGGAACGGGGCGCTTTTCCCGGATAGCGTTCCCCAGGCACCGGGAATTTTGTAATGGTGGCATATTCAACCCTAGCCTTACAAAATTCCCCCTGCCTCCGGGCGCTATCTAGAAAAATCGCCCCGCTCCAATGGCTAAAGTCCAGGATAACAAACGCAGCCGCGAAATTCGAATGAAAATAACACGGGTTCAGGCAAAATCTGCCGCGCTTGAAAGGATCAAGTTAGCGTGATACCCAACATAAAAACTGCCAACACCTTACAGGATGTTATTTAAGAGTTAACAGGGAAAAATTTATGAATCATTTTTGTCGTCGCCTTCTGGGATTGCTTTTTTCGTGTATTTGCATTTTCTTATTAGCGTGTGCTTGCTCAAATGATGCAAGTAACGCTTTTCAATGGATGGATGAACGGATTGCGCTAGATTTGGCAGCTACCTCTGGAATTACACCGGAACAGATGAACAGAACCGAGCAGCTGCTCAGAGACAGAGGGATTGCGTTTACAAGGATTCAAGTTGTGAATGGGGCAGTGACTTTTATCAACCCTTCGTTTGCGCCGGTATATCAAATCAGGCAGGAAGGGTACAGACGCCTGTTTAAAACGCTATTGGAGAGTTACAATCTTCCCAACGTTGATTTCATCGTTGCCTTGGATGATGCATTTGATGACAACGTGGTTAGGGAAGATGATTTTGCTCCCGTATTTTGCATTGCAAAACTCAAATCGCAATCTCGGGTCGTTTCAATTCCAGAGGCATATGATTATCCTCAATGGGACGATCTATATGCAAAGGTGCGCATTGCAGATTCCAAGTTATCTTGGAAAGATAAGGTAGGAATTGCTTTTTGGAGGGGAAGTACAACAGGAGGGATGTTTAATGCTGAGAACTGGAGAGACTTTTTGCGCTCAAGGATCGTGTTAACATCGAAACATTTTCCTCAACTCCTCGATTGTGCCTTGACGCAGGTAGTTCAGTCAACTCCTGATGTCGAGGAGATCATGAGAAATGATGGTCTATTGGGAAACCCCATGAGCCCCCCCTCACAGGTTAAATATAAATATTTGATTTGTGCAAATGGGAATTCATTTCCGGGCTCTCTCAAATGGCAGTTATTTTCAGGGTCTGTGGTCCTAAGAAATGAATCGGAGTGGATACAGTGGTTTGAAGAAGCACTTTTGCCAAATAAGCATTATATCCCTTACAAATCCGACTGCTCAGACCTTGTTAAAAAAGTGCAGTGGCTAATACAAAACGACGGAACTGCGAAGCAAATTGCAAAGGAAGCCAAGAAATTTGCCCGGCAAAACCTCACTTCAAAAAGCGTTGAGTTGTATGTTTATAAGCTTCTTACAGCTTATTCCCAATTGCAGAGGAGGTAAGTTGCTGTGTTTAAATTTACAGGGCAAAATTGCAAACCGCTTTCTGGGCCATGTTCACCTTTACAGTCAGTTTTCGGCCGGCTGCAAGGCACCCATCTGCTGTATTTTTCTTCTCGGAAATAGCTGGCGCTATTCCCTTGTCAAAACTACAGCATCTGGGGCCTTTCGCTTGGCCGAAATTCTGCCCGTAAAGGTGAAGATGGCTCATAAAAAATGGTTTACAATACTCTAAGTCTTTAAATTGCTGAGACTTAGATATCGAAAGTGGATTGGGGCTGAGAGTTCACTCAGCCCTGCAAACGATAGGCTTTAAGCCTGAGACCACCGTTTGTCATTTACTAGGCGATCTGAATGCAGATCTCAACGAGCGCAAACAGAATTAGAATAGCAAGGAAGGTTTTACCCCCTGGTAGCTGTGGATTGCGCTCTTCTTTCTTAATGTATCTGCCGACCCATACCATGATGGGCGGGAAAAGGCCAAAGAGGATGGCGCAGCTAAATCCGCCTGCATAGCCCAGGGCGGTGATGAAAATGTGGGGATAGGTCATTGCGACAATGGTCGGTGGTGCAAAGACTGCAAGGCAAAGAATCACCTTTTTGATCCCTTTCTTTTGGACCTTGAGACCATCTGCCAAAAAGTCGAGGTAAGCCAAAGCCAGCGCAATATAGGATGCTGTCATAGTAAAGAATGCAAACGATTTTCCAATTGCAAAAAGGAGGGGGCTGCCAACTAGTTCTTTGAGTGGCATGATGGCATTCCATCCCTTTTTGGCAGCCTCAGTTAAGCCGTGTGGACCATCAGCAGGGACGATCCCTAAGATGAGAAATTCCCAAACGAGGTAGACAACAAGCGGGATGCTTGTCCCTAAGATGATCGATAGGCGCACCTTTTTAACATTTCGGTCCATGTAGGTCATTAATGTCGGTATGATGACCTGAAAGGTAAATGCCGTGAACAATACAGGGAGAGCAAGCCATGCTTTTGACCAGTCCGAGCGTGCAAGCAGGCTGGGCTGAACGTGGTCATAAGAAACGGCGATGAAGAGGAGATAGGAGATCGTCACCCCTGCCATCAAAGTGATGTTAAGTCTGTCGACCCATCGAGTTCCAAGATAAACCACAGGGGAGAAGATCACCACATAGATCACCATTGCAAGCCAATCGGAGATAGCGAAGCCGGAGATTTCTCTGAGAACAGCTCCTCCTCCGACCACATGCGCAATCATTACTGTGACAAAAAGAAAAAGATAAACCACCCAGCAGACGTTTTTACCCAATGGACCTAAGAGGCGATGCGCCATTGTGATCAGGTTCGCATCTTTTGGCATCCAGGAGCATACTTCCAAAAGCAGAAGTCCGGTGCTGAGCATAAAAAGCCAGCAGAGTAAATAAATGGCTGCCGCAGGGAAGAATCCGCCCTCTCCTGTTGCGATAGGAAGTGCGAGCATCCCAACCCCGACCATAGTTCCGGCGATAAGTAAGGTGCCTCCGAAGACGTGACCCAATGAGTGAAAAATACGCATAGCTATCTCTTATAAAAAAATAAATCGGTTGTGTTATGGAACGTACAGGGAAGGATATAGTTTATGGAGATAAAAAGGCAAGAAAAGTGTATTATTTAAAATCTACTGTCCAAGGAGAAGATATGCAGGCCGAAAATTTAAGTCTCGAAGGGTTGAAAAAAATTCGCCCAAAGATTTTTTTTGATGATCGCGGTTTTTTTAGGGAAACCTTTCGCAAAAACCTGTATCAAAATTTAGGCATTATCGATGATTTCGTGCAGGACAACCACTCTTTTTCCAAAAGGGGGACGATTCGGGGAATGCATTTTCAGCGCTTCCCGGGCCAAGCTAAACTTGTCACTGTAATGGAAGGGGAAATTTTTGATGTGGTTGTCGACATGCGCAAAACCAGCTCTACCTTTGGTCAATGGGAGGGGATCTATTTGAACGCTGCCTCAGGAGATCAGCTCTATGTGCCGGTTGGCTTTGCTCATGGCTTCTGCGCGATGAGCGAGCAAGTTCATGTCTGCTATAAGGTCAGCACTGTTTATGATCCGGAGCAAGAGTGTAGTTTTCGCTTTGATGACCCAGATGTCGGGATTGTCTGGCCTATTGAACACCCTGTTCTTTCAGAAAGAGATCGCCTCTGTCCATTGTTCAAGGAGGCTATCCAATGAGAATTTGGATAACGGGCAGTAGGGGGATGCTGGGATCTGCGATCTTAAGTTACTGCCAAAATCATCGGATAGAGGTCTCTTCCACAGATCGTCAATCGGCAGATGTGTGTCATTTAGATCCGCTCTACGACCATGTCTCAAAATACAAGCCGACGCACGTGATCAATTGTGCAGCTTACACCGATGTCGATGGAGCAGAGAAGAACCCGGCTCTAGCTTTTGCAGTGAATGCAGAAGGAGCTGCAAATATGGCTTTAGTTGCCAAAAAATGTGGCGCGCGCCTGATCCACATTTCGACCGATTATGTTTTTAATGGATTGGGTACAACCCCTTATTGCGAAGAGGACTCTTGCGCTCCTTTGAATGTCTATGGAATGAGCAAGTGGGAAGGAGAAAAGAGGGTTTTGGACATTTTTCCTAAAGCTTGCATTCTGCGCAGCTCATGGCTGTTTGGATCCAAGGGAAAAAATATGATTTCCTCTTTGTTGCATCTGTTTGGGGAAAGGGGGCAGTTGGAAGTGGTCTACGATCAAAGGGGTAAGCCAACGTATTGCGATGATCTGGTAAAAGCTGTGATCTCTCTTTTAGATTTTGAGGGAATCATCCACTTTTCCAATGAAGGGGAGGCATCTCGGTATCACATCGCTCTAGATCTTTTAGAGGCAGTTCAGTCAGCAGGAATTGCAGTAAAATGCCAAAAAATCGTTCCTGTTCCAAGCACACAGTTTGCAACCTTAGCTCCCAGGCCAATGTATAGCGTGCTCGACACAAATAAATACACCCGTCTAACATCGAACAAACCACGTCCCTGGAAAGAGACACTAATTGAGTTTTTGAGCAATGGAATTTAAATTTAAACGTTTTCTAGTTACAGGCGGTGCAGGATTCATCGGGTCATCATTCATCCGTTATGGGCTGCAGAATATTTTGGGATGTGAAAAAATCATCAACCTCGATCTTTTGACCTATGCTGCGAATTTAAAGAATCTTGTCCCTATTGAAAGGGATCCTCGCTATTTCTTTGTTCAAGGAGATATTTGTGATGAGGCGCTGGTTGAGAAACTCTGTCTTGATCATCAAATCGATGCCATTGTCCATTTTGCTGCGATGAGCCATGTCGATCGAAGCATAGCTGATCCTAAGGCATTTTATGAGACAAATGTGGGTGGGACCCTAAGGCTGCTTGAGGTGGTTAGGCGATCGCCCCAGATTCATTTTCACCACATTTCCACAGATGAGGTCTATGGATCATTGAGCCAAGAGGGGCACTTTACAGAAAATTCTCCATACCGACCTAACTCCCCCTATGCCGCTTCTAAAGCAGCATCCGATCATTTTGTGCGCGCCTACGCACATACTTATGGATTATCGACAACCGTTTCCCATTGCACAAATAATTACGGACCTTGCCAACATGTGGAGAAATTCATCCCTCACATGATCTATGGCTGCTATCACAGAAAACCTCTACCTATTTACGGCAATGGAGTGAATAGGCGCGATTGGATTTTTGTCGATGATCACAGTCAAGCGGTGTGGTTGATCTTGGAAAGAGGTAAAAGAGGCGAGGTTTATGATATCGGAGGTGGGGCTGAGCTCAAAAACATCGATTTGCTCCATACTCTCATTCAAGCATTTGCTGAGGCAAAACAGGAAGATCCCCGGGAGCTTTCCTCTTTGGTGACCTTCATCGCAGATCGTCCCGGTCACGATTTTCGCTATGCCATCGACTGTAGCAAGATCCACCAAGAACTGGGGTGGAGACCTTCTCATACAATCTCTACAGGAATCCACAAAACAATAGGCTGGTACCTAGAAAATCCAGATCGATTGCATTGGGTGTAAACATGCCTGATTAAAATTTTTTGTTTTACAAAAACAGCGCATCAAGTTCATCATGTAAGAAACTTTTTTAGCCCGTTAAACAATAAGCGGTTCTTAGGGAGGTTTCTATGAATACATATGATGTGAAAGAGCTTTTATCGGAAAGATTGCAAAAAACAGCCTGGATGCGGCAAAACGCAAACAGCGATCACTTAGCAAGAGGGGCTCAGCTTGAACCTTTGCTTCAACAGATTCAACAAGTAATTAGCCAAAGGGTTCAGCTTCTCGCGCAAAAAGCAGAAATTAATGCTTCTGAGTCTAAAAAGAAAGATTGGCAGGGCGACTCTGACAGACTTCTCAATCTTTATCTTCATTTAAATACTCAAAATCCTATTGATCCCAAGGGACTGTTATTTAAGTTTTGCACAAAGGTGTGCTTATCTTTTACCTGCATAAGAGCGTGGGAATTAATTGGCCAGGTGGTTTTTTTAGCGGAAAGAATTCCAGGAAAATTGGCAGCTGGGATTGATGCTCATCCTGAGAAGGTCAATAAATCCAGCCTATTTATTGAAGAAAAACTCTGTGAGGAATTCGAGAAAATTGCAGCACAGTTAGCCCTTACCTATCCTGAAGCAGCCAGTTTCACCTCTAAAGAGGACCGCCAAGAGCTTTGCATGGAAATTTCAAAAGAGGTAGCAAAGATGTTACTCACACCTGAAGCTAATCTCAATTTTGGTTTGATCGCCTCTATAGAGAAGTATTTTTTCCCTTTGGTCCCTATCATAGCCGCACAAAGACCTCCTTTGAAGTGTCTAAACATCTCTTTAGAAAATCATTTAAACAAGGTGGAGATTCCGGGTGAAAATGCGACTAACTGCGATGCCATCATTTGCGCAGATCTGAATTTGCATCCCGGTACGAAATTAACTAAACTCCACCGCAAGCAGGGGGTTTTGGGAGCTTTACTTAATTTGCCCAACTTTGGTTCCCTCAATCCCTACCTCAAAGTCGCGCAAGCCATTGATGTAGAGGATCAATTTTTTCAGAACACGTGTCAGGATTTCATTGAGCTTTTAAGCAAAGGATATTTAACACGGGATATTTGTGATAAAAAGGAGTGTTTCTTTTTTGAGAGTGTTGTTTCTGATGCGAATTTCGAGGAAAAGTTTGACCTGCTTAAAGATGGGTGTATCTCTGAATGCAAGAGAAGATCTCATCGATTGCTGCAAGCGTATGAATCTGCGCTTTTTGCTGTTGGACAGGCGGAACCTGATGATCTCATTCGCAGTAAAATCCAGCATGTTGTCATGCGCGCTCTTTCCAAAACATTTCTCTCCCAGAAGAAGTTATTCAAGTCTCTATATCACGTAGGGTTGGTTGGGCAGATTCAAACCATTTATAAAAAAACCTTAAATGACTCGATTTGTCTCATTTATCACCCTCTCCTATCCTACCATAGTTCCCTTGATGAAGAGGTGTTTTTACCAGGCTTTAACCTCCATCACAGGGATCCGAATCACTTGACTCAAAAAGGGGCCCGCATCGCCACGGCTGCACAAATGATGGGGTGGCTATGCAAAGTTGTCGATAGACTCAAAGCAAACGCAAAGCAGATTGCTGCCTCGGAAGAAGATCAGGAAGCATTAGATTCTGTGATTGTAGCATTATATGAGCGTGTTCGAGAAGAGCAGTTTCTAATAAAAATTATAAAATCCTACGATAAAAATAATATCGCACAACTCGATCTCAATGCTTCCTATAGAAATTTCAAGCGGACTCCAATGACCACTCTGCAATGTGAAAAGCCCTGGGGAGTGAGTGCACTTGAATTGAACCAGAATTTTATCCCTCATTACCTAGCGATCCGTCCGAATCAGCCTAGGGAGTTATTGCAATGGGTGCTTGATTATGCAAAATGGAATAATAAATTTAAACCTCCAATTCAAAGTGTTTTTTCGAATCCTAATGAGATCATTGTATTTCAAAAAGGGATGTTGGGTTCTTGGTATAAAAGTGGGCTTACATCCGCTCAATGGATTGAGAAAAGAATGGTCATTCCAGGCAGAGAGGTGTTGCAGGAAACAATGACTGAAGAGGAAATCCTCTGTTTTAGCCAAGGGGCAAAACAATGGCTGACCAATGACTTGTCATTGGAAACAAAAAAAGAGGTAGATCTCTTATTCGAAACCTATTGTTCTAAAAAATATTCAATTCAATCCTTTGCCCAGCAATCGTTTTTTGCCTTTGAGTCTATTCATGACCTAGGCCTAAAACAAAAAAAAGAGCTTCCTTTGATTTGGGATACGATCTTATTGCAGTCACTTTCTCAAAAAAATTTACTCAAACTAAAAGGGAGTTGTATCCCCTTTGTTAAATACAGAGAAAATATTAATTCAAAAAAACAGTATCTTTGTTGCTTTTTGAATCCAAGAACAGAAGAGGTTGAATTAGCCAGTATAAACAAGGAAACCACGCAAATTGTTCCTTTGGGTAAGTGGGATGGAATTAAGGGGTAAAAATTTTATTTGCCAGGAGGCGATCCTCATTGAGAAAATCCCTTCAACAGTGATAAGATAGAGTCTTAAATTTTAGGGTTTGATTATGTCGACAGAGGAGCTCATCAAAGAGCGGTCCGATTACAAATATGGGTTTGTCACGGAAATTGAAACCGATGCGATCCAGAAGGGGTTGAGCGAAGAGACAATTCGGTTAATCTCTGCAAAAAAAAATGAGCCCTCCTTTTTACTCGATTTCCGCTTAAGGGCTTATTCTAAATTTCTGGAAATGCAAGAGCCTAACTGGGCCAACTTGAGCCACCCTCCTATCGACTATCAAGAGATCTGTTATTATTCTGCGCCTAAGAAAAAACAGTCGTTGCAGAGTCTCCATGAGGTGGATCCCGAGATTTTAAAGACTTTTGAGCGGCTTGGGATTCCTCTGGATGAGCAGAAGCGTTTGACTAATGTGGCTGTCGATGTTGTTTTTGATTCTGTTTCTTTAGGCACGACCTTCCAAAAAACCCTATCAGAGGCAGGTGTTGTCCTCTGCCCGATTTCCGAGGCGGTACATAAATATCCAGAATTGATTGAAAAGTATCTGGGCAGCGTCGTTCCTATCGGGGATAACTACTTTGCAGCTCTTAACTCAGCTGTTTTTTCCGACGGCTCTTTTGTCTACATCCCTAAAGGGGTGCGTTGCCCGATTGAGCTCTCTACTTATTTTCGGATCAACGATAAGCAAAGCGGTCAGTTTGAAAGAACATTGATCATTGCCGAAGAGGATTCTTATGTCAGCTATCTAGAGGGGTGTACAGCTCCTGCTTTTGACAACAATCAGCTCCACGCTGCAGTCGTTGAACTCATCGCTCATACTCGTGCTGAAATCAAGTACGCCACCGTGCAAAACTGGTACTCGGGGAATCCCGAAACTGGGCTGGGCGGTATTTACAATTTTGTAACCAAGCGTGGGCGATGCCAAGGATACCGCTCTAAGATTACCTGGTCGCAGGTGGAGGCCGGTGCTGCAATCACTTGGAAATATCCCAGTTGCATTTTGCAGGGGGATGAATCGATTGGAGAGTTTTACTCCGTTGCTTTAACAACCGGCAAAATGCAGGCAGATACAGGCACCAAGATGATCCATTTGGGAAAAAAGACGCGCTCGACAATCATTTCTAAAGGGATTTCAGCAGATCGTTCCCACAATACTTACCGGGGGCTTGTAAAGATTGCTCCGCGCGCAGAGGGTGCACGCAATTATACCCAGTGCGATTCGATGCTTGTTGGCAATCAATGTTCGGCCAACACTTTTCCCTACATCGAGGTCGCACACAATAGTGGACAAGTGGAACATGAGGCATCTACTTCAAAAATGAATGAGGAGCAGTTGTTTTATTTGCAGGCGCGTGGAATCTCACGAGAAGATGCGATCAATATGATTGTCAGCGGATTTTGCAAAGATGTGATCCGAGAACTCCCCTTGGAGTTTGCCGTTGAAGCGCAAAAGCTCCTGGCTCTAAAGCTTGAAAACTCAGTAGGATAAAAAAAATATGTTAGAGATCAAAGATTTACAGGCAAAAGTTGAAGAGAAGCTCATTTTAAAAGGATTTAATCTGAACGTCGGCAAAGGAGAGATCCATGCGATCATGGGCCCTAACGGCGCTGGGAAATCAACCCTTGCTAAAGTTCTTGCCGGCGATCCTTCCTACGAAGTAACAGGAGGGGAAGTGCTCATGGAAGGGCAAAATATTTTCGATCTAGATCCTGAACAGCGCTCCCATTTAGGGTTGTTCATGAGCTTTCAGTACCCCATAGAAATTCCAGGGATCTCTAATCTGCAGTTTTTGCATGCGGCCTATAATGCCAAGCTCAAAGCTAATGGGAAGGGCAGCATTTCAGAAGAGGTGTTCCATCAAATTTTAGATGAGAAGATGGGACTTGTCGAAGTGAAGAGCGCATTTAAAGAGCGCAATCTCAACGAGGGGTTTTCAGGAGGGGAAAAAAAGCGCAATGAGATCTTGCAGATGGCAGTTCTTGAACCTAAAGTTGCGATCTTAGATGAGACAGATTCAGGACTGGATATCGACGCGATGCGCATTGTTGCAAAGGGGGTCAATTGTCTGATGGGCCCTGAAAATGCTCTCATCTTGATCACTCATTATCAGCGCCTTCTAGATTACATCCGCCCCGATTTTGTTCATGTCGTGATCGATGGCAAAATTGTGCGCTCAGGGGGTCCTGAGCTGGCACTTCAACTAGAAGAGAAGGGATACGATTGGCTGATGACGGGGTCCCATGCCTGAGAAGACTTTTTTAAGACAACTGCAACATGAGTTTGGATCCAATGTTTCGAGGGGCCCTTTAGGACGGTTGCGGCAGATGGGGTGGGAGAAGCTTGCAGAGATCGGTCTTCCCTACAAATCTCATGAAGCATTCCGTTATGTTTCTTTGAGGGAGTTTTATCTTGCTTCATTTAAAGGTTCTGCTCAAAAAACAATCGACAAATCCCTCATCTTCGATGCTATTTTACCCGAATGTATTCATTCCCATCTTGTCTTTATAAATGGTTGTTTGTCATTAGAGCTCAGCAACCTCTCCGCTCTTCCCTCTCAAACTGTTGTTTTGTCGCTCGATGATGCATTCCATACTCATGGCAGCTTTTTAAAGAACTATTTTTCCAATGCACTTAAAGAAGAGAGCGATCCGTTTGCACTGATTAACCTCGCTCTGCATGGGACAGGGGGATTTCTCTATCTTCCTCCCAAATGTGAAGTGGAACCCCCCTTACAATGTCTGCATATTGTGACAGGGGATGAGCCGATGCTAGTCTCAACGCGGCTGCATCTGGTATTGGGAAGCTGTAGCCAGATGCGCTGTATTCTCACGACAAAACAGCTCAATCCAAATGCTCATCACTGTCTTGTTCCAAGTACGCAGCTCTCAATAGAAGAAGGAGCTCAAGCACACCTCCTTAACATGGTAGATACCCTTCCTGCATGGCATTTTGAAACTGTGCGCGCAACGCTCAAAAGAAATGCACAATTTAACTCCCTTAACTTCACCTTTGGCGGTAAAGTTGTCAGGCAGAGCTATCGCGTTTGTCTTAAAGGGGAAAATAGTCAGGTCAATTTAAACGGCCTGTGGATGCTAAAAAGTAACCGCACCGCACACGTGCATACATCTGTTGAGCATGAAGCCCCTCATACCCGCTCGATGCAGCACTTCAAAGGGATCTTAAACGATCATAGTCAATCTAGCTTTGAAGGGAAAATCAAGGTAGCACCTCAGGCACAAAAGACAGAGGCTTATCAGCTCAATAACAATCTAATTTTAGGTCAAGGCGCCGTTGCCAATAGCAAACCTAACTTGGAAGTATTCGCAGATGATGTGAAAGCATCCCATGGAGCCACCATCTCCCAGTTAAGCGATGAGCAGCTTTTTTACTTAACAACTAGGGGAATTGATCCAAAGACTGCAAAGCAGCTTCTGATCAGTGGTTTTTGTCGTGAAATGATCGACAAGATTCCGTATGATTCACTTCTAACAAAACTGCATGCGAACCTGCAAGAGGTGATGTGAGTCATTCTGGTCAGTTCAATATAAGGAAAGTCCGACAAGAATTTCCCATGCTGCAGCAGCATATGCATGGCAAACCTTTCATCTATTTCGATTCTGCTGCAACAACGCAAAAACCCAAATGTGTCATCGATGCGATGAACCAATTTTATCAAACCCAATATGGCACTGTGCATCGCTCTGTCTATGATTTTGCAAGCCAGGCTACAGATCGTTATAATCACGTACGCCAAAGTATCAAAGAGTTCATCAACGCAGCTTTTGTAGAGGAGATTATTTTTACCAAGGGCACTACAGAGGCGATCAACTTAGTGGCTTCTTCCTTCGGAAAGGCTTTTTTACAACCGGGCGATGAAGTACTGATCACGGTTATGGAACACCATTCCAATATCGTCCCATGGCAATGGATTTGTAAAGAGAGGAAAGCGCACCTCAAAGCAATCCCCATCGATGACCATGGGGAGCTCATTTTGGAAGAATTTGAAAAACTCCTTACCAATCGCACAAAAATTGTAAGCTTGGCCCATATCGCCAATTCCACGGGGACGCTCAATCCCATCGAGGAGATCATTAACCGCTCCCATGCAAAAGGAGCCAAGGTTTTGATTGATGGCGCTCAAAGTATTGCCCATATGCCGATTGATGTGCAAAAATTAAAAGCGGATTTCTATGTCTTCTCAGGCCATAAGGCCTATGGGCCAACGGGCGTTGGCATTCTCTATGGCAAGCGGGCTCTTCTTGAGAAAATGCCCCCCTATCAAGGGGGTGGAGATATGATTGATGAGGTGATGATTGCCTCCTCAACCTATCAGCATATCCCTTTAAAATTTGAGGCGGGAACCCCCATGATCGCTGAGGTGATGGGTCTTGGAGAGGCGATCCGATTTTTACAAAATTTGGGAATGGATAAAGTTGCCGCGTGGGAACAGGATCTTCTCGAATATGCGACAAAGCGGTTGCACGAGGTCGGATCTCTTCGCATCATTGGCACAGCTGCTAAAAAAGGGGGGATCATCAGTTTTGTCGTCGATGGACTTCACCCGTTAGATATCGGTACTCTTCTAGATCTTCGCGGCATTGCTGTCCGCACCGGGCAAATGTGCGCGCAGCCTACTTTAAAAAGGTTCCATCTAGCGTCGGTCACCCGCATCTCTTTTGGCCTGCATAATACCTTTGAGGAGATTGATGTTTTTATCCATGCGCTCAAAGAGATCGTCCTGCTCCTGCGCCCTTCGATGTCTTATTAACTGGAGTAATGGGTTTAATCCGCTCAACATCGTTGAGCGGATTAAACCCATTACTCCAGTTAATAATAAGTAATATGGGATGTTTCGTGGTGGGGTCAATGATGGGGTGGAAATGGGAACCGCGTTTCTAGGAGCTAGGATTGCATAGAAAAAGCGTTAGACCTTTAAGGATCTAACGCTTTTAGCACACCCAAGCGTCTTGCTCAGACTGTATTCTTAGAAATCAAAACGCGCTGCAAACGTCCAGCCTTGGAATGTCAAATCCCCTTGATTGGAGATCACGCTGCCTTTGGAAACATCATCCACAAATACGGGAAACTGGTTTTGGCTGAAGTAAACGTGGTGCTCCCAGCCTACTTGCAGGCCCAAATGGAATCTGTCGTTGTAGAACATGTGATCATAGCGCACGCCTGCCATCATATCCAGAACAGGATGGGAAACGCGGTAGACATTCTTTCCATCGCCATATTCGCCCTTAGAATTGGTATTGAGTTGAGGAGGGGAGTCAGTATCCTCATAGTCTATGTCATGGAATCCGTAAAGAATCGCTCCTGACATGTTTCCAAAAAGACTAAAACCGGAACCGAGCGTCCACTGTGTGTCAAGGCCGCTCTCAAGACCCATGCCATACCATTCATCATTATACCTCACCTTGACCTGTGTCGGGGGAAGTGTGCCGATGAAATTGCGGTATCTTGTATTCCATTTCTGATGAACCCAATCGGTTCTCAAACCAAAGTGAGGGCGCAGTGTTAACCATTTGCTGACAAAAAATTCTCGCCCTAGATCCAAATCGAGTTGGTTGAAAAGCAGTGTCCAGTGGCTATGGGCTTTAGCACAGGCAGCATCAGCAAGGTCGTCTGAAGGCACAATGCGCGAAGGGAATACAAAATAATTGTTGTGTGCAAAGATGTTTCTAGTGCCGCCAGTTCTTATACGCAGCCAGGAGAGACTCAAATCCCATCCATCATGCGGCAAGTTATAACCTATGCCGACGCGGAATCCCACATCCCAATGGGAGTGAATGGATCTGATCTCTGATTTAGAGAGATTAGCTGAAGAACCATGGTTAACAACAGCAACGGGGAGGCCATTTTCGTGAGCATTCCAATAAAGCAAGTCTCCAAAGAGGAAAAGATCCACGCCATCTCTAACTTGAGGGCGGCCGGGAGGATTAATCATTCCGCTGGCACTTCTTCGCTGTTCCAGGGCATTAACGCGATTTTCCAGATTGCGCAGTTGCGCGCTGTCGTTAGCTGCATCGACAGAACTTGTCGCAGCTACAAGGGCTAAACTTAATGGCCACATTTTTTTCAGTTTTTTATACATATAATCCCCGTGGGTTTGGAGTAGTGTTTTTTGAAATCTCGGATTGATCTTGCAAGCAGCACTGTATCTTTTTTTGGGATATTTCTCGAGCATTTTTTGCAGATGGCATGGGGACAAAAAAAACCGGGAGTAGAAAACTCCCGGTTATAAGAATGAACTCATTTTAGAAATCAAAGCGCGCAGACAGCGTCCATCCTTGCAATGTCAGATCTCCCTGGTTTGAAACCATGGCCCCAAGTGCTACGTCGTCGACAAATACAGGGAATTGGTTTTGACTGAAATAGATATGATGCTCCCAGCCGATTTGAACTCCAAGATGGAATCTATCGTTAGCAAACATGTTATCCCAACGCACACCCATTTCTAAATCCAGGATTGGATGGGAGACGCGATAGCTGTCTCTCAATCCCACAAAATCGATATCCGCTGGATTTTGATCAGTGTTATAATCGATGTGATGAAATCCATAGAGGATCGCTGCGCTAAGATTGCCAAAGAGGCTCCAGCCGCAGCCAAGGCCCCACTGCGTATCGAATCCCCCTTCGAGACCGATTCCCCACCAGTGGTCTTTGAGTTTTGTGTCAATATCATTGGATGGGATCTCACCTGTGAAATTTTTATAGTCGGTGTCGAGATTTTGGCGAACCCAGTCAGATCTTAATCCAAAATGGGGGCGAAGTGTCAGCCACTTGCTAACAAAAAATTCACGACCAAGATCCAAGTCTAATTGGTTCAAGCGCAGGTGCCATCTGCTTTTCATTTTGCTAGCTGTTGTGGAGAAATCCGCTAAATTGCTGGGATGAACCCGTGTTGGAGAGATAAACAGATCATCGTCAGTATGGATATCCTTGCGGCCGTTGTCTGTGTAGCGAAGCCATGTCAGGCGCAGATCCCATCCATCATGCGGCATGTTATAGCCCACTCCAACGCGAAAACCGACGTTCCATTTGCCATGGATTGATTTAACTTCAGAGTCTGAAAGGTTGGTGCTGGAGCCGTCATTGGTTACTGCTACCTGGAGTCCATTTTCGTGAGCATTCCAATAGATGAGATCCGCATAAACGAAGAGATCTGCGCCATCTCTTATTTGAGGACGGCCCTGTGGGTTGATCATCCCACTTGCATTTTTGCGCTGCTCTAATGCGGTGACGCGGTTTTCAAGGTTGCGCACTGTGGCGCTCTCATTATTGGCATAGGCGCAATTAGCAAACGCTACACATGATGTTGCAGCTAGCAGAAGTGCATTTTTCAGGTTCGACTTCATATAGATTCCCTCTTCAATTTGAATCATTGTTTATTAATGCAATCTATTGCTTGAGAAAAAATGAGTCAACAAAAAAATACAAATTCTAAGAAGCTAACGTTTGAACGATCGTATTCGTATCGTTAATCCAGAGCATGGTCTGTTTGGTCAACTGTTTGAGAATGAAAAACCATGCGCCGGCGAGCATAGCTAGGCCAGCTAGGGATTTAAGAGACATCCCTAAGAATGCGATCTGCACTTGAGGAGCTAGACGGTTGGCTATCCCTAAAAACATCTCTGTCATTAGGATGGCCAAAAGTGAAGGAGCTGCCAATTGGATTGCAACTGCTAAGATCCGATTGATGCTTCCCCAAACCGCTTGCCAAAAGGGGTGGTTAAAATTAAAAAATTGCAAGGGGATCCACCCATCAGCAGGAATTAAAGTGTAGGTCTCAAAAAGGGCGTTAAAAAAATAGAAGGGCCCATCGATCTGGTAAAAAATCACAATCAGAACAAAATTATAGAGCAACCCTAAGTCGGAGGCTTGTGTCTGCATGAAAGGATTTGTCACCTGCAATGAAGATGAGCCACGTAGGAAGTCGATGATGGTGCCCGCAGATTCTGCCATGAAGAAAGGAATGGAAACAAAAATGGCAAGGATAAAGCCGATAAAAAGTTCTTTAATACAGAGAAATATGAATTCGATGTTAAACGAGATCAATGTTTTAGTTGTAATAGCCATATGAGGTAGGAAAACGACCGTAAGCACGATGAGGAAGCCAATCTTGACAGGGGCTGGAGTTTTGGATCCGAAGAAGGGAGCCATTGCAATCACAGGTGCAATGCGAAACATCCCTAAGAAAAATAAAGACAAGGCGGTAATGGGCGCGTAGTTGGTAAGTTGAGAGAAGAACGAAAGATAGGTATCAGTGCTGGACATTAAATTTTAGTAAGTCGACCATTTTGAAAAATTCATAAAAATATTATTCGTAAAGGACATGATCTGGGAGGAGAGCCATCCTCCCATGAACATCAGAACCATAATAACAGCAAACAGTTTTACCATGAAGGAAAGTGTTTGTTCCTGAATTTGCGTTGCCGCCTGGAAAACGGCCACCATTAGCCCAAGCATCGTGCTAATCAGGATCGGAGGGCCAGATAGAAGCAGAATTAATAGGAGTGCCTGGTAAGTGAGCTGATAAATTTCTGTGGTATACATCTCTACCTTTTCCTCAAATTTATCTGAATGATAGCACAAGTCCTTGAATGATCAAGGTCCACCCATCGACCATGACGATCAACAGCAATTTAAGCGGAAGGGCAATGGTAAGCGGCGATAGCATCATCATCCCCATGGCAAGCAAGATATTCGAAGTGACAAGGTCGATGACAAAAAACGGCAAGTAGATCAATACGCCGATTTCAAAAGCGGCCTTTAACTGAGTCGTGATGAACGATGGAATCAGAATGATAAAATCATTGGGTTTTAAGCTTGTGCGGAACTCCTCAGGAAAAGAGCGGTAGGCAAGCTGATAGAAGCCATTGATGTGTTTTCCGCTAGTATTTCTTTCAAGAAATTCCCGCATAGGCTCTTTGGAAAGATCGATGGTCTTAACCAAATACTGAGCGCTCTGAGATGAGAACAGTGCGTTCGGGGGCTCTTTTTTTATAAAATCCTCACTGCTCTTATACATCGCAAGCACAGTGGGAAACATCACGTAGATTGTCATGAGTAGAGCAACGCCGCTGATCACCTGGTTGGGCGGAGATTGTTGGACCCCAAGGGCATTGCGCAACAGCGAGAGGACGACCACAATTTTGATATAGGAGGTAAGTAGCATGACCGCAAAGGGAAGCAGGGCAAGCGCGGTAATTGCCGTAAGTTCTTCCACAATGGAGGGAGTAGGAAGATAGGGTGTGGGGGGATTGTTTGGGTTAAAAAGTGTCCCAGAATTGGAAACAGCCGGAGCTGTTGCTTCCTGGGCAAAGAGGGGCTCTGTTCCAATTCCAATTAGAACTAAGGCGAGCAGCAGAAATAGAACGATTTTGCGTCTTTGCATTTTAAACCTAGAAACGGCTATCCATGCAGTTATACATCGTGGAGATTTTCTCTAAAAGAAAAAGAATTCTTTTTACGCCTTTGAGCTATCCGTATATTTTTCAAAAGCAGATTCGAGAGCACGCCACTGATTTTCAATCGTAGCATTGATGATCCCGCTTTCTGTTTCGATAATGCAGCCCCCGGGGGCGATGTCGGAGCGCTCCTGAATGTTTAGGACACGCACTTGCTCGAGAATGCTTTTGATTTTTGGTTTTTGAGCCTCAAGCATTTCTTTATCGGTTTTGTTGACATAGATGGTGAAACGGTGGTTTTGCGTCACAGGCATTAACCCCTGGATGACAATCTCGACGATGGTCTCTGGATGTAAGGTGAGTTGCTCGCCAACGATTTTTTTCGCAGCTTTTAGGGCAAGGGGGAGGATTTGCTTCTGCAATTCTGAGCGGATGAGATGGAGTTGTTTATCAAAGTGGATCAAATGCTCATTAAAACGCTCTAACCCTATGGAAAACCCCTCTTCTTTGGCTATTTCTTTGAGCTCTTCGCACTCCTTTTCAATGAGCTTTTTGTAGTCTTTGGCATCTTCTTTAGCTTTGATTAAAATTTGAGAGGCTTCCATCAGCGTGCTAAATTCTTCAGCGGGGATGACTTTGTCATCATCCGATGGGTGGATTTCCCCTTGGTAAATGAGTGAGAAAAATTTCATATGTCACTTTCGATTATTTGTTTTAAGGGCATTCATTAACTCGATGACCTGCTGTGTTAGGAGAGCAGAGGCTTTGGGGTGGTCAAGCGCTGTGCATAGCTTCATCAGATGCTGCCCCTTTTCTGAATCAAGTCGATGGGTAAGATACCATAAGAGGCTGCTTGATTTGCCATAAAGAGACTTGGCGATCCGGTTAATGCCTCTTTGAAGCAGCATCGATTTGAGGGCGTTTAGATCTCCGTTCCATCCGAGCAAGCCCATTTTTTTGAATGAGACGGGTTCTTTTTTGTGTAATAGAGTTTTAAGAAATGTCTCCTGAGCCTTGGTCAATAAGCCGTAGATTTCTTTGAGCTTCGAGGTTTCAATGATATGCCGCACCTCAATGGATAGATCATGCATGCTCAAGAGATTAATGAGGGAGTCGAGCTGCTGGCGCGAAAGGTCTAGGAGTTCATTTAAGGGATCCTGTGGCAGCAAAGAAATGGGCAGGAGATCGGTTGGGGCAATCGTCTCAAACAAAACTCTTTTCAGATAGGTTTTACCGCTATCAGAGGGGAGGGGGATCGTATCGGAGAGCAGTAGGGAAGCTTTGAGGCCATTGATCTGTTCTAAGGTCAACGCAGACAAAAACAGCTTGATCTCATTTTCGGTAAGCGATCTCAAAAAAGGAGTGAGCCATGAGAAGTGAACTTTAAGCAGCTCATCTTCAATAGGTTCAGTATCCTCAATAGGATTTTGCTGAAGAGTCGCAAGATCTTGCAGATCAGAAATGAGTTCTGGGGAAATGCACTCCAACAGACGCCTACGCAAATCGGCAGGAGAGGAATGCAAGAATGACTGCCATACGATCAGAGCCGTTGTATCCATAAATGTCGGTTATTTTTTTTCCTCTAAGGCTTTTCGCTGAGCCGCATTGGGAGCTTCTTGTTCTTGAATGGGAACGGGATGCAGTAGAGCTTTGAAGCCGCCCCGTTTTTTGAGGAGAGGGTAAAACTTCCAAAGAATCCAACCGAGCCCCAATGCAAAAACAATGGCGCAAACAATCAATATAAAGAAAATGAAGCGGAACCTGCTAGCAGAAGATTGGCTCATGACAATGGACCAGATGCTGACATATTCTTTGGCTTTTGGCTCAAGTGACTCTGTCGCAGGAGTTAAAGTGAGATCGGTGAAACGGGATCTATCCGAGATGACAGTGACATCATTGATATCTAAACCTGTTACGCTCCCTGAAACCAGCCGCTTAATCTTAGTGATAAGGTGGCTATTGGGGTCATCGAGGATTCCCATGTGCTTGACAAAGACGGCAGCTGTGATTCTTTTTGGGACTGTTTGGGTCCCCGGAGGAGCATAAGAAGCTGCAGCTTCAGCAGGGAAAGAGATCTGCACATCCGCTTCGATAACACCATCGATCTTGCGAATCATATTGCCAATTTGCGAAGCAAGCCCTGCCTGGTAGCGGATCGTCTCTTGCTTATCCGATGTCATGAGGCCGGTTGCGGAAAAAAGATCGAGGAGAGTTGTTCCTTTTTTACGGGGAAGACCGTTTTGATTGAGGACGGCCATTGCCTCGGTAGCCTGGCCAGAGTCGACAGCAATGCTGTATTTGATTGTCCCTTCAGCACCGCCGGGGGCAGTACTTACAGCCACAGATTTGTCAGCTGCGATTCCCTTGCTGGCAAGGAAGACGATAATCTCATTGGCCTCTCTTTCATCAACCTCGTTGATGATCATCATGCTATTCTCACAGGCGGTAAGAAACAGTAAAGAGCAGATCATACAGAAGAAGAGCGTCATTCTGCGGACAGAAGAGGTGCGGGATGAGGGCGTAGTAAGGGGGGAGTTTCTCATAACTTTTAACTTTTAAGATTTTTGAGGTTTGCCAGGCAACAGAGCACTGAACTTTCACTTGGCCATATTCTATTTATAGCAGTTTTGGGTGACCTACGTCAAATTGAATCCCAAAAAGAGGTAGAAATGACTAAAAATGGTCAGAGATGACAAGAAGTTTCTTATTTTTTTGTGATCCACGTCGGTCCCTTCCCAAACCTTCCCAAGAAATAATCGCGCACCCCGCAAAGAGCTGCGCGGTTCTTTACGAGTTTCTCTTCTTTTTCTTTGAGGTTGGTTTTAATTTTAAGTTTTTTAATCACAAAGAGTTGCACAGATTTAATGATGTGGATTTTAAACATGTGTAAAATATCTGGGATGAGAGAGCGCATATAAAGCCCCAACCGCTGCTTCCTTGAGCAATTTCTTTGAATCCAGAGCAATCGGTTGCGCCACCAGAAATAAGTGGAGTGGGGTTTCCCTCCGGTAAAGGAGGCAGAAACTTTGTGCCAAAGGTGTGCTTTAGGGCAGGTGAGGGTCCCAAAGCCGGCCGCTTTTGCTCTGAAACAAAAATCCGACTCCTCCCAGATAAGAAAAAAACGGGGTTCCAAATAGCCGATCGCCTCGATCACAGAGCGTTTGACGATCAAACCAGCTCCACAGACATAGTCGATTTCCTCTGGTCTCTGCCAGCGGATTCCATCCTCTTTTTGGCGCAAACCAATCATCTCAAATGTCCCTGTTTTTGCATTCCAGATACCGCCGAGGTGATCCAGGGTATCCCTCTTATCAAAGAGAAAGATCTTTGCCCCCAGGATTCCGGCATGAGGATGGGCCTGATAGATTTCAACAAAGCATTCCAAAATGTTATTCGCAACGACCGTATCATTATTGAGAAGAAATAAAAGATCCGCTCCTCTATCTAGGGCTTTGCGCATCCCGACGTTATTTCCTTCCGCATAGCCCAAATTTTCCCCTGTTTCAATCAATAGAGGCTGTGGAAAACCCTCTCGAATTGCCGCCCCAGAACCATCACTTGAGCCGTTATCAACGACAATGGTTTCAAAATTTGGATAGGTGAGTTTTTCAAGAGATTCTAGGCAAGCAAGTGTATCCTCCTTGCCGTTATAATTGAGAAGAATGATGGCGATTTTAGGGGTGTCCAACGCTCAATGTCCGGTTAAAAATGCATGAACTTTTGAAGAGATTTCCGCAGAGATCTTCGTTTCATGAAGCAAAATATCGAGCAGATCAAAAATCTCAATGAGAGGGTGCAAAACGATCCCATTTTTTTTAAGATTCTCTTTTGCCCCCTGGCTACGATCGAGGATGACGATCGCATCGTGGATTTCCAACCCCTCACTTCTTAATAGAGTGGCAATTTCAAGGGTGCTCTCCCCTTGTGTCATCACATCTTCGATGAGAAGACAGGTTTGCCCCTTGTGATATTTGCCCTCGATGAGTTTTTTGGTGCCATAATCTTTGATTTCTTTGCGGCACCAGATCATGGGATACCCCCCTTCAAGCGATAAAGCTGTAGCAATGGGCAGTGCTGCATAGGGGATGCCACAAAGCAGATCAAAGGAAAGTTGAGCGGCAAGTCTATTTGTCTCCCTAATCAGTTTTTTCATCAGAGGAGGGTAAGAAATGACAAGGCGCAGATCGATGTAGATGGGAGTTTGCATCCCATGTTTCAATGTAAAAGAGCCAAATTGCACAACTCCGATCGCATGCAATTGGAGAATGAGATCTTTAATTTCTTGGGTCATTTGGAACCCGATTGTAAAAGAGTTGCTAAATTTGCTGGAACAGTAAAAATAAACGCCTTTCCCTTTTTGGCCATTTTCAATAGGCCTTTTTCGTGTAATTCTTGTAAATCTTGCCGTGCAGTATCGTATGCGATCTGATGACTATTTTTATGTGCTGCAATGGTATACCTTGTACTAGGATGCTGCAGGGCATGGGCCAATAGCGCCTCTTGCCTATAATTGAAATTCCCCTTTTTTTTTATCAGCAATTCAACTTGGTTTAACTCACTTGTTTTTATAGAAATGTAATTATAAAGTGATTGGATAGCCTTCCAAATCACATCCATTTGGTGATTGATAAAATAGGTGAGGTCGTTCTCATCTGTTTCGGTGTAGAGAAATGCTTCCACATATTGGACGGGAGCATTTAATAGGATTTCCGATATTGAAATGAACTCGAACAGCCAATAGCCCTGGCGTAGCATGAGCCAATAAAATAAAGCGCGAGCGGTTCTCCCGTTTCCATCGACAAAAGGGTGATCATAAGCTAGCCAAAAATGAAGGATGATTGCGCGAATGACAGGATGAACAAATGAGGAAGGGGTTTTCCCATTGGCAAAATCACACATGGCCTCCAACCGCTTTGGCAGTTCATTTGCATGCAGAGGATGATGCAAAATGTCGCCAGATACCGTATCTTCAACAATGACGGGTTCACCTTCTTTTCGCAATCTTCCCACAGCTTCGGGCTTGTCTAGGGTGCCGCTGGTTACTGTTCTGTGCATTTCAAAAATTAAATCGATCGAAAGGGGAAGTTCTTTCCATCTGCTGATTTGCTGCATAGTATGCAAGTTATTTAGGATCATCTGCTCGCTTAAGTTTCTTGGCGCTCTGCCAGATCTTAGCATTTCTTTTGCAACTTTTCTTGTTGTTGCAGCCCCCTCAATCTGACTTGAAGTAATCGCTTCCTGAATTAGAGACCGCATAACATACTGATCTTTAGTTTGAGCGTTGGTAAGGACCTCTGGGACCTCAAGCACTCCGCCTGCTCCAAGGTCGATTTCATGCAGTCGCTCAAGCACATTGTCTGAGAGGTTGTAGAAAAAGAAATCTTTTCCATCTCTATCCATCAAAGGGACGACTTTCATCCCAAGAAGACGCCGCATTTTAATCCCAAACCACCACTCTTCTTTGGTAAGTCCCTTGGGTGGGGTCAAGTGGCGGACAATGTCCCAGTGCCGGTATTTCCCCTCATTCTCTGTTTTATCCCCCTCCTTGCGCATCAGGTCTAATTTCTCGAAAGAAAAAGAATTTGTCCATTTCTCATCGCGTACATTGGGGGGCCTTTGAGGCATCTTCATAATTTGCTACCAATTTCTGACTTAATGGTAGCAAGCTTGTGTCAGATTGTCAATTAACAAATTTGCAGATGTGGGTAGTTGGGCATATATCGTTGATAATTAAATTTTTATTCTCAGTTACCAATTTGGTGTAATTTGGTAGAAAGCTGGTTGTGGTACAATTATGTCGCGGTGTAGAATTAAGTTTAAATTAATGATGAGCCAAAAAGTAGTTTAAAAAATAATTATAATTTCCATAGCATTAAAAACGGTAGGACTAGCTGGACTTTAGCCATTGCAGCGGGGCGATTTTCCCAGATAGCGCCCCGATGCAATGGCTAAAGTCGAGACTAGGTGAACGAAGGCCTAAGTGGGGCAATAATTTCGTGAATTCAGGTATTATTATTTTTTATTCGATTAATTTTTAAATAAAAAACATTTAATTATAATTTTATAAGAGAAATTAATTAAAGAATTTTGATATTATTAGTAAATAGATTAACATGATAGTATTTAACGTGGGTCGTTGCGCTAGATTGTTGAATTCACCCCAATAATAAAAAATAAAAAGGAGTCAATTATAATGAACGCTATATGTCAAGCCGTTAATAACGGCATGTTGAATATGAGAAATGCCTGGAATTTGTCATCCACTTGCCGAAAATTCGCCCATATATCAACAACAGTTGGTCTTTCTGCAACCATAGGGACAACAGTAACAGCACTATTTGCACAGTTCAATCCTGTAGGTTATCTTAATTGGCCAACTTCTTTTTTCAATTGTGTTTGGAATAATGATCTTATAGATTATATTTGCACGCCTACTTCACTCTACTATCTATTCTTAGCGGGAATAGGTACTGCGTTCACTGCGGCTGCTGCTCCGTTAATAGGTCCTCTCGCGGCTTACCCTATGATCTGGAGACCTGCTCGAGCCGCTAACCCGGGCCTATTGCCTGCTGGAGTTTTTCTACCTCCGTTAGCATTGCTTCCAGCAGCGCCGGTAGAAGAAGGCCCTATAAACTAAACAGCGAAGTTTAAGAAGAAACAAGCCAAGTCCCGGACTTTTTAGGAGTCTGGGATGTTTCCTTAACGTATAGCCGTTTGCTTTGGAATGTTGGCCTTTAGCTAGCGCAGGTTCCTTCGAAGAGATTGCGGTAAAAACCTCTTGCGCAAAAATCATTTTCATCGGAGAATCTTTCCCACTCTCGGGAGGAACCAATATGAAACACTCCAACTCTCCCTCTAAAAGTCTTGCACTCTTCATTTGGAAATTCATCCGGATCCAGCCCTGGAAGTTCTTCTTCTTCTTTGTGCTCTCTCTTGTCTGGTGTCTGGATGCAACGGTTTTTCCTTACATCTTGCGTCGCATTATCGATGTTTTTACTGTATACGATTTAGACAGAGCTGCTTCTTGGCCCTCTCTAAAGTGGCTCTTGCTTTCTGGAATGTCACTGTGGGTGTTAGTTGAGCTCAGCTTTCGTTCCAGAGATTTTATAAGGGCACGTGCATTTCCTAAGCTTGAGGCGGATATTCGGATGGCGATGTTTGATCATATTCAGCATCATTCGCCAAAATATTTTAATGAGCACTTTGCCGGGAGTTTGTCTAACAAGATTAGCGATATGACCACTCAGGTCTCGCTGATCTTGATGAATTTAGTTCTCTTTCTCCCCACTATTGTTACTTGTATTTTATCGGTTCTGTTTTTTTTCGAGGTCAACGCTCTTTTTGCATGGATTTTGGCGATCTGGATTGTGATCCATTTTTCGATCTGTTTTGCCTTCACCCCCAAATGTGTGGCTTATTCTAATTCCCACGGAGAGGCTAGAAGTACCTTGATGGGCAAAATTGTCGATAGCCTGACCAATAATTTTGCTGTGAATCTTTTCTTTCGCTTCTCTTTTGAAAAGAGACGCATTATCCCATGGCAAAAGGATGAAAGGGACAAAAATTATGTAGCCAACAGATATGTCGCTTGGATGTTTCTATTTCTCTCGGTGATCTATCTTTTTGGTGCCGTTATTCTCAATGGTTTCATGATTGTGTATTGGATGCGCGGCAAAATTTCAACCGGCGAAATTATCCAAATTTTTAACACCACATGGAATTTGATGTTTATGATGTGGTTTGCCGGTGAAACGATTCCTCAGTTTTTCCAATCGATCGGAATTGCTTCTCAAGCCCTTTCTGTGATGCAAGACCCACAAGATCTCAACGATTCTCCAGCTGCCGCAGATTTGAGCGTCAAACAGGGGGAGATTATCTTTGAAAATGTCTCTTTCCACTATGGAATAAAGAAGCTGTTTGAAAATAAAAATGTCCATATCAGAGGAGGAGAGAAAGTAGGGCTTGTGGGTTATTCCGGCGCCGGCAAATCCACTTTTGTCAATCTGATCTTGCGGTTTCATTCTGTTGAAAAAGGGAGAATTCTGATCGATGGTCAGGATATTGCAGGCGTTACACTTGCCTCTTTGCGCAATCAAGTGGCGCTCATTCCACAAGAGCCTCTTCTTTTTCATCGCTCACTGCACGACAATATCCAGTATGGACGCCCCGATGCATCCCAAGATGAGGTTATAGCAGCAGCCAGACTTGCTCACTGCGATGAGTTTATCAACAGGTGCTCAGATGGATACGCATCTCTTGTAGGTGAAAGAGGAACAAAACTCTCGGGAGGAGAGCGGCAAAGAATCGTGATTGCAAGGGCAATGCTTGCCGCACCCCCGATTCTCATTCTCGATGAGGCAACCTCTGCCCTAGATTCGGTTACAGAAAATTACATTCAGGACAGTTTGGAAAAACTAATGGAAAACCGGACGACAATCGTCGTTGCGCACCGGTTATCCACCCTTGCGAAGATGGATCGTATTTTAGTGTTTGATCAGGGGAAAATTGTCGAGCAAGGGTCTCATCTGGAGCTCTTAGCCGAAGGGGGCCAATATGCCCGCATGTGGCAAATGCAGGCTGGTGGCTTTCTGCCCGAGAGTCCTTAAAGCAGGATTAATGGGACTTTACCTGTGTCTGGCAATAAGTCGTCTTACAGAAGAAATGGATTCAGAGGGATGCTGTTGAAACCAATCTACCAAATCAGTAGGGAGATATAGGCGTTTTTTTAATTCTTTTATTGATCCTTTGGGTCTCCCAGATCCTATGCGTTTGCCTCCGTGCCCCTTAGTTTTTTTTTCAACAAATGGAGCAAGATTGTTATTTAATCTTTGCTTGATGAATTCCTTTAGATAAAGCGGATATCCTTTAATCACATCTTTACGAGAATCACCAGCGTACTCAACCGGATAAGCGGGATGTCCAAAAACCCAAGCATCTACGCTTTTATCAAACCATGGTTTGATTTCCCCTACTTCATCTAGGGCAATTTTTAAATGTTGTTCTATTTCTTTTTTGGAGGCCATTTTAATCCTCTTTCCTTAAACATTTTTTCTGTTTTCTGTACGCAATGCGCAATAATTTCTCCGCCTTTTGTTTTCTTGCCGTGAGTGATTTTGATTGAGCAAACGTGGTTTCCGTTTTCATCAACGAGGCTGTAGTCAACGCCTCCTTTTTTAAGGTTCCACCCGACGATCTGGATGAGCTTTCGAAACTCCCGCTCATCCATTGGCTTAAATGCCATAGCGCCCCATTTCTTTTAAGTCTATTTAATTTAGGATAAAAAATCAAGATTAAATAAAGATATTGATATCTAGCGTTCAATTTTGTCAAGTAATTTGATCGCAGCATCATAAACTTCTTGGACGCCAATTTGTAAAAGACAAAAAGGTTCCTGGCATTTTTTGCCAAGGCAGGGCGTGCATGTGCGTTTTTTTGCAATGACTAGTGCGCGACCACGAAAATCTTTACCATTTTGGCCCCGTGAAGGCTCCCGAGGTTGAGTTCCCGCAAGTGGGTCCATATTTGCAAACATAGGACCCACTTGCGGGAATCTCAACCTCGCGGCTTTGACGCGGTCAAAATGGTAAAGATTTTTGTGGTCGGGCGGTAGAGCTGAATCAACAAGGTAGGGACCGCAGAGTCTGGGGTCTGTGGGGGTAAAAAGGGCGATGGTTGGCGTCTTTTGGGCAAATGCAAGATGCATCGGGCCTGTGTCATTTGCAATCATTAAATCCATCTGCTTGATGAGCGCAGCTGTTGCAAGAAGGGGAAGATGGGTGCAGGATATAGCGCCCTCAATCTGTGAGGAGATGGAATCGACAAGGGCTTTTTCCGAGGGTGTACCCGTTACGATGATTTTACAGCCCAAGTTGTGAACAAGTCTTGCCCCAAGTTCAATGAAATGGGAGGGAGGCCATTGTTTGAAACCATCTTTAGCTCCAGGGTGAATAGCAACTAGGGGCAAATGGGGGGGGATATGAAGCCCCTCTAGAAAATTGCTGGCCAGTCTCTCATCATCTGGGCTAACAAAAAGCTCCATCGAAGAGTCTATGGTATGTGCTCCAACTTGAGCGACAATTGCCAGACGCCGTTGAATCTCATGAACTCCTCGGGTATCAAGCGGTTGGGTGAGTAGAAAGTCGAGTCCCTTGTTAATCCCATAGCAGCCGATCACCTCTTGGGCACCAATGATACAGGCCAAGGGGAGGATTGCTCTTTGAGAGGTGTGAAAACTTAAAACATGGGTGATTTTTTTCTGTTTTAATTTGCGATAAAGAGAAAAAAGAGAGGGAAGGACTGGATCCTTTACAACAAAGATCTCATCGATTCTGCGATGATGTTGCAGCAGAGCTTTACCTGTTGGGCTTGTTAGAATACCGATATAGCTGGTGGGAAAACGCTCGCGTAGAGTGCGCAGGGCAGGCGTTGCCCAGAGAGTGTCTCCGAGTCCTGTTGTCGAGAGGATCAAAAAGCGTTTTTCGACACTTGCATTAACCAATTTAGGCTTTAAAGCATGAACGAGGGTTTGGATGAGCTGATTTTTCAATTTCACGGTAAGATAAGGGTTTTTTCAAGCCTTGGATTTTCAGATGAATTTAGCTTAAACTCCAGTTTGATGGAAGTTAACATAATTTTGAAAAAATGGTGATTATAATATATTTTATATGGATTGTCCAGGTAGATTTGTGGTTATGAGTTCAGCAAACTCTTAAATCACAAGGAGGTTAACATGTCCCTAACGAGCATTCCTAATATGCCATTAAAGATCATTGCGTATTATTTAATCGCAGACCCCAAAGATCTGGTTAATTTTGGAAAAGCCTGTAAAAAAACAAATAACATTGCAAAAGATATTACTGAAAATGAGTCGTTTCTTCATCTAAAGAGTCTCTACAAAAAAAGATACGAAATGCGCAAATACCATTCAGTAGACCCTATAGAAAATCTGAAGAGACCTATTAGAAATTATGGGGTGCAACAACTTGATGATACTTCATCATTGACTAATGAAATGCAAGCTGAGTCCAGTATCAATGATCAAATTCAAACAGAGGTCAGAAAAGTAACTCAAGAATTTATGAAAAAAAAATGAATCCTATCCTCCGATTATGGCTTGACCTTATGTCCGGTGAAGTTGCTCAACCCATCGTAGCCGGCATATTTGTAGAGCTCATGCAAAGTGGGGAAATTGAAGACCTGCCCGATGAGATCGGGGAGTGTTTTCTTTTCCTCAACGAGCATCACGCCATAGTGGATCAGTTCGGTGGCCATGTGTCCAATGATGTGCACCCCTAAAATGCGTAGCTCATCTTTAGAGAAGATCAACTTGAGAAAGCCCGATTTTGCCCCTATAATTTTGCCGCGAGGCATATCGCTATAACGGGCCTTTCCCATGTAAAAATCTAACTTTCGCTTCACCGCTTCTTCCTCAGTAACTCCTACCATCGAGACTTCGGGAACGGTATAGATCCCGTAAGGGAAGTGGGAGGGAAGATGCTCTAAATCCTGCGTTTGGAAGATGTGGGCAACGGCCACCCTCCCCTGGTCCATGCTTGTGCTGGCAAGAGCGGGGAATCCGATCACATCGCCCACTGCGAAAATATGGGGGATGTTTGTGCGGTACTCTGCATCGACAAAGACCTGTTCTCTCTCACTTACGTTGAGTCCGATTTTTTCAAGGTTAAGCAGCTTGATGTTGCCGCTTCTTCCTGCTGCATAGAGAAACATATCTACGGTGAGGATCTCTTTGCTTTTGAGAGTGACCTGGATCGTCTCTTTTTCTGTCGGTGCAGGTTTGATACTTTCAACGGATTTATTAAAGAGGATCTCTATCTTAGCTGTTTGCATTTGAGTCACAAGGTCTGTGGCAATTTCTTGGTCGATAAAAGGGAGAATTTGTTCTTTGTCGTTGATAAGGTAAACTTTTGTGCCCATGGTGGCAAAGATCGTTGCGTACTCACAACCGATGACGCCAGCGCCGACGATGCAAAGCGAGGAAGGGAATCTGCGGATTTGCAAAATTGTGTCTGAGTCATGAATCCTCTTTCCATCAAAAGGGATGTTTTTGGGGTGATAGGGATAGGAGCCTGTTGCGATGATGATGTTTTCCCCGTAGATCGTTTCCTCTTTTTCTCCTTGGATATGGATGTGATGAGGATCTTCAAAGCTGGCCACTCCATGATAAATAGTCACTCCATGTCTGTTCAAGTTTTCATAGATCTCCTGAGCTGCAGATGCACTGACGAAATTTTTTCGATACATGAAATCTTCCACAGATGCTTCATGTTCAAGCCCCCTTTCAATGCCGTAAATTCCCTTTTCAAATTTTCCCGAAAGAAAAAGAGCTGTCTCTTTGAGTGTTTTTGAAGGGAGAGTTCCCGTGACAACTTCTGCTCCCCCATAGGTAGATTCTTTTTCGACGATAGCGACTTTACGACCAAAATAAGCAGCTTTTACCGCAGCTTTTTCTCCTGCAGGTCCTGTGCCAATAACGATAAGATCGAATTTCTGCATTGAGACCTTCCCAACTTAAGTCTTTTGTGCTAATAAACAATTTAATTGCATAAGCGGAATAAAAAAACAATGACAATTGAACCAAAAATGCAGATGCAGGCAGAGAGCCTTGCTCACAAGATCAAACATTATCTCATCACAACGATGGGGGTAACCTTAGATGAGGCAAGGCCTGAAGAATTTTACCGCGCTTTTGCACTCACATTGCGCGAAGAGATCATGATCAACTGGACTGCCTGCACGCACACATTTAGGAAAGAGCAGACCCGTATCCTCTATTACTTGTGTATGGAGTACATGCCGGGCAGGTTTTTAGGGAATAACATCACAAATATTCAGGCGACAGAGCTTGTGCAGCATGTGATGAAAATGCTCTCTAGAAATTTCCAAGAGGAGATCTCTTATGAACCTGATCCAGGCCTTGGCAATGGAGGATTAGGGCGATTAGCTGCCTGTTTGCTCGATTCGCTGGCCACGCAGCAATATCCGGCAGTAGCTTACGGGCTTAGGTATCAATATGGAATTTTTGACCAGGAGATTTGGAATGGCGTACAAGTGGAGCGCCCTGAAAACTGGCTCTTGTATGAGAACCCTTGGGAGTACCGGCGCGATACCCACGCAGTCTCTGTTTATTACACAGGAGAGGGCGTCCTGAGGGTCAATAAAAAAGGGGTGGAGGTAATGGATATCCAGGACTATGACGAGGTCAGAGCGTTAGCATACGATATCCCCATCATCGGTTATAAAGAGAATGGCTCTTTCAATGTCAACACGCTGCGCCTTTGGACAACTAAGGAGTCGCCGCGCAACTTTCAGCTTCAGCGCTACAATGCTGGACTTCTCGACCAGGCTGCGGAAAATACATCCCTTACAGATGTGCTCTATCCAAACGATAATAATGGAACAGGAAAGAGGATCCGTCTCAAGCAGGAGTTCTTGCTCGTATCAGCTTCCCTGCAGGACATCATCCGCCATCATCTGCATGCATTTCCCAATTTAAACAATTTTGCAGACAAGGTGAGGATCCAAATCAACGATACACATCCTGCTTTGGCATTTGCAGAACTGCAGAGGTTGCTGATTAGCGAGCACGATTTTGGATGGGAAGAGGCATGGGATGTTGTTAAAACCTGCTGCAATTATACCAACCATACAGTCCTTCCCGAGTCATTAGAAGAGTGGAACCAGAATCGGATGCGCAACTTGTTGCCTTGTCAATATCATATCATTGAAAGACTCAACCTTGAATTTTGCGATGCTGTACGCAAAAAATTTCCAAATGATGAAGAAAGGGTGCGTAGGATGTCTGTCATTGAAGAGGGGCAAGTGCGCACAGCAAACCTTGCCATTTTTGGTTCCCATCGGGTCAATGGGGTTTCGGGTTTGCACACACAGATTTTAAAAAATGAAATATTTAAAGATTTTTATGAGATGTATCCTGAAAAGTTTGTCAACGTCACCAATGGAGTAACACAAAGAAGGTGGCTTTTACATGCCAATCCGAAGCTATCCCAATTGATCTCTAAGAAAATTGGGAGGAAATGGATCACTCAATTCGATCAGATCACCCAGTTTGCCAAGTTTGCCAATGAGGAGGAAACTCAAAAAGAATTTCTGGCAATCAAGCAGGAAAATAAGCGGGCGCTCATCCACTACATCTGTCAAAAAAACCCGATCCGCGATAACAAAGGCAAAACCATTTCTCACTATACAGCACTTGATGAATCAGCGCTGTTCGATGTTCAGATCAAACGGATCCATGAATATAAACGGCAGTTGATGAACATTCTCCATGCAATCATCCTCTATCATGAGCTCAAAGCAGATCCTACATCCCGTAAAATCAAACGGGTCATTATTTTTGCAGGAAAAGCAGCTCCGGGTTATGCCATTGCAAGAAATATCATCGATCTCATCTGCTGTGTTGCGCGCAAAATCGATAATGATCCAGCGATCAAGCACAAGCTCAATGTCGTCTTCTTAGAAAATTATAACGTTTCAAAAGCGGAATTGCTCATCCCTGCTGCAGATCTATCTCAGCAGATCTCCACTGCTGGCATGGAAGCATCCGGCACGGGAAACATGAAACTGGCCATGAATGGGGCATTGACCATTGGCACTGAAGATGGAGCCAACATCGAGATGCACGAGCAGATCACAAATCGTTGGTGGCCATTTGGTTTTGGAAAAACGCTGATGGAAAACAAAGAGATCAAAGCCTCTGGCAGTTACAACCCTTCAGATCTTTACATGCACGATAAGCTGATCAATGGCGCTTTAAATTCCCTTAAAGATCGCACTTTTGCACAGACAGACGAGGAGCATGAGGTGATTTCTAGCCTATATCAATTACTTTTAGAGCCTCAAAATGGAAATGGGGCAGATCGCTATTTTGTCTTAAATGATTTACAAGCGTATTATTCTGCGCAAAAAAGAGTTGAGGAGTTATTTCTCGACACTTCCCAATGGGTCGAGTATGCTATCCACAACATCGCTGGTATGGGGAAATTTTCCGCAGATGAATCGATCCACAATTATGCAAAGTTCGTTTGGGATCTTCGACCTTGCCCTTGTGACAAAGAAGAGTTAGAGAGAGTTCGCGCAGAGTATAGCGAACATGACAAATGCCGCATTTTATGAAACCATCTATTTGGATTGCCGCTCTGAATTTAGCCCTGGCCTTTACATTGCTTGGACTGCTTTTTTTCGCTGTGTTTTCTACCCAGGTTTATCAATGGGATGTGCTTACAGCCTACCGATCTGTCTTTCTAAAGGGATGGGTGACAACGCTTGCCATTTCCGCTACAAGCTTAGGTTTAAGCCTCCTCATCGGTCTTATCGCTTGTTTTTTGCGCAGATCGAAAATTTTGCTCTTGCGCTACTGTGCCCAAATTTATATCGAGATTATTCGCGGCACACCCTTACTGGTGCAGCTTCTGTTCTTTTTTTACGTTGTCGCTGTCGCACTCAACATTGAAAATCGCTACTTTGTAGGGGTGATGACCCTCTCCCTTTTTAGCGGTGCTTATATTGCAGAGATCATTCGCTCCGGCATCGATAGCGTCCGCAGCACAATCCTCGAATCGGGAGAGGCAATTGGATTGAGCCCCTGGCAAAGTTATCGTTTTGTGATTTTTCCCATCTCGATTAGGCAGATTTTACCTCCGCTTGCAGGTCAGTTTGCATCGATCATTAAAGATTCTTCTCTACTCTCTATTTTAGGCATTAGCGAATTTACCTATGCAGCCCAACAAGTGAGCAGCGCAAGCTATAGTACACTCGAATGTTATTTTCCGCTGGCTATAGGATATTTAATTTTGACCCTACCCATTTCTCTGATCAGCAAATACCTAGAAAAAAAGAACCGCCATGAAGCTTGAGATCGTCGACCTTTCTAAAGCAATCCAGGGGCATAACATTCTCTCAAACTTTTGCGCTTCCCTCGAGTTCAATGTTCTTGGGATCTTTGGACCATCGGGCGGCGGTAAATCGACACTATTGCGCATGATCGCAGGCTTGCTGCATCCAGATGAGGGGGAAATCAAGATCAATAACGTCCCCGTTCCTTTTGAAAATCCAAAACTCCTTTTGCGCTATCGAAGATCGATTGGGGTTGTATTTCAGTCATGGAATCTTTTCCCCCATCTGAGCGCTTTAGAAAATATCATTTTGCCGCTCTATCGCGTCCATGGGCATTCCCTAGAGGCTGCTCATGCAGAGGGGATCGGGCTTCTTAACCGTTTTGGGCTGCTCTCCCATGCGGGTAAAAAACCCCATGAGCTCTCCGGCGGTCAGGCCCAGCGCGTGGCGATCATTCGCGCTGTTGCGATTAAGCCCTTTTTGCTTCTGCTCGATGAGCCTACATCGGCATTAGATCCTCTGATGACCTCTGAGGTTTTAGACCTGATCTTCGAGCTGAAAAAAGAGGGGATCTGCTTTATTCTCATTAGCCATCATATGACCTTTTTACAGAAAATTGCCGACCAGGTAGCCTTTATTGATCATGGACGCCGGATTGAATCGGGTCCAGCAGGGGAATTGTTTGCAGATCTTAAACATCCACTGGTTAGAGACTATCTTTTAAAAGTGTTAAAATATTGAAAATGAAAACTTTACTTTTTTGCTTCCTGGTTTATTTTGGTTCCCTGGTCGGGATGCAGCCGCCGAAACCACTCATTATCGGTATGGAGCTTACCTATCCTCCTTTTGAGACCATAGATAATCAAGGAAAACCCTGCGGTGTCAGCATTGATATCGCCGATGCACTGGGTAATTATTTGGATCGCAAAGTCAAAATTGAAGATATCCCTTTCATCAGTCTTATTCCCGCTTTGAAAACTGGGAAAATCGACCTGATCCTTTCCTCGATGACGGTGACACCCGAAAGAGAAAAAGTGATCGCTTTTTCCGATCCCTACCTAAAGACCGGCCTTTGTCTTCTCATCAATATCGATACAAAAGGGGATACCCTCGAGCAAATAGATGTCAAAGGCAACACCATTGTTGTCAAACTTGGAACCACTGGCCAAGCGTATGCGCTTAAAAACATCAAACAAGCCAAGGTGATGTCGTTAGATAGAGAATCCAGCTGCGTTCTCGAAGTGGTTCAAGGAAAAGCCAATGCCTTCATTTATGATCAATTTTCTGTTTTGAAACACTGGCAGAATCATCTAAAAACCACAAAAGCCAATTTGAGACCCTTTGTTGAGGAAAATTGGGCCATGGGAATACGCAAATCAGATACAAAGCTAAAAGATCAGATCAATGCTTTTCTTAAAGTTTATCGTGCAAGTGGAGGATTTCAGCAACTTGCCAATAAGTACTTTAAAGAACAGCAGAAGCTATTTAAGGAACAAGGGGTTCCCTTTGTGTTTGATCGGTCAGCGCAATGAACAAAACCTTTCAATGTTTTCCCGATGGGAAGTTCTACACCCTTCAAGAGCTAGAAAAGCAGTTAAATTTCCAATGTCTATTGCAAATAGATTTTGAAACATCAGCTGATCGAGAAGAGATCAGAGAAAAGGGATTTGAAAAACTCAAGAAAAACCAAGTGAGCGAAGAATCTCTAGCCTTGGGCAGCAGATTTATCAAAGAAATTGAGGCTGCGTATATTCCCCATGTTTCCGTTCGCAGTTTAAATGAGATAGGCTACGGGCTCTTTGCAGAAGAGTGTTTAGATACCGGATGTTATGTTGGCCAGTATACAGGGATCGTTCGGAAAAATGACAGGAGATACTTTGAGCCATTGAATAACTACTGCTATGAATACCCAGTTCCCGATGACATTGGTAGAAGCTATGTGATTGATGCAACAAAAGGGAACTTAACCCGCTTTATCAATCACAGCTATCACCCAAATTTGAAACCTGTGCACCTCTTTTACGACGGCTTTTATCACTTGTGTTTTCTTGCGCTCCATCGGATTGAAAAAGGAACCCAGCTTTGTTATGACTATGGGCAAAACTATTGGCATATCCGACCTCAGCCAGTTAATTTATAGAGAGAATTTTGCAATTCCCTGTTCCTTTAATCCCAGCTTAACGCTGCTCTTGCAGCCCCCATTTCTTCTGGAGGTTAGCGTATGCTCCATTCTTTTGAATTTTTTCTAAGCCGGCATTAAACTTTTTGATCAGATCAGGAGCTCCGTTGTGTTTGGTGACAAGACGCAGTCCCTCATCATTGAGGGGGGGCGTTGCAATTTTGAGCTCTCCCTGGTAAAGATCTCGGCAATAGGCAGAGGCGGATAAAACACCGACCATCGCGCCATCAATGACCCCTAGCAGGACATCATTTAAAGCTTGTGGAATCGATTCATAATAGCGGATCAAAACGCCATTGCTCTTTTCCAAGAGGGAGATACTTGCCGATCCTGAGACGATCCCAATCTCTTTGCCATTTAATTGGTTAAGTCCATCGATTTTAGATGTTACGGGAACGACAAGAACAGGCCCGAGTGCTAGGTAAATATTGGAAAAGTCAAAAAGTTTTTCATTAAAGATGTAGGGGGGCATTGATGTCAGGATTGCCTCGTATTTATTCTTCTGCAAACCTTCCATCAGATCATTCCAATTAACTGTAACTTTCACAAAGGGAATTTTTTCCACTTTTCCAATTTCAGTAAGGAGCTCAGTGGAAAATGCGGTGATATTATTGTCGCGCACACCAAAATCTAAAGGATACCAGGTTGCATCGACGCCGACCCTGCGGTCACCATTGGAGCTGCTACTGCAGCTACATAGCGTCATTAGAGTGATAAGAAATAGAGAAAAAAAACGCTCCATGGGATCGAACCTCTTTGTGGACAAATTGCTTATCTCCCTTTATAACATAAAGCAGAAGATTTTGGCGTGAGGGATTTTGATGGGAAGAATTGCATACCTTTTAGCCCAAGTTCACCGGCTTTTCGGTAATTTATTTCTTTTCTTGGATTCAAAAATCTAACGCAACCGGACTCGACGGAATTTAAATAAATTTCTATATGTTATAACGCTGTTGTCAGGGAGGCGTTATGACTATTTATAAGAGACTTTCTGTTGTGGAACGGGAAGCTATTAAGAGCGGTATCATTCTTGGTAAGACTCAAACAGATATTGCAAAGGAGCTTAATCGCAATAAAGCCACGATCTGCCGAGAACTGAAAAGAATGGGGCTTTCCAAAGAGTGTTATTCCCCGGTGGCAGCTGATGCTGACACCAAGAAGAAGCAGTCGTCTCGTAAAGCTGGTAAAAAGAAAATCAAAGGATCTCTTGCAGAGCAAATTGAAAACTACTTGCTTGAAAAACACTTTTCTCCTGAGCAAACTAGCCAGATGTTACGCAAGCAATTTCCGGATGATCCTTCTATGCACGCATCTTACGAAGCGATCTACCAATACATTTATTCTCAGAAAGCAGTATGTAAGCGGAGGGCATTAATCAAGTGTTTAAGGAGACGCAAAAAGTGCAGACGTAGACGATCACGCAAAAACGAAAAACGAGGGGTTATCCGTAATATGGTAACGATTCATCAACGTTCAGAAGCTGCTAACAAAAGAGAAGAAATAGGACACTGGGAAGGAGATCTGGTCATTGGTAAAAACCATAAAACAGGCATTCTTACATTGGTAGAACGCTTGTCGCGTTACACAATCATTTTACATCTTTGGCATGACATGACAGCGGAAGCTGTCTTGAGGGCTTGCGAGAAAAAGTTTGCTTCCCTCCCGGGGGAGTTTAAAAGGAGTCTGACTTATGATCGCGGAAAAGAAATGGCCTTAGACGAATCACTCACGTTAATCACTGGAGTGCAGGTTTATTTTGCAGATCCTCATGCCCCTTGGCAAAGGGGAACCAATGAAAATACAAACGGTCTCATGAGAGAATTTTTTCCCAAGGGAACAGACTTTGGGCTGCCCCCCAAAAACTGGACAGTGGAATAAGAAATTAAACCAGGTGTAAAGTTTTTCTTCAAAAACACAAACAGGAGAAAAACATTATGGCTAAACGAATCTCGCACCAAGCCAGTTTTAAAGCCAACGGAGCCCTCTCCCTAAGGCCAATCAGCCAAAATGTCCAACTTTATTCATAACCAGCTCTCTTCTAATCTGTTAAGGAAAACCCTTAAGCAGTTGAACAACTTTTCCTGAAAGACCTCTCCAAAACACCTTAAATTTATC
>CAJCHM010000069.1 GCA_903970255.1 Acidobacteriota bacterium
TACCGATTGGCAGGGACAAACCCACCCTCTAGTTTTTGTTTTCCGCAACTTTGCCATGGAAGGCTCTAATCTAGAAAACATCCAAGCCTCCTATGACCCATCGAAGGGCAACTATCTTGCATTTTCAATCCGCGGATCCTATACCAGCAAACATGGGGTTAAAATCAATCCGCGCGACGAGTTGTATGCTTGGACCTCCCAGTATGCAAAAGAAAAAATCGCAGGAACCCCTATTGAGAACTATTCCAACGGCAAAGGATGGAGAATGGCAGTGATTCTCAATGGCTCGATCATCAGCGCGCCAACACTTGATTCAGCCCTAAGAGATAGCGCCATGATCTCAGGGAGTTTCACACAAAGAGAAATCACCCAGTTAGAAGCTGACCTCAAAGCCGGCTCCCTTAGCTTTACACCCCATATCCTCTCAGAAAAAAACATCAGCCCGGAACTAGGTTCCAAAGAGCGCTATCAAGGAGTGATTGCAACCATCCTCTCTCTTGCTCTTGTCATCGCAGTGATGATTACCTACTACCGATTTGGTGGAATTGTCGCATCAATGGCCGTGGTTTTCAACCTCATCTTGATGTGGGCAACACTCCAAAATCTTCAAGCCACAATGACCCTTGCAGGAATTGCCGGAATCATTCTCACGTTGGGAATGGCAGTCGATGCCAACGTTCTTGTTTTTGAAAGGATTCGAGAGGAATTTGCAAACAGCGGACGGATTGCCCTTGCTGTCAATGCAGGATATCGGAAAGCATTTTCAGCGATCCTCGATTCCAATGTCACCACGATTATCGCTGCGATGATCCTGCTGCATTTTGACTCAGGACCTATCAAAGCATTTGCCGTCATGCTCATCATCGGGATTATCTCCTCGATGTTCACAGCCCTTTTCATGACGCGGTTCTTTTTTGCTGGCTGGGTGCAAAATCCAAAAAATAAAAGGTTATCGATGCTCAATTGGTTTAAGGAAGGCAAATACAACTTCCTCAAACACACAAAAAAAACAGTGCTCTTCTCTGCTGTTGTTATCCTCGTTGGGAGCTTTTCACTGATCGCACAACGCCATACAATTTTCGGTATGGATTTTAGCGGAGGTTATGCATTAAGCATCGAGCTAGAGGCAAATACTCTCGGGGCCAACTACCGGCAAGCTGTCGAAGAATCTCTGAAAAAGCAGGGAGCTAATCCTACAGACTTCCAAATCCGAGAGCTTACCCCCTCTAACAACATCCGCATTTTCTTAAGCCGCAACCTCCAACAAGCAGGGCACCCCTTTTATGGAATGCCCCTTGAAAATGATTTGAAAGAACCTGAATTCCGCTATCAGCTGAATCCAAAAATTGTTTGGGTTGTCAGTGCATTAGAAAAGTCGGGGCTAAAATTAAGTCCCTCTACCCTTGAAAACCTGGATAAAAATTGGACCGAGGTCAGCGGACAAATGTCAGATGCGATGCGCAATAGCGCAATCTTGGGGCTTAGCCTGGCGATGCTATGTATTTTCATCTATATCACCTTCCGGTTTGAGTACAATTACGCTATCAGTGCAACGATTTGTACCATTCACGATGTCATCTTTACCGTCGGTGTCATCGGAATCATGCATGCCCTTGGCTTGAGGATTCAAATCGATCTCAATACTGTCGCAGCACTCATGACAATTGTTGGCTACTCGCTCAATGACACAATCATCGTCTTCGACAGAATTCGAGAGGATGTGCGCCTAATGCGAAAATCCTCCTTTACCGACATCATCAACCACGCGCTCAACGTCACACTCAGCCGTACCATGATGACCTCCGGAACCACACTGCTCGTGCTTATCCCGCTGATACTCCTTGGCGGCAGCACACTCTTTGGGTTCTCGCTTGTCATGGCGATCGGCGTGATTTTTGGCACCCTTTCTTCCCTCTTTATCGCTGCGCCTTTGATGAAGTATTTCCACGATAAGCAAATGCAAAAAGAAAGAAGCGTGGTGCTTAATGACTAATGCGGCGCCACCTCAAAAAGATCCGATCTGGATTTACCCTGAAGTAGATCCCGATTGGCTACAGGCGATCATCAAGGAATTCAGCATCCACCCTGTGACTGCCCAAATCCTAGCTTCTCGCGGCTTTAAAACTTTAGAGGAGATCCATGGATTCCTCTATGCCAAGCTCCCTGATTTGCTCGACCCCCAACTTTTTCCTGACATGGATAAAGCGGTAAACAGAGTGCTTGAAGCGCTGAAAAAAAAAGAGCATATCCTCATCTACGGAGATAACGATGTCGATGGGATTACGGCAGCTGCCCTCCTCACGGAGTTCTTACGCTATATCGGGGCCAACGTCTTTTTTTACGTCCCTAACCGCAATACTTTGAAGCAAAGTGTCATTCTGGATGCACTGGAGTATGCCGTTGCCAATGAATGCAAGCTTGTCATCACTGTAGACTGTGGAATTACCTCTGCTACAGAAATTGAGGAAGCAGTCAAGCGGAACATCGATGTGATCGTCACCGACCACCACGAGCCCACAGCAAAGATCCCCCACTGCGTAGCCACCCTTAATCCCAAACTGATCAATAGCACCTATCCCAACCGCAACCTAACAGGCGTCGGCGTTGCCTTCAAACTCGCCCATGCATTGACTAACGCCTTGATTTCCGATGGATCGATCAGTGCCACAAAGGTCGATTTAAAACGGTATCTTGATCTGGTAGCTCTTGGCACAATTGCCGATATGGGATCGCTGCTGGGAGAAAATCGGATTCTGGTGCGCTATGGATTGCGCCAACTGCGCAAGACAAAAAGAATCGGCCTTGCCAAACTCTTTTCTATCTGCGAGCTCAAACTCGGAGAGATCACACCCATTGACATCGCCTCAAAAGTGGCCCCGAGGCTAAATAGCTTAGGAAGGATTGCCGACCCTCGCAAAGGTGTTGAACTCCTGCTGCTACGCGATCCAATCGCTGCTGAAAATCTAGCAAAGGAGCTTGATTTAAACAATAGCGAGCGACAGAAAATTGAAAGACGCAATTCAGAAGATGTCGAATCCTTTATCCATAAAAATCCAAAAATCCTACAGCATAAAGCCATCGTCCTCTTTTCCGACAAGTGGCACCCCGGGATCATCCCCATCATCACTGCCCGGATTGCAAAGCAGTATAACCGCCCGACCATTGTCATCTCCATCGATCAGGGCTTAGGAAAAGGGTCCATCCGCACCATCCCCGAATTTCCTCTGCTCCAACATCTCAAACAAAATGCAGATATCTTAGAGAACTTTGGCGGACACGACTTTGCAGCAGGCCTGACCATCCGTGAAGAAAATATCAAACTATTCCAAGAACGATTTTTGAAGACCGCAGATGATGCGTTAAAAGATCAAGATGTGGTAGCAAAACTGCATCTCGATGCCAAAATCAATTTCAAAGAGCTCACCTTTGATTTCATGGAATCGTTTAACCTGCTCGAACCCTTTGGGAATGAAAACCCAGCCCCCATCCTCTATTGCGATGCAAACCAAGTCTGGCCGCCCAAGGTCGTGGGCAAGACCCACCTAAAACTCTATCTGGAACAGAATGAGCGGATGCTAGAGGGAATTGCCTTTGGCATGGCGGAAAAGAGGGGGAGGCTTAGCAAAAAAAGCCCACTCCATATCGCCTTTACCCCCCACATCAACATGTTCCTCAACAAATCGAGCATCCAGCTCCAAATCCGCGACTTCCAGATTGTGGATGAGGGAGGGTGAGGGTTGGGAGGGCATGAGGAGGCTAAAGAGGGGAAAGGTAACAACAGGGATAAGGAGCAGGAGTAGGAACGGGGTGTAGAATTGTAGGGTTAGAGGGTTAGGAGGTTAGGAACAGGAGAGCGCGATGTTGTTCATAATTGCTTTTGCCGTCTCTAGAACCTCTTTTTACATCGCAGCTCATGCTCATGGTATTGCTATATACCCCCCCCTCCTGTGATCCTCACCAAACCCCAGTCCTTCCCATATCGACAATGAAGCTAATCCATCTCATCTCGAGCAATTTGGAAAAAGGATTCCTTCCATATCCCTATCTATCCTTGACCTTGATTGCCAAAACTTTATCATATACCTCTTGGGCAGTTGGTCTTGCTTCTGGGTTAACCTCCAGCATCCAAGCAACAATCCCCCAGAGTTCTTTCATAGGTTTATCTTTATTATTATCAATCTTTTCATTAAGAATCTTTTGTGACGCTTGAGGCGCAGCTTCAGCATAAGCTGATAGAAATGGTTCTACTTCTTCTATGTTGCCTAGGTTCAAAAAATCCTTTAGGGTCCGATGTTCATCATCCATCATCTGAAAAAATGTTGCTCCCAGGGACCAAATGTCTATTTTCTCATTAGTAACTTTCTCCATCTGGGTGTAGTCGTTATACATTTGTGCAATATATTCAGGCGCTAAAAAATTAGGTGTCCCTGCCATTCGGTTCATTTTTTCTTGGTCTCCTGTATGGACAACAAAACCAAAATCCGACAATGCGAAACGATCGGAATATACGATTATGTTTTCCGGTTTAATATCTCTATGTATGTATCCTTTTTTGTGTAATTGGGAAAGAGTCGAGAGAATCTCTAACATTCCCTTTTTCACTTCAGAGGATGTGAAGTTTTGCGCCTTTTTATTTTCCATGTGTTTTTTTAAATCTCCGGTCTTACTAAAATCTGAAACTTGAAAATAAGTATCCTTATTGAACAGATTCAATCCAAACCCGTCTATCGTCTTTGCCTGTGGTTGAATCCAACTGTTCAAGAAGAGAAATTGGTTCTCCTTTTTTATACTTGCGTTTGCTTGTTCCCTTTTACGCTCATTTTCAAACTCGCCGGTCATAAGGATTGCAACAGTCCGAGGGTCTGCCCCATTCTTACTCCACTTTCCCGTCGACAACGCTTTACTTGCACCAGCTGTTCCAGTCGCCTCTAGATTGTCATAAGTGTATTTCTCCCCATTGCTTTTATGGTGAATTATCACAGTTTTATTGGATTTATCCTCATAACATTCGCAGAGCTCGCCATTGTCTTGTAGCGCAAAATTCCTATTCCCAATTTCCGATAGTTTATTTTCTAAATCTTCATCGAAAACGTTGTCTTTTTTAAATACCTTAGCAGGAGCTACAAATAAAGAGTTTACCTTTAGAATGCCGATTTGGTTATTCATTGCTTTAATGGCTTTTTGCTTGTAATCTAGTTCTAATTCTTTGTCATTATCAATAAATCCTTCAATTGTCAAACTCTTCAATTTTTCTTTAGCTTTATTCACATCATTATAGAAAAAGTTGTGAACCCGTGCCAAAAAGGAACCTCGATTATATTCTTCACAAGCTTCGATGAGGATCACTAATTGCTCTTTTAGTGCCAACTTCTTTATGCTGTCTTCTTTTTCTGTAACAAAGGCTTTAAAAATGCAATCCGTTTGCGCTTTTAGAGTAATGGTCCCTTTTTTCATCAAGGTCACATAATCTCTTTTGCATATCTCGTATTCTCTTGTGCACATATCAAGTTTTTTATTTGTAACATTCATAATTTTACCTATTAATTGTTAATAATATTAGTTAATCTATAACTACAATTATATCACAACTTCAATTATAATTGTTATTATTTTTATAATTACTGTTTTATTATTACTATAACGGAAGTGTAATTAACTTAAAGTATTGATAATCAGTAGCTTATAAACAGATGCAGCTGAGCTCGGATCTTCCACTTCTTGAGGCTGCCACGCAGCCCCAATACCTCGAACATCGGCAGCTGCGCGCATTAATATTTTAAGATTTTGGGGATTAGGGGGTTAAGAAGGCGTTTGCGCTATCCTGGAGTTTGGACTAAATTTGGCCTCCAGGGACGAGCAAGACAAAATCAGATCTAACTGACCGACGAAGTCAATAGCGCTAGCTATTGATATAGCACTGTTTCGCGGCAGCGATTTTACCGATTGGCAGGGACAAACCCACCCTCTAGTTTTTGTTTTCCGCAACTTTGCCATGGAAGGCTCTAATCTAGAAAACATCCAAGCCTCCTATGACCCATCGAAGGGCAACTAT
>CAJCHM010000070.1 GCA_903970255.1 Acidobacteriota bacterium
CAATATTGAAACTGAGTTGGTTTTCATTTGAGCTCTCCTAAAGTGTCTAAGACTGGACTTTAGCCATTGGAGCGGGGCGATTTTTCTAGATAGCGCCCCCAGGCAGGGGGAATTTTGTAATGGTAGGCTTGAATATGCCACCATTACAAAATTCCCCCTGCCTGGGGGATGCTATCTGGGAAAAGCGCCCCGCTCCAATGGCTAAAGTCCAGTAAGAAATAGCCATAGCAGATGTTTAGCAAAACATCAAGAGGTGATCTTTTTCAAAGAAGATAGGTGCTAGAGGAATGGTATTTTATTCACTTAGATCAGATGGAACAGGTCGCGTAGGAGAGCGAGGGTGACCTCGATCAGGATAAGTAGGATGATGATGGTCTCCAGGCGAGAGGTGTGTTGATGGTTAAGCTCGCTGGAGAGGATCTCGAAGAGTTCGTGGATAACATTGAGGCGTTTGTTGAGAACTTCGACGCGTTTGGAGACATCGAGGTAATGGGCTGTGCGTCGATAGAAGGGTTCGAGCTCGGGGTAGTCCCAGAAGAATTCGGGGATGTCGAGGATTTCGCTGTGTAGGTTGATGAAGTTGCGCTCGATGAAGATTTCACCCATTTTTTGAGAGATCTCTTTGCGAGAGAGAGAAATTTTTCCCTTGCGAGCTAAATCCATAGGGAGTTTTTTGGTGTTTTCGATCGTCTTCTGGATGAGCTCTTCAAAGGTCGATAGCTTTACTGATTGAGCAATCCCGTGGGAGATGGCAAGTTTGGTCAGGGTGCTCTTGTTATGGAGGAAGATTTCATCTTCCTCGATTTTAATGGCATCTCCATAGATAAAGGTGAATTCGTCGAGCTCGATTTTTGTCAGCGGCTCTTTTTCGAATTCTTTGATCGATTGGAGGATCTCTTTTTCTTCTTCTTCCGAAAATCCCCAGCAGACAACGGATCCATAGGAGAAACAGAAGATGTCTCCTTTAATCTGTTTGTCCTCTTTGATCTGGATATGGATCACATCGCGGAAAAGTTGGGATGAGCCTAACCGTTGCAAGTATTGAAACAGGCGTGGGATGTCGTAGGATGAGGCAGTGCAATAACAAGTACAGCGCATAGGCCTTCTTTATAGCCGAATGGGTATTAAAAAGGAAATGAGTGGTTGGAGATTATTTTTTTAGGTGGGTAGCTGCCTTTTTTCTTGCTGGGATTGTGTCGAAAAAGTAAGATACATCCTTTCTTTGCGGGAGTGGCGGAATTGGTAGACGCGCTACTTTGAGGTGGTAGTGGGTTTTCTCGTGGGGGTTCGAGTCCCCCCTCTCGCAATCGTAGTGCCTTCTGAGGTGTCTGCTTCAGAAGGTTTTTTTTTTGTGCATTTTCCCTTCTCGAATTTGAATGGCAATTCGCAAGGCTTGTCTCAGGGCTATAAATTAGTCTCGTTTTCGGTATTATTTTTTTTCTTCAATTTCTAATTTATCTAATTAATTATCAATGATATAAAGAAAATGTTAAGGCTTAACTAAGGATGGGATAGACAACTAAAGTCTTTACTTAAATCGTGTATTTCAAAATATTGATTGATTGGTAAGATTTTTTGTCTGGATATGTGTTAAATTTTTTTTAAATTGCATGTCGGGGTATAGCAAAAAAATAATAATTCGGCTTTTCACTTTTAAAATCAGTATAATTATGATAATTCTTGTTGATTTATGTTTTATATTTACATATAATTATGTTTGTTGAAAATATAAAACACTAGAGGTTTTTATGATTAGCAATAATGCTATTGAAAATTTTAGCGAAAGATTTAATCATCGGAGACGTTCAAGTATTGATATTGCTTCCGACAATAAAAATGAAATTAAAAATAACGAAGATGTAACATTTTCAGATTCTAATTTCAATAAAAAATTTAATGGAAAAGGTGCATCTCTTAGAAAGCTAGCAATATATAATCATTTAAATAAAAATAGAAAATTAGAGAATATTAATAATAATTTACTAATAAAAAATACAATAAAAAATGGTAGTATAAAAAAAAGTATTTTAAACAAAAAATTTAAGGTGGATGTAAATAAAGATATTCTTAAAAAAGTAAACGCTCCAAATTTAGACCACCGTCTACCTTTTTTAAAAATATTAAACAGTTGTGTGGTTTTAACAAAAAAACTAAGGTTTGATAAATTAGTTGGATCAAAAAAAGAATATTTAAAATGTAAAAAGTCGATGGATAGAATAATACAAGAAATAACCAATTGTTTTATTAAAAATTGCGAAAATTCTTTATATTTAGAATACAAGCATGTTGCACAAATGACTAGATTGAGAGATCTTGTTGAGTCTAAAATTAATTTTATTGAAACGTTTGCGAATTTTAATTTGAATATCCTTAAGTGGAATGAGAGCTGTGATAAAATTAAAGAAAAGCAATTAAATGAAAAATATTCAAACGTCAAAAAAATAAATGAAATCGAGCGTGATATTTTTTCTGTAAAAGAGGAAATGCTGTCTTGTGATAAAGTTAAATATATTAACAGTTTCGGTTCAGAGTACGTTGAGTCTTGTTTGTCCTACATTTCAAAAAAGATTGATGGTTTGAATAGCGTTATTCTGCAGATTAAGCAGAATAATGTTATTTAAAATTATTTAGGCGTCTGTTTAATCAAAGACTTGACGGTAGTGTGCTGAATAACATGATATGTATACCGCGGGAGCTTTCACGCAGCCCAAATGGGCACTTTTCAGCCACTTTCGGTATATACCGGTTCTACTTCAAACGTACCTGTCATTTCTGTTTTAACGGCCCCCTTTTCCCTTCCCCCAAACAGGGCCTTATTACTTCGAATAATGTCCCTGTTTGGGGGAAGGGAAAATGGTCGCGTTAAAACAAAAATGACAGGTACGTTTGAAGTAGCACCGGTATATACCGGCGCCACCTCAAACGTACCTGTGATTTCTGTTTTAATGGCCCCCTTTTCCCTTCCCCCAAACAGGGCCTTATTACTTCGAATAATGTCCCTGTTTTGGGGAAAGGAAAAATGGTCGCGTTAAAACAAAAATTACAGGTACTTTTGAAGTAGCACCGGTATATTTCCGAATACTTCCTCGCATGCATGTCATTTTTTTGTTTTTTTTGTTTTTTTTGCGCATTTCATGGCAATTGCAATCGATTGTTTTTGAGGATGACCTGCATGCATGAGTTCGCGGATGTTCTCTGAGATAATTTTTTGGCTGCGTCCTTTTTTTAGCGGCATAAGTACTCCTCTGCTTTAGGTTAAAAATAGATAAAAATTAATTTCAGTCAAGATAAGTAGCCCAATTGTTGCAAGGATGATGATTAGATTTTTGACTCGCACAGATCCTATAAGTTTTTTGCCAAGATCTAATGAGAGATCTGGGATTGGAAGAGGGCATGGATTTTTTTGCAGAAATGGGGGGGAAGAGAGACATTGCGTAAGGTGGAAAATTGTAGGGTCCTCTCGAGGGTAAGAATCAGCTCCCATTCTGAGGGGCTAAAGGTTTCTTCCTTGTGGGAGATATTCAGGTAGCCTTCATATTTGAGGAGCTTGAGATAGAAGCTGGATAGGAGGACCTCTGTATCATTAAATTGGGTAACTTGGCCATGGTAGGATTTGTAAAGGGCGAACAGAGCCGGAGCTGGTTTACCTGCCATTTGAGAGGAAAGGATCGCATTTGCCAGGCTGCCGGCGGTTTGGAGTGCTTTTAGGCTTTGGCGCAAATGGAGGTGATCGTCGATCACGCTGCCATCGCGAAAGGACATCAGCTCAGAGCGCCCTTTTATATAGTGATATTCTCCGTGGCAAAAAGGGGTAGTCAGGGAGAGGAGGCGGGCATTTTTGCGCGAGATGCCTCTAACGATAAGACTGATAAGTCCATCTGGCGTGAAGAGGGTGATGATCCGGTGGCGCTCTTTGTAGTCTTGTGACCGCAGGACGATCCCGTCAGTTTTTTCTTCTTGCATAGGATCATATTACCGGATCGTGGACAAAATACACTCTTCAAAAATATTTTTTGGTTTGTGTTTTTCTACACAAGTCTGTATCGTGGTCTATTCTTTCACTGCTATTTGCACTGATAGCTCAACTGGATAGAGTACCCGGCTTCGAACCGGGTGGTTGCAGGTTCGAATCCTGTTCGGTGCAATTGATCTTTTTGGTAGAGAAGTTTATCGCTGGAAATAACGAAGCAAATCAACTAACTTTGTTTTCAGCAAAGAAATTTCAAAAACTCTCTGAAAACAGGTTGCGAGAAGCTAGAGCTCTAGAAAAAATTCACGAATATCCCGGCGCTTACTATTTAGGCGGTTATGTGATAGAATGTGGATTGAAAGCCATCATTGCCAAAAAATTTAAAGCAAATGCGATCCCTGATCATTCCTACGTTAGGGGTGTTTTTACTCATAATTTGACAGAGCTTTTAAATCGCGCAGGGCTAATTGTTCCAAAGGAACTTAAAGCGAGATGGGGACTTATTTCAAAGTGGACTGAGCAATCGCGTTATGATTTGTCTAAATCGAAGGATGATCTAAAGCCTTTTTTAAAGGCGATAGATGAGAAAGGTAATGGGTTATTTGAATGGGTAAAGAAACACTGGTAGACACTTTAATAGGAGAAGGAAGAATCATTGTTGAATCTCTCGATAAAGAGGGGATAGCAATCGCATGTGCTTTCTGGTTCTATCTTTCCTCAGAGGCTATATGGAGATTGAAGCTTGCCTCAAAACATCCTGATTTTGCTACGCCCAGCCGTATTCTTAAGGGATATCAACGCATTGTTGATACCATGAGCAATTCTCAAGTAACATCGATCTCAATTGCAGATATTGAAATTGTTTCATTGAAGGACCCACTTGTTCTAGCTCTTAAAAAAGCAGGCAAAGTTTCAGGTATGGGAGCAATTCATCTTCAGAACACTTTGGTCTCAGACATCTTTTTTGAGGATGCTTATATTTATCGAGTGGATAATCCATGATCTACTCGTGTAATTATACCCAAAATGATTCAAAACTTGGCCGCTAGTCCGCACAGAAGCCCCGGTGCTACTTCAAACGCACCTGTATATATGGACTATAAAGTATTTTTAATTAAAAGGCTCTGGCCCCGGGGTTTTTGTGCAGCCTAGTGGCCAAGTTTTGAATTATTTTGGGTATAATGTCTAAAGAATCTATTTTCTCACATACGCAAAAGAGTTTTTCTGAAGCGATGTTCCTGCGTTTTGGCAAAGGACGGCAGCATGCTGCAAAGTTGTATTCAGAATGGTTTCGCAAAGGACAGATGGATGATATGGCTGCGTGGGTGGAGCCCCAAGCGGTTTCCCTTGTCAATAGGATGAGTGAGATCACCGATTTTTCCCTTCCTGAAATGAGCAGGGTTAAAGAAGAGGGGAGAACTGCCAAATTTTTGCTTAAATTCTTCGATGGGTTAGAGAGCGAGTCTGTGCTGATTCCGATGGAGGCTGGAACGACGCTTTGCATCTCTTCGCAAGTGGGTTGCAAAATGGGGTGCGCTTTTTGCGAAACGGGGAAGATGGGTTTGATTCGCCATCTGACATGTGAAGAAATCGTAGCTCAAGTATTTTGGGCCAGATGTAAGTTGGGCAGAGAGGTGCGCAACATTGTTTTTATGGGGATGGGAGAGCCGTTTGATAATTATGATGCAGTAATGCGCGCGGTGGCTGTGCTCACCGATATGAGAGGACTTGGGTTTGGACCGAGCAGGATCACGATTTCAACAAGTGGCAAAGTAGATGCGATTTTGCGCATGGCAAATGAGGCCGATCCTGCTTTAAATCTAGCTGTTTCTGTCAATGCACCCAACGATGAGATTAGGAATCGAATCATGCCTGTCAATCGACAATGGAATATGGCTGAGCTAAAAGAGGCGATGTTAGAGTATTGCAAGCATCCGCGAAGAGAGATTTTGGTGGAATATGTGCTTCTCAAGGGGATCAACGATTCATTGGGGGCGGCAGATGAATTAGCGGAGTATTTATGCGGTCTTAAAGTGAAGGTGAATTTGATTCCTTATAATCCGCAGACGCGGGATCGATTTGCTCCGCCAGATGAGGCGCAGCGCGAGGCATTTTTGATGAGGATGCGACAGAGGGGATACCAAACGCTTTTGCGCAAAACAACGGGACAGCAGATTATGGCAGCTTGCGGACAACTGGGAAATGTAGGCATAAGAAGAGAAATGCTGAAATTGAAAGTTCCCTTTGACAATATTTCTTTTAATCGTTGACAATCTACAATAACATCATTTTTTGCGCAATGTGGAAGGGAAGCGATGAAGTTTGTCTATTTGCTCGCAGCGGTTTTAGTCGGATCGTTTAGTCATTTGTTTTCAGATCTCTCATCGAATGTCTCCCAAGATATCACTTCTTTTGAAGGGAGATTGGAAAGGCTCGAGCGAGACAGCGGGATCGATCTGCGCAAAGAAAAAACGACTGTTTTTTTCTTCGGGGATTTTATCTACTGGAAAACTTCTCTGGATGGAGTGGCTTATGCAACGGAGGCTAAAGCTGAGCTAGATCCTGTTGGCAACCTTGTTTTCACTGATTTTAAAGCAAAAACGGTGGATTTTGATTATGCTCCTGCATTTCAAGTGGGGATGGGGATAGGGCTTCCTCATGATCATTGGGATATCACTCTAAAATGGCTGCGCTCCTTTACTAAAGGCAGGGATACTGCTTATGGGGATTTATCTGTTGCTGCCGGTAACGAAGTGATTTTTGACTCGATTGGATTGATTGAGGGTTTGGTCTCTCCGCCAAATAGGGTAAGTGCGGATTGCAGTGTGCACCTGGATGTAGGTGAAATCGTACTGGGAAGGACCTTTTTGTGGAGCCGTTATTTTTGGTTTAAGCTCTATGGGGGACTGAAAGGGGCTTGGGTAAGATTGGATTGGGACATCTCTTATAAAGTGCCGGTGGTCATTCCTTCTGCCACCGTTCAAACCTATACAGATTTCAATGTCGATAACGATTATGCCGGCGGGGGGTTTGTCGGGGGATTTGAATCGAAATGGAATGTTTATAAGGGTTTTGGCTTGTTCTCGCGTGCATCTGCCGCGCTTATTTATGGGCGGTCATCAGAAAGAACAAAGCAGAAGTTTTTTACGATTCCTGCAGGTAGCGTCGAAACATTTGAGCAAACCCTCACCGCGCATAATGCAAGGGCTGCAGTAAAGGCGGTGTTTGATATTGCCATTGGTTTAAAGTGGGAAGGTAATTTTTATAAGACTGATCACATTTTGGTGTGGGCAGGTTATGATTTCTTTTATTGGCCAGGCGTTACACAAAAGACAATTGTTCAATTAACTCGAATTAGAGACAGATCGGATTTGAGTTATGAAGGGTTGGTTGTTGGAGCAAGGATGGATTTCTAGGATGGTAGCCCACTTAAAACAAAAATGCTTTTTGCTGATTGCTCTACTGATAACGATCAACGGATTTTCCGATGAGGAGAAGTTCATTGATGAGCGGATTCGTTTTTTAGAAAAGAAGCAAGGGTATGGGTATAAAAATGGAAGGTATCAAGGTCTTTTTGAGGCGGATCTTCTTTATTGGAAAGCAGAGGTCGATGGTGTCGCTTATGCGACCAGATCGATTGTAGAACAGGCAAGTGGCGGTGTTGGAACTGTCAATACAAAGATCAAAACAGCGACTCCTCAGTTTTCATACGATCCTGGGTTCAGATTGGGGTTGGGATTTCAATCTCCTTTTGATTTTTACGATGTATTTATTGTTTGGACCCGGATTGAGACCCAAGGAAATGACAAAATCCACGGTACGCTTGTGTTGTCAACACCAGCTCCGGGAGATAAGGTCATTGGAGATCGGATCGGGCTGATTAAGAATTTGACCTCAATTCCCAATGAGGCATCTGCAAAGTGCAACATTGAAGAAAATGTATTAGATGTACAACTGGCGCGAGGGATTGCTGTTAGCCGTAATTTCTTTATGCGACCCTATTTTGGTGTAAGAGGGGTGATTAGCGATATCGATTGGGACATCTGGATGAAAAGAAAATTTGTGATTCCTTTAGCTATTAATCAAGACTCTACAGAGCTAAAAGTGAAGAATGATTTTCAGGCTGTAGGGGGCCTTGTCGGAATTGAGATCGATTGGGAAGCGCCGATGGGTCTTGGGGTCAATATTCGGGGAGCGGGGAGTTTGGTTTGGGGCCGTTCTGAGGAAAAAACAAAGCAAAAATATGTGGTTGTTCCTGCTGGTACCGGAGAGAAGCTTAAACAAGATTTTAAAGCAGGTAACTCTTTTAATTGCTTGAAAGGAATGTGGGAGCTGTTTGCAGGTGTTTTTTGGGAAACAGATTTTGCTAAGAAAAGAAAGGGTGATTTCACTTATTTTCCTAAGAGATTGCGTCAGCATGCTAGCTTAAGAGTGATTGCAGGTTACGAATTTCAACAGTTTCCCTTTGCAGGACAGAAAACAAACACCCAGGTTGACCGTGAGCGGGATCGTTTCACTCTGGCCTTTCAAGGGTTCACAGGTGCGATCAAGCTCGTTTTTTAATAAGCAATAAGACAAGATAGAAACAAATGACAGGGGGAAATGATTACGATTCCCTTGCAAACTCGAATGGAGCTGATGTATGGTCGACAAGCAAAAATTTAAAGATGAAGAGTCTCTAGGATATCAAGTAGATATCATTGGCAGAAACCTGCAGATCACAGATCCAATCCGCGCATATGTTTGGGACAAGCTTTCCAAAATCGAGCGTTTCCATAGTCATATTATGCATTTGCATATGACCCTTGAGATTCACAAGCTCGAGCATGTATGTACCATTGTCTTAAAAGTAGATCATACAACGATCAAATGCCAAGCGGTCAGTACAGATATGTATGCTTCTATCGATCGCGCCATCGATCGCCTCCAATCGTTGATGTCCCGCTACAAGAGCCGCCTTCAAGATCATCATAAGAAAAAGCTCTCCGTCATCGACATGCAGGTCAATGTTTTAAAGCGCCCCTATAATGAACTGGAAGAAATTAATGATGAGATCGAAGCGGCAACAGCTGAGAAAGAATTAAGCGCTTATAAACCGCATAAGATTATCGGAACAGAGACCAAACATCTTAAAATGCTGACCATTGATGAGGCGGTGATGAAGATCGATCTGTCTGGGGACGCATTCCTGCTTTTCCGCTGTGAAGAGGATCAAAAGCTCAAGGTCCTCTACCGCAGGACCGATGGAAATTATGGCCTCATCCAGCCGGAATAGAAAGCTTGTTTTTGATGTGATCCGGCAAAGTTGGGTTAAAGCAACTCCCGAGGAGCAGGTCAGGCAGCTGTGGATTCAGCGTATGGTTCACCAGCTGGAATACCCTCGGGAGCTATTTGTGGTGGAAAAGGGGATCAAAGATCTCCCCTTTGCAACCTCAAAAGAGGCACCAAACAGGCGCCTTGATATTCTTGTATGTGGGAAGGGAAGCCCTCCCTCTGATCCATTTTTTCCTTTACTTCTTCTCGAGTGCAAACAGGGAACTCTCTCAGAAGATGCACTCAATCAGGTGATCGGCTATAATCACTTTATCAAGGCCCCTTTTGTTGCTGCTGTCAATTTGAGTGAAGTGCAACTTAGGGTTTATGATAGAACAGAAAATCAATATATTTTTTGCTCTTTTCTCCCTTCCTATAAGGAGTTGATGCAGTGGGTCACACATTAATGAAAGATTTACTTGTTCCTGAGCTAAAACTTGTCGATTTAAAGGACAGACTCGAAGACAGGGATGTATTGTTGTGTTTTGGGGTGGGTGATGGTACCCTTTACAGATCTCGTGCTTCTTGGCTTAAAAAGAGAGCTAATCGCTTTCTTGTTTTCATCGAGACACAAGAAGAACTTTTTCTTAAAGCCAAAGAGCTTCCTCTGGCCAAAGATCCTCAAGTGCGCCTGTTCTATTACAAACAGGGGGACGATCAAATTTTTCAACAGATTGCCTGGGAATTTGTATTCTTAAAGTTTGCCTATGCCTCTTGCGAATCCCACTATCAGAGCGCAGCTCATGAATTCTTTTTATGGATGGAGCATTACCATCGCGGGGTAGATCTTTTAGCATCCGATTCTGAAGATATGGGGTTAAAGATTTTATCGAATGTGTTTAAAAACCTCTCTTTGCTTCCCAAATCTTCTCTAGGATCCTCACTGGAGGGCAAATTTGCTGGCATGACTGCAGTGATCTGTGGCGCAGGACCCTCTCTCAATGGTGCCATCCCTTGGTTACTAGAGCTTAAAAATAAAGCGGTTCTTATCGCCGGGGGAACTGCTGTCCGGGCACTAAGCGCTTATGGTATTACACCTCATCTCAGTGCTCATTTTGACCCTCAACCTCCCTATAAAAGATTTTTAGAACAAGGTAGTTTTGAGACGCCTCTTTTTTACCAAGGGCGCTTGAACCACGAGATTTTACGCAAAGTCCATGGACCTTTAATCTGGATGCCAGATGGAGGAAGTTATCCACTGGAGGCAAAACTTGCAGCTGAATGTGGTTTATTTGCAGAAAAATTTGATTCTGGATGGACAGTTTCCAACTTCTGTACCGCTTTAGCTGCTTATTTGGGATGCAATACGATTATTTTTGTAGGGATGGACTTTTCTTGTAGTAGAAATGAAACTTATGCAGCGCAAATTTCAGAGGATGAAAATCAAGAGGGATTCATCGAACTTGAAAACAAAATCTACTCTAAAAGAGACTGGTTGATCAGTGCCGAATGGACTGTGGAATTTACTCACAAAAACCCAAAGATCCATTGGATCAATGCCTCCACTGGAGGAATCCATCTTCCCGGAATTGAACACAAAGAGTTATCTCAAATTGTAGAAACACTGCCTTTGCAGCAACAAGATGTGGAAGGGATCGTCCATTCCCTTATTGCTAAGGCTGAAAAAATACAAGTCGCATTAGAAAAAGTATCGGATGTGAAAAGAGAAGTATTTGCAAGCTTTGAAAAAAGTTTAAATCTCTGTAATGAGCTTCTTAAAGTTTGGGAAAAGCATTATCCCCATTCTCCTCTAGAAACGGGAGAATATGCTCTGCTCGAGCATGATTTACAGCAAGAGATTTGCACCCTCTACTTTCTAGTGCCTCTTTGGAATGTGTGGAAGCATCCGATCTTACGCAATTGCTCTCATCCTTTGGGCAGACGCGTCCATCAGCTGCTTTTTTATAAAAAAGCCATTGAAACGCATTTGAGGTCATGAATGGATCAATATACCCTTACCCAAGATAAGCTCATCATTTGCGATAAAGAGCTTGAAATTGAGATTCGTTTAGATTTTTTTCTGCCCCGTTTACCCTTAAAATTAGAGGGCAAAGAAGTTGTTAAAGACAAAGATGCGGCGGGTAACCTAATCGCTGCTTATTTAGTCACCGATGGTAGGCGCCATGGAGAGTGCCACCTCTTTTCTGAGGAAGGAAAAAGGTGTGCGGAGATGTTTTATCTTTTTGGCAAGTTGCATGGACCTTCGATCACCTATTCTGATGAAGGGAAGATGCTCTCGAGGACCTGGTATTGCGATGGCAAAAAAATGGGCAAAGCCCATTTCTATTCCCTATCGGGCGCAATTTTAAGTTTACAGCGATTTAAAGATGGAGAATGGGAAGGGGTTCAAGAGTATTTTTATCCAAGTGGTGCAATCAAAAGCCTCATTCCTTTTCGCAATGGCAAATTGCATGGCCACGTTCAGCTCTTCTGGGAATCGGGTGCCCCTAAACGCTCTTTACATTATAGAGATGGGCTGCGGCAGGGGAAGGATCGCCTTTGGAATGAGAACCAAATTTTGATCGATGAGGCAGACTACTCAGAAGGCCTTCCCCTTGGGATTTGCCGCAGCTATTTTTCAGACGGCAAACCCAAAGAGGAGAGAGTTTATCACACAACCTTGCGCTTTGATCGGAAAGAGTGGAATGAAGAGGGCAAGCTCATCCTCGAGGGGATTTTCTCTCCTGATCTGACCTATACAGAGAAATCCTACTTAGAGCCGCACGGGGCTAAAGTGCGCAAGGGAGTCTGGGATGCAAACCGAATCCGTTGGAAGTAGTCGTTTTTTTGAGCGGTATCCTGAACTGTTTTTTTTGCTTAGCTACACCCCACTCCCCCCACCTGAAACTGAAAGCTTTCCGCTGAATCAAAAGCTTAACCTCGATGGGGTTGATATCCTCTATGTTTACGGCATTGCCATTAGAAGCTATGAGATTTTGGAGAGTTGGCTCAAAGAAAAAAGAGAGCGTAGATTAATTTTTTTAGAAGATGAACTCCAAGCAATTCATGGAATTATCGCTGAACCCTTTTTTCTCAATCCCCAAGTTGTGATCCACTATTTGTCGCAAGACAAAACAATCGATACCCATATTGAGGAGATCGTCGCTATTTTCCCCTCAGAGCGTATCGAAGTTGTTGCCATAGACTCTTACCGAAAAAAACGCCGTTTTCAAAAGATGCGCCTCACACTCTTAAGAGGTTGCGCCGTTGCCCATGCTCAGCTGACAGAATCACTCTACTCCCACAAAATGCTTTCCAATCTGCTCTGCAATATTAAACGCTGGCACGGTTCTTTCTTTGCAACGGGCCTTAAAGGGAAATTCAAAAACATCCCCGCTATCATCTGCGGCGCAGGACCTTCCCTAGAAAAGAGCATCATCGACCTAAAAGCCCTAGAAGATCGCGCTTTAATCATCGCCGGTGGTTCTACCATTGCAGCGCTTAGCAATCAGGGGATTCATCCCCATATCGGCGTTGCACTCGATCCCAACCCGGAAGAATTTGAGAGACTCAAAATAGCCTCGAGTTTTGAAATGCCGCTCATTTATGCAACCCGCCTACAACACGATGTCTTCAATACAATCAATGGGCATAGAGGTTATCTCATCTCAGGTACCGGAGGACCTTGCGAGCAGCATTTTGAAAAACAAATGGAGATCAAAGGAGATCCCATAGGCCCAGAACTTGGGATCGAGGCGATGTCCGTCACAACCCTTAGCATCGCCTTGGCTGTTGAAATGGGGTGCAATCCGATCCTTTTCAATGGGATTGATCTTGCCTACACAGGAATGCGCCGTTATTCAGAAGGGGTCATCCCTTCCTCCAATGTGATTTTCAGTGAGATGTGTAAAATCAAAAAAGCACCCGAGCGCACCTTAAAGCGGAAAGATATCCATGGCCACTATGTTCATACCCTTGTGAAATGGGTAATGGAATCAGAGTGCATTGCCTCTTATGCCAAGCAACACCCCAACCATCGCTTCATTAACGTCTCATCAGAGGGGATTGGTTTCCCCAATATCCCCAATGCACCTCTGATTGAGGTGATTCAAAACGAATTGACTTTACCACAAGATCTGCGCGCACAAGTTCACGCCCAGATCCAAATGCTTCAAATGCCTCCACTAAAAGAGAAGATTGAAGAGGAGATGGGAGCTATTTTTGCAAGTCTTCAGCGCTTAAAAAAAATCGCAGAGCAGATGATTGAGGAATTAGAAAGAGTGCAAACCCATCCCCATTTGGCAGAGCTGACCCTTCCCACAGGAAAGATGACGATTCTCGAGATCGACTTTGTGGAAGAAAAGGCGTTTGAGTGTCTCTTCCCCACATTGGGCCCGGCCCTCGACAAGCTTTTATCGCGCGCGTTCTTTGTCCAACCCGACAGCACAGAGCAGCAGAACCGATGCTGCCACATCGAGGTCAAACTTGCCAAATGGAGACGCTGGATCGAGATGATCGATAGCGAAATTGCTGTGTTTAGAAAGGAGTGCAAAACTTAAATTCTCAAGCTTTGAGTCGCGAAGCTAAGTTTTGCAATTCCCTCTACCATTACAAAATTCCTGCTGCCTAATGGCTAAAGTCCAGTCTTAAAAAACTGACAAAAATTGATTAATCTTTCCGTTGACAGGTAAAGGGTCTCCAGCGCGTGCATCATAGCTTTCTGCAAACAGTCCATCTTCTAAAAAATAGGCGACATCTAGAAGCTTAGAAGCTAGATTCATATCATGGCTAGCAATGATCACCCCAGTCCCAGTTTAGGGATTTGCCAAACTTGATTTCCATGATCGCATCAGTGATTTTGTCGAGGTTTTTAAGAGCTAAACCTGGATAGGTCCTCATTACCTGTTCTTGATAGGTGCCAGCCTCAATGTGTAGGCGTTAAATAGAAATGTCACCTTTCCGCTAAATAGAAAGGTCACCTCCTTAGTACCAGTAACTTCTGATTACCAAAAGGTGACATTTCTATTTAACGCCTAAACGGCCGAAAATTGACCGTAAAGGTGAACATGGCCCAAATTTAGTCCAAACTCCAGTTGTAAGGGTCAGGGGGTCAATATCTTCCATTATACTTCCGTTTTTTAAGAAAAACTGTCCTTGACCATTATGTCGCCAATCGTGCATAATCTCTCTTACTGGCAAAAGCTAGTAGCCGGTATAACCCTGTTCTTAGGAGGACAGCATGTGTAACGATAAAATTGACTGTAGAGTGCTAACACCGCTCGATTTATGTATGAGTTCCGCTTTATTTTCTATTCTTGCTTCCCATCATTCCCTCCATCATGGGCATTCAGCTCACTAATTTTTCCTGTTAATTTTTTATTTTACTGTTTTTGATTCGATAGGCATTAACTTTTCTATCTAATTCAAATTCAGCAGCTAAATTAATTCCTTTACATTTGCGCGGTCGCTTTGTTGCGTAAATGTAAAATAATGTTTTAAATTTAAAAATTTATTTTTATTGGTTTTTATATGATGAATTTAAGTCAGTTATTACCCTATCAGCCCTCTGCCAAATTAAACGGAGAGTTGAAAAAAGGATTGAAGGAGTATGAGATGCTCCTTCAAGCAAGCAAGTGTACTTTCGATGCCTTAAAATGTGGTGATCTAGCGCAATTTGATGCTCTAGTCGGTGAAAATGCCTGTCAGATTCGAGCTGTTAAGATCGTAATGATCGCCTCGAAAGATTTTGCCACATCCACTGCTTTGCAAATTGGAAACGCAATCCAAAGGATTAAGGAGTTATCCGATCCTAAATCCCTTGAGTTTCTAATGCTAAAAAAGAATTTTTCGTTGAAGGATTTATTGGAGAAGGAGAAGTTGGAAGTGGAGTTGACCTCGGATGAGGTTTTCTTACTTCAATCTTTTTTACTTACTCAAGCAAATACAGTGAACCCTCCAAAAATGACAGCCCCTTTATGTAGAAATGACAAGACCGTTGAAAAAAACTTAATCAAGTTTGGAGATGTAACGGCAGGCTTCACCAAATCTTTAGTTAAGGAGCTAAAGTGCAGTTTGTCGGCAAGATCCGTTGTTTTTGTTAGAGAGCTTGCAGAGAACTTAAGGGATGAAAATTTGATAAAGATGTGTTCCAAAGCATTTGAGATCAAATCTAAGGGTCTTGTTAGCATCCCTATGTTTTGGACATATAAAACACTTCTACTTGCCTCTAAAGAGGCAAAGATTCCTTTGGTTATTTACGCCAAATTTCTGGCTAAAGACCAACAAAATAAAGTTGTTAATGAGGAGTGTCTGTTTTTTAAGCCATCTGGTAATCGCAAAGGTATCTACTATGAATCCATGGTGCCCTACACGCTAGATCTTGATAAGCCTGCAATCATTGTGCAGGGGGTTGTATGGGGCAATGAAGACCTGCTGCCTTCAAATAAGAGGTGGAAGTGTGAGGTCTCTTTGAAAAACGTCGATATTATCTTAGCCGGAGCTGCAGATCACAGGCAATACCCTGACCAAAAAAAAGATACACTCATTGAGAAACTAAATGATGAGGAATATCAAAGGTATAAAACGATCGCAAAAAGGGAAGGATATTGCCTGGAAAATCCCGGGATGTTTTTTATCCAGCACGTTTATGCGGCAAAAGTGAAAAACCTATCTTTGCTAACACAGCAATTAGGGCGGGCTGAACGGATTGTTCGTGCCGCGATGCCGGGAATACCCCTTGAGGCTTGGCCGCAAAGAGCTGTTACTCTCATCGCATCCTATTGTGAAAATATAAAAATTGAAGGGGAATACAAGTGAGCTTGATCGTTGAAAAAAAGCAATCTTGGCTGCAGCTTTTAAGCATCCAAGCAGGGGGGACATTATGTCTCCCTGTTATCATGGTCGGGCAGCTCATCTGTCAAAAATTTGGGTGGTCTGCAGCATTGCTCGCATTAGGTCTTGGCAATGTTTTTTTGCTGGTCATTGGGTACTTTTTGGCTTCCCTGAGCACAGAAAGGCCCCAGAGCACAGTTGAGCACGCTGCCAGCTATTTCGGAAATCAGGGGAGATTCCTCTTCGCAGTATTGATGATCGTTTCAATGCTAGGTTGGTTTGGGATTCAGCTCAATGTGATGAGCTTGAGCGTTGATCAGCTTTTAACCATGATAGGCTTTGCAATTCCCTCCCTTTATCTCAATGTGGGTATTGGAATTGCCCTGAGTAGCGTGATGTGTTTGGGGATGAGGGCCATGAAATGGATGTCCAATTTCAGCGCTCCACTATTGGGGCTCACCTTGTTGTATGCTGTATTTTTTACATCGGGATCATTGCCGATGGCAATCCCGTTTGCGATGACGTGGCTTGGAGGGGTATCTCTGATCATTGGTGCAAACATTGCAGCTGTGATCGATTTGCCAACTTTTTTTAGGTTTGCCAAATCAAAGAAAGACGCGCGGATCTGTATTTTATTGCTCTATGGATTGATTGTACCCTTGATCGAAGCTGTGGGGATTTATCTCACTGCTGTGACTGGCGGGGATTCTATTTTAGGAGTATTGCAAGCAGGGCACGGTTTGTTGTGGATGGTGTGGGTGAGCAGTTTTGTCCTTCTATCCGGATGGGCAACTAACAATGCCAATCTCTTTTCTGCAATCACATCCTCATTTTCCTTACCCGGAAAGTGGACCTCAATCCTGCGCACATTAGGGCTCGGAGCGATAGGTACCGCAATTGCTTGCTTTAATCCTCTTGGGAATATGGAGGGAGTGCTGGATCTGCTTGGGATCACAATAGGAGGGATGGGAGCTGTGATTCTATCCAACTATCTTTTTGGGAATGGTACACGATCCTCTTGGACCTCTATCCTCAGCTGGTCAATTGGTGTTGCCGTAGGTCTTAGTTCCTCTTTCTTTCACATTTTCATTACGGGAGTGCCTGCATTTGATGCATTCATCGCATCCTTTGTATGTCAGATCGCATTAAATAAAATTTTTAAAAAAAGGATAAGTTATGAAGCAGTTGACAGTAGATGATTTAGAAAATTTAAGTCTGGGAAGCGCTATTTTAGGATCTGGAGGTGGAGGGGATCCCGCATACTCCCTTTGCATCACAAAATATCTGATGCAAAAGTATGGTCCCATCAACGTCATCTCCATTGATGAACTGAAAAGCGATGACTTTGTCGTGCCGCTATCTCTCATGGGAGCACCTTTGATCAATATGGAAAGAGTGCTCAGCGGAAGGGAGCTTGATGCTCTTCTTCAAACCCTAATAAAAACACTCCAGCGCAAACCCACTGTATTAATGGCGGCTGAAATCGGCGGGGCTAACGCTTTTACCCCCCTTCTCATTGCAGCCAAATGGGGTCTGCCTGTTTTGGATGCGGATATGATAGGCAGAGCTTTTCCAGAATTGCAGATGAGTAGCTGTTATCTAAAAAACCTGAAAGCAACTCCTGCTGTAATGGCTGACTGTTTGGGTAATACGGTAGTCATTGAAACGATCGATGCAGCAAGTTTAGAAAAAATTGCAAGATCGATCACAGTCGCCATGGGTTCTAGTGCAGCTATCGGTTTTTATTTTATGGAAAAAACAGAGGCTGAAAGAGCCGTTATCCCCGGCACATTGTCTTACGCATTGCAACTAGGGGAGATCATCACAACCGCTCGAATCAAGGGCAATGATCCAGTTCAAGCCTGTATCGAACATTCAGGTGCAACACTGCTTTGTAGAGGAACCATTATCGACATTGATCAATCGGTCAAGGGGGGATTTTTACAAGGGTCCGTCACAATTTTATCTGAAGAGAGGAAGATCATACTCCTTTATCAGAACGAATATCTTCTAGCAAAAAGTGGGGATGCGATCTTTGCTTCAACACCTGATCTTTTAGCCCTCATGGAGGAAAATAGTGGAACGCCCCTTTGCAGCGAAGCTCTTAAGTATGGTCTTCAAGTGGCTTTAATCTCCCTGCCCTCTCCCAAAATCTGGCAAACACCGGAAGGGTTGAAGCTTGTCGGCCCTCGCGCCTTTGGATACGATTTTGATTATCAAGGAGCTACTGTATGAGAAATTCTTATGTGATTGGTATAGATATCGGCGGAACAAATACTGATGCGGTTCTTGTCGACCAAAATAATAAAATCATTTCAAGCATCAAAGCAACCACGACAGAGGACATTAGCCAAGGTTTTTCAGAGGCCATCACGCAGCTTCTCCAAAAAACCCCCATTGATACCGCTCAAATCAAAGGAGTATTTGTAGGAACCACACACGCAATCAATGCTATTTTACAAAAAAAAGATCTTTTCCGTGTGGGTGTGATTCGGATTGCAGGCCAGATGCCAGAAGGATTTCCTGTTGCATTTTCTTGGCCGCAGGATTTAAGGGAGGCTGTGATCGGAGGATCGGAGACGATCAACGGAGGGTTGGAATGTTATGGTTCCCCGCTCACTCCCTTTTGCAACAAGGAAGCCGCACAGGCAATACAGAGCCTTCTTGAAAAAGGAGTAGAGAGTATCGCTATCGTCGGCGTTTTTTCCCCTTTAAGCGGCCAGCAAGAAAGAGATGTTGCGGCCATTGCCCTTGAAATTGCAGGGAAGGATTTTCCCCTCTCGATCTCTTGTGAAATTGGGGGAATCGGATTTATCGAAAGAGAAAATTCGACAATTCTCAATGCCTCCCTTAAAAAAGTGATGCAGAAAGGGTTTCTTGCTCTTCAAACAGCTTGTGAAAAGCTGAAATTGTCTTGTCCTTTAATGGTCACACAAAATGATGGCAGCCTCATCGACCTCAATAGAGCAATCGATTATCCCGTTCTTACCATTTCAGCAGGGGCCACCAACTCTTTTATCGGAGCTGCCCGCCTAGCACTTTTAAGTGATGCCATTGTCGTCGATATCGGCGGCACATCGACAGATGTGGGTTACGTCCGCTCAGGCTTTCCTGTGCGGAGCTTAAACAAATCCAACATCGGAGGCGTTTTGCTGAACTTCCCCATGCCTGATGTATTATCGATCGGACTTGGAGGAGGAAGCATCATCAGCTTTGATGGCGATACACCAAAAATTGGCCCCAAAAGTGTAGGAAAATTCCTGACCACACTGGCGCAGAGCTTTGGCGGAAATCAACTCACGCTGACAGATGCAGCTCTTATGATGAAGTACGTAGATATCCCAGAGGCTACCCCCCAACTTGCCTCAATTTGTGCTGTCAAGGGCAAAACAATCTTCGATTCAGTCCAAGCCAAAATCGAAGCGCTTTTACCCAAAATCCAGGGAGAGGGGGAGAATTTGCCAGTGATTTTTGTCGGAGGTGGCGCAGGATTGCTTCCTCCCTATTTTTTTAAGGAGAGATACTCTATTCCTTCAAATTTTAACGTTGCCAACGCTTATGGGGCAGCTTTGGCTGAAATCTCAGGAAGTGTCGATACAGTTGTTAGTCTGCAGAACCGAGAAGGGGTTCTAGATAGATTGTACGCAATGGCAAAGCAAAAGGCGATTGATCTTGGAGCGGATCCAGCTACTTTAAGGCTTATCGACCAACAAATCATTCCCTATTCATACGTTCCTAACCAGATGGCGCGTGTGATCGTCAAGTATTGTGGAAAGTGCGCTGCCCCCCAAAAACTGGGCAGTGGAATAAGAAACTAAACCAGGTGTAAAGTTTTTCTTCAAAAACACAAACAGGAGTAATTAATAGTAGTGGAGAAAAATACTCAGACGTGTAAAATCATTAATGCAAAGCGTATGTTTTGCCGTAGGAATGTTTCCTGCGTAAGTAGGTGATTTTTAAACACAGTTCTAAAAGCGGTCATGGTATCAGGTTA
>CAJCHM010000071.1 GCA_903970255.1 Acidobacteriota bacterium
GAAGGGGGTGTGGGTCGCGCTCCCCCGCCGCCAGCACCGCCGAAGTTTGAGAAAGAATTGGGAGATCCAAACCCGCCATCTCTGCCGCCCGCGGCCCCACCGCTATTGCCACCGCCGCCGCCGCCAGAACCTGCGGTAGAACCGGCCGCAATTGCGGGACCTCCACTACCACCTCCATAGCCACCGCCACCGCCACCTGAGCCGCCCGTGCTGCCAGCGCCGCCAGCACCACCGACGGCTTGGTTGTTATTGAGACCGATAGCAGAGATGGTCATAGTGGCGCCTGAGTGGATGTAAAGCGCCCCACCACCGCCGGTTCCACCGCCACCTCCGGTAAGCCCCGAACCTCCACTCCCCCCTTGCGAAAGACCATTTTGAATCGTGAAATCAGTAATCGTGGCCGAACCGTATGCAAGAGAAAAAACTGTGACTATGCTCCCCCCGTCGATGATCACTCCATTTCCGAGAATAGTAACAGAGGAGGCGGGCGATGAGAAATTTTGTCCAATTGCTGGTAAAGGGTGGCCTGTAAAGCTGATCATCTGCCCAGCAATGGGCGAGCAGTCAATGACATCGCCATCTTCAGCTAAGTAAAGGGCTGCACCTAGAGTACCGGGAGTTCCGTAAAAGCTGTCGGTGCTAGTGACAGGGATCGTGACAGAGAACAATGGATTTCCACTGGCAAAGAGAAGCTGACTCCAGACGAAGAATGCGGAGAACTTTTTCGACGATATGTAGAACATAATCACTACTTCACGGAGGGAGATTAATATTCATTCCTCTACACACGCTAAAGAAATCTTTCAATTTTACCAAGTCAAAACTAGGGTCTCTTCCCCTCCAAAGTAAAAGGGCGGAAAAACCCCCGGTCTTTTTCCATCGACATAAAAATAAAGAGCTGTCAAATAAAAATTATAACATCTAAAAGTTATAGGGTAAATTATGGGTAAAATTTTTTTAATGCTGAGTCTTTTCGTTTTTTCTTCTTGTGGCAATCGAGATTTAGCGGATAGAGACGATCGACATGATGACCATCATGATGATCATCATCGACACGACCGTGATGACGATGATAGGGATGACCACCGACATTGGTGGTCGTCTTAAACCGTTACATGCACTAAGCGTCTTCGATCAAAGTCGCTTCAAAAGTTCTCAAAATCGCATATTCTCTTTGTGCAAATGCTCTTTGATTCTAAAATAGCCTCATAATTTTTTTTGAGGAGCTTATTTTATGCATTCTCGCCCCATAGGATCCCAGCCTTATCACTACGTGGATTTCCCGATTAGCCAAAGTCAAGGCCGCGTTTTTGTATCAGTGACACAGACATCGCATTCGCATCCCCAAAGTATCCCCGAAATTTATAGAGATTCTTCAGGCAATCCGTTGCCTCCGCCAAATCCCAAACTTTGCGCCTTTGATAGAACTCCCGCTTATCTGGAGACTACGATTCAAGGAGAAAAAATCCAGGCATATGTTTTTCAGTCGGGTTGGAATGGACATCAGTGTCAAATTGAGGTCATTAATGGCCCAGATTACCTCAAAAACCGGGTGACTCAGGTTCATAAAGGAGAAAAATTCGGGATTGCCAAGAGAAAGTGTACGATGGAGCTAGACAAACTAGTCAGCGAGCATAAAAATCCTAATCCTATCATCGTGCAACAAAATCCGGTGCTATTGGGTGGAGACAATCTCCTTCCCCGCGATCCCCTTACCACAGAAGAGGAACGGGGTGACCTGGCCAAAGAAGGTGGCGATAACTTGACAGAGGCATCTGAAAATGCATTTGCAATCGAACAACCAGAAGACAAAGCTGCTGAGGACCCTGCTCCTCAAGAGACCCCGCTCAAAAAACCTACTCCGAACTTTATCGATAATCCCTATCAAACACTTAAAAATAATTTAAAAAGCAAGGCAAAGGAGGTGAAGTTGGCAGGAAAAGAAATGATGAAACAGGGCGATAAAAAAATCGCTGATGCCAAAAAAATGGAGCAAGATGCTGAAAAAATTACCGAACAATCAAATAAATTACAAAAGAGGCTGAATAATGCAAGAGATGGAGAAAAAATTGGAATTGATCGAGATGGGAAGCACGAACTGGTAAACAGAGATAAAGCCGAAAAATTTCATGCGGATCTTAAGCAAAAAGCCCAATTATCTCAGTCCATGAGCCGGGCCGCACGTTTGGATGGCAAAGTCAATCGTGTTTTCGGGCATGGGATTAAGAAGGCTGGCAAGCAATTAGGCAAGGAGATCGATGGTGCTGGAACGGCATGTGGAGCAGCTGCCCTGCAAATGGCCACCACCGAATTGTTGAATGGGAATTTAATCTCCAATGGAGAATTGAATATTAATACAATCGCGACCATCGGAACGGAATCATTAAAAAGCACAGCATGGGGAGGGGCGCAGCGCGTTGCTTTTGAGGCAACAAGGGGTGCAGTCAAAGAGGTACTTCCCAATGTCGCTAAAAAGATTCCTGGAGTCAACACTGTGGTTGGTGTTACACAAGTGGCACAAGCGATGTGGAATGCAGAGACTATGGAAGAGGCCGTGGGAAATGGAGTCAAGGCCAGCTTTAAGATTGGTCTGAATTTAGGAATGCAGGCAGTGTGCAATACGCTATTTCCAGTGGGTGGCATCTTCGTCGCTGCTGTCGCCACTCCTGTGGCGGAATACATGATCAATGGTATGGTATCCAATTGTTAAAAGACTTAGCCAATGATTAAGGATCTTTGATGGGTTTAGTAGAGGTGCTGAACTTTGTTTTTTGGAAAATTATTCTTCTGGTACTCCAATCTGTCTTAGGGGAGCTGCATAAGCCCTTCTAAAGAAAAAGTAGCCTAATGTGCTTGATAATATTTCTCCGATTCCTGCAATACCAATAAGAACAGCAAAGCCTATTCCTGCACCGTAAGAAGAAAAAAAGGGCTCGAATACTTTCTCACCCAGGAAACCACCAAGAAAAACCCCCAACGGGAAAACCCCTTGTCCTAAGACACGGCGCGCTCCGAAAATGGAACCCTGAATTTCCTTAGGAACCTCCTCTTGCCAAATGGCCTGGTTCCATCCGTTGGCAACTGGAATGGTAAATTGGCGTATAAACATAGCTGTACACCATCCTGCTAAAGTAAACGCATAAGCAAATCCCACTCTTCCAACTAAGGCGCTAATCATTAACCCAATGAGGACCGCTAGAATTTTATTCTTGGGGGATTTAACACCACTGATAAAAAGTCCTCCTGCTACAGCTCCTATTGCCCCAAGCGTTGAGATCTGAGCTAAAGCATTTTCATTACCACTTGTGCGCGTTAAGACATAAGGAGTAATTAAAGCGATCCCAATCCCATTAAAGAAATTCAAAGCCGTAAAAATAAATTGGATAGATCCGACTTTAGCATTCCGAAGGATCCATTTAAATCCCATTGCCAAATTTTGCAAAGTTACAGGGTTTGAAGCAACTGGCTCTTGCTTCGGGAGTTTGATGAAAAAGAGCGTAAGTATTGCTACGAAAAAGCTCATGAAGTCGACAAATATCACCCAGGTAATTCCTAAAGCCCCCATGAGAGAAACCGCGATCAAAGGTGCGACAACGATAGGAATGGAATTCAGAAGAGAAATTAAACCATTTGCTCTTCCAAAATCCTTTCTATCAAGCCAGATAGATACACTTGAATCGTAAATAAGCGATCTAACACAATCCAAACAGCCATCAATCAACATCACTATAAGAATAGTATGAATAGCTATATGGTTACTCGCAAACATGTATAAAAGAAAAAAACTATTAATGCACAATAAAGTTTCTACAATTAGCAATGTGCCTTTTTTGTTTCTGCGATCGATTACCATTCCCGCTAAAGGACTTAAGAGTACCATCGGTAAGAAGCGAACTAGGATAATGCTAGAACTCAAAAAAGCTCGACCCGTACTTTCAAAAATCCAAATGGAAATTGCAAATGATGTAAGACTGGCCCCAATAGCCGAAACTAATTGTCCTAACCAAACCATCATTAAGGTTTTATTAGTTTTTTCCATTAACATAGTTGGTTTAAAAATGTCTTCCCATGATCAGTAAAATAGTTGCTAACTTCCTGCAATTTTGCAGTTAAGTATCTGAAATTGCTCTCACCTCTTTCAGCTGCCATTGTTATTAAGGAAAGTTCTACTTCACTGAATAAATTTTTTAGCTTATTTGACCTCCGCAATGGAATTAATCTCCAATAAACGTAAGCAGCATGAAGTACTCTGTCGATTTCCCATTGAGTTTTCCTCCATGGAATGTTTACTTTAGCGGCAGTAGACGGATCGAAATTTTCAATAAAAATATCCTCTGCAAGTAATTTAAAAGAAAGCTCTTGATGAGCTGATTCATGATATAAATTCTCCAGAAGGGCGTAAAAACTGTTGTTTGGGAAAATAATATCAGGGGCAATATGAAGCAATGCTGTTTCTGTCATAAAAGTACAAAAGGGGAAAATTGGCAGCGAGACGGAAGTTAGCGGGTTAGAGTTAGTATGATTTGGATCTTTTTCTAACAAAACTATAAGGCTTGTAAAATTGTGTATAAATGTTAAGAAGCCTTCATCAATCTTCTTCAATAACTCGAAAGCTTTCTCGAGGCAATTAAAAAATTCTTGGGACGGTTTTTTTACAATGTAGCCTGAAAGAGGCAAGGATTTGAATAGCTTGTCTAAGAAATTGCCATCACATAGAGATATCATGCCATAATCTGTTGTGATGTACTGAAATTCGCAGCTTTGATTTCCTGTATAGGCTTGTGCGATGTTTTTGATATTGGATAGATCTTTTGGTTCGGAAATTCCTATTTTACATAAATAGGGAGGGAGTTGGCTCATCCATGAATTAAGTTCCGGTGCTCTTGCGGAGAATTCTTCGATTAAGGAATGATAAAAATTGATCGCGCTTTCACGATTAGTAGTAATGGTCATTTTTTTCTCGAATTATTAAATTTGTATTCTAAATCTCGATATAAATTGAACAGAGCTCGTCTATGTTTTTCACATCGACGAGCGTGATGCTAATGCCTCTATTCGAAGAAATAGCATTAAGTAAATAGTGCATTTAAATTGGGGCTTAAATCAACTCCAGCTTCTTTAGGCACTCTAGGATCTCCTAAGTATTCGAGTTTTTGTATAATTTTTGCTTTTCCTTGAACCAATTTATGAAGTTTTTCAACCATAAAATTGATCTTATCCATAGAGCTCATGTCTTTGTCGGGTATAAGAGAGTTTAGTCTTTCTTCAATCGCTTTCACTTTATCGTAAGCGGATTGAAGATGTTCTAAATTTGGATCAGTATCTTCTAAAACTCTAGAAAGTCGCTCGATTCGCTCTAGTGGGGAGAGGGATGGATCGGGCAATAATAAATAGAGTTTCGCAGAAATTTGTTCTAATTCAAGCATTGCTTGATGGTTCATGGAATCAGGCAGATTTGCGTGTGGCACCATGTGGTCTAAACGTTGAGTCATGGAGTTGAGCTTTTGCACTAATTTTTGTCGATCCATATTTTCTCCTAGGTATTGAACAAGTAGAGGGCAATAAGATTTGTTGCTATCCTCGGATGAAATATAAATCATTATTCTCATTTACATACAGTGAAAATTTTAATCCGATTGATCAGGCTCTTTTTCACTCGGGATCGAACAGAAAGCCTCCCGAAGCGAAAGTTCCCTCTTTTTAACCATGCTCACCTTCATAGAGAGAACTTTCGGTCACCATTTTCTGCTCCTGAGCAAGAAAATCCCAGGGAAAGTCACCCCTCGCATACTGAGCGCAGTGACCGATAAGGTAAACAAGGCCAATCCGACAATCCGACAGCTGTGGGATTCTTGCAATCGTCTGTTTTTCAGGTGGTTATATAAGAATACCGCTGCCTAAATGTAAATGTAGTCTCTTAGCGACATTATACATCACTGAGTCCATAATGATGGGGAAGTATCATCAATGTGAAACTTGCTTTCTTCCAAAGTAAAGAGCAATCCTATCTCCACTTCATTCCCAATTCGCCTGCTAAATCAATGACTTCCGGAGTGTATGAAGGAAGATCTGTTCCAGGCGGTGGCAAGAGCGACCTATCATGTGCGATGGTGGTCGTCTTAAACCGTTACATGCACTAAGCGTCTTCGATCAAAGTCGCTATGAGCAGCTCACCTAGCCATTTCTCATATTCATCCGATGTCCATCCTTGTTCAACGACTAACATGCGGTACATATCGCGCCCAGTGAAAGCCCATAAGATATCACGTGCCTTAACCAAGCTAATCCCTCCCTTAAAAGGCCCTTCTGTTGCCATCTCTCTGACCGATTGTTCCTGCCGTTTATAGCGTCTCTCCTCCCTTTCTTTTTCAAGTTCTTTGAACTCGGGAGCTAAAACAGAAGCTCCTTGAAAAATACTCATTTGCTCTCTTTCAGCATCGTATAATTGTCGTGAAATTTTAGCGGCTACTATCAACCACCCCCTTGCCGATTTCCCCCTTTCCCCCTCTTCGACAAGAGCCTGATGTTGATCCGTGGGAAGGGCTTCATCCATAAGGGCTCGCAGGACCCCCCGTTTAGATTGGAATAGCGAGTAAATGGTTGGAGCAGAAACCTTTGCAATCCGGGCCAATTTTTCTATAGTGACCGGCTCAAAACCTTCTGCCTCAAAAAGGTGTTTCGCAGCGGCCAGAACCCGATTTTTTGTTTGCGCGGCCCGGGCCTGTCTACCTTCAGACCTATAAATTCTTTTGGTTCATCCGACAAATGCGTACCTAAGGTTCAGTCGATCACATAGGTAACACTTCCCCCCCCCTCTGTGTGTCACAGAGGGGGGAGGGAAAGAAATAACGTTATGGACTCATTTGTCGGACGAATCTCTCTAAGTAGTTAATTATTAATGTAGTTCACTTTTTCAGGTCGATAAACCTGTTCTCTATGGGAAGGTACGCATTTGACGGATGAACCTTATCCATTTAAACACTTAAAAGACACTTAAATGGTGTCATTATGAAGCAATTATATTGTTGTAAAACCATGATGATCAGTATTTTATAAAATATAAATGCATTTTCCACCTTTTGCTGCCATTTATATCAACAAAATGGCATAATTAGATAAAAAATGAGGACTTATGGAATGGATCACCCGATTTTTCACCCCACCCAAACAGAGTTATTTCCTTTTCGGCCCACGAGGCACAGGCAAGTCGACCTGGCTAAAGATGCAATATCCGAATGCCCTTTGGATCGACCTATTAAATCTCGAGGTCCTCCGCTTTTATCTGGCAGCTCCTGAAAGATTAAGGGAAGTCGTAAAGCCATTGCAAAATGATTCTGTCATTGTGATTGATGAGGTCCAAAAAGCACCAGATCTCTTATCCGAGGTTCACGGGCTAATTGAGCAACAAAGAGGTCTGCAATTTGTCCTCACAGGATCAAGCTCAAGGAAACTAAAACGAGCCGGTGTTGATCTTTTAGCTGGTAGAGCCTTACTCAAACATATGTTTCCTTTCTTTGCTGGAGAGCTTAAAGACCGTTTTGATCTAAAAAAAGCATTGGAAATAGGGATGGTCCCTCTGATTGCTCTCTCTGAAACTCCAGAGGATGTCTTGCACACCTACGCGGGCATCTACTTGAAAGAAGAGGTCTATGCAGAGAGTTTGGTCAGAAAAATTGATGATTTTGCCAGATTTCTTGAAGTGATTAGCTTTTCTCATGCCAACCAAATCAATCTTTCTAATATCGCCCGCGAATGTGAAATATCGAGGAAAACGATAGAGAGTTATTTGCAGATTTTACATGATCTGCTTTTATCCTTTACAATCCCCTGCTTTACAAATAGAGCTCAGAGGGCACTATCTCATCACCCCAAACTCTATATTTTCGATGCTGGGGTTTTCCGATCTTTAAGGCCACGCAGTTTAAAAGACCAGGGGCTAGAAATCCAAGGGGCTGCTTTGGAAGGGCTAGTTGCCCAGCACATCAGGGCATGGGTTCAAAATCAAATCGGCAACTACCAGTTCTGTTTCTGGAGAACTCGTGGGGGGTTAGAAGTTGATTTTATTGTTTTTGGGCCTGGAGGATTTTGGGCAATTGAAGTGAAAAACAGCACAAAAGTACATCCTCAAGATTTACGCGGCCTTGAAGAATTTAAAAAAGATTACCCAGAATGTACGCCAATTCTTCTTTACAGAGGAGTCAATCGGGTTATCAAAAACCAAATCCATTGCCTCAGCTGTGAAGAATTCCTTCTACAGATTCACCCTAACAAAAAGGAATTATTCACAGTTTCAAATGTCTAAATTCCGCAGCAATTCCCGCCGGTCATTTTTCTCATGTAAGTAAAATATTTCTTTCACAAACTTCTGGACCTTTATTTTTGTTGCAAGGTCCTTGTTATGAGCATTCCCGTGGTTGCATCCGTCTATCATCAGTTCCAAAAGATCCCAGAAAACTGCCAATAACTGCGCCCATTTCATTTGCTGATGTGCTCATGTCGGGACTCGCTGTCTTCGGCTTAAAATTTCCTTCTTTACTCAAGTATGATCAGTATCGCGATATTCTTGATGGGAATCTCCAGATGCTTTATCACATTAACCGCCCTCCCTCAGATACGTATCTCAGAGAACGTCTAGATGAACTTGATCCGAATTTTATTCGGCCAGCCTTTAAGAAAATATTCGCTGAATTACAAAGAATAAAATGTCTGGAGGGATTTGAATTTCTAGAGGGCTATTACCTCTTGTCCCTAGATGGCACAGGAGAATTTTCCTCTAGCAAAGTGTGTTGTGAACAGTGTTGCAAAAATGACTGTGAGCGCAATGCGGCCAAACGGTTTATTGGAAATTTTAAGAGATAACACCCCCATTTAAAGGTGATTATAATTGCCGATGGGATAGCCTCAAATGCGCCCTACATTTTTAATTAAGCGAACAAAACGCAAAGTTTTTTTCATTTTTTCCATGGCCCCCACATCTTCCTTTTTAGCGCTCTTTTATTTTTTAATCTTTTCGAAAAATCGAAGAGTTACAAACCAGTTTGCTTATTGCGTAGTCTGTAAAAATCCATCTTTTGCCGAAGACTAATTGGATACCTCTTTTTAACCATCACTTTGAACAGAGCTGTTCCTTTAGGAACCTTTAGGAGGGGTGATTTAACAGAAATTTCTTTCTATTCAAAAGATCTGTCTTTTTTGCTGAAACCTAACAAAATAAAAACTCAACAACTAGATAAGACAAGAGATTTTTGTCACATTATCTGCGATATCTGTTTTGTCATAACGGCGCACCATTTCTGTGCTAGAATGCCCAGTTGCTTTCATGATAAGAGAATCCTGAAACCCATCCTCTTTCCACAATGTCACAGCAGTCGCTCTCAAATTATGAGGACTGACCCTGAATGGGACTCCTGCTCGTTTCCCGGCTTTTGAAAAATTACGATCCACTTGTGTCTTTTGCACCCGTCTCCCCCCTTGAGTGATAAATACATACCCTTTTCTGTTGCCAATATAGCGTTTCAACTCGTCCAAAAGAGTTCTAGCTGTCTGCTTATTAAAGTTAATAATAGTGAAATCATCAGAAAAGTGGCTCTTGGATTGTTTAAATGTGATCCGATTTTTCTCGTAATCAATTTGATCTACAGTAAGGAGCAAGACCTCATGAATCCTCTTAGCTCCATGAAGACAGAGTCTGGCAATCATGGCATCTCTAGTATTGATTTTATCCAACTCTTCAAAAAACAAGGCCAATTGATACCTTGTAAGAGCTTCTGTCTTGACTCGCCTTGGTTTAGGTTCAAAAGTCTTTTCAATCCCCTCTTTCCCAGGAACCCCATGCCTAATCATCCCCTCTGTTTTACGGCAGAGATACCTTGTAAAAGACAAAAAACAGGCAATTCTCGATTCCCTGGTGCGCTCTGACCACATCTCTGCTGTATCGTTTCCATATTTATCCTTAACAAAGATGGGATCTACTTTAATACGGTCGATGATCCCTTCCGGAGACACAAGGCTAAACTTCTGTAAAGTCCATTCTGGATCCAACATTCGCCTTGTAAACAACTCTCCAAAGGCAACGCTATAGGATTTGCATGTGTTCGGGTTGCGAATGGTTTTTAACCACTGGAAAACGGCCATTCTTAGGGTATGCTGAGATAGTTTTTGCCATAAGATCTCCTGTCTGGCAGAAATCGTCTTCTCATAACTTGGCAAAGAACCAGAGAGTGGTTCAGGGTTTGGTTCAGTTGTGGTTTCTAGAGTGAAATTCATGGATAGAAATACCGTAATGAAACAGTATTCCAAACCAATAGAAAAAAAACAATTGAATTGACTCAGTCATTAAATTGGTGTCAAAAAAGCACTTGTTTGACAGTGTTGCTCGAGCTTTTCAGAATTCATTGACGCAAAAAGCACTAAACCGGTGTCAATAAGGCGTTTATTTGACAGCATTGTTAATCGCCTCTAAAATCCATTGATTGCGGGAAACATTCCCCACTCTATTTTTACGCATATGATCGATTTTATGAATCAACTCGCAGGGAATGCGCAGGGTAAAGCGAACCTCTTTCTCTTCCTGTTTTATATGTAGATTGTCATCATCGTAGGCAGTCTTTCCTCCGCGTCCAATCACCTCACCTATAGCATCTTCAATAGGTGTGTCGTGGGATTTGGATGCCTTTTTTTTAATTGTCATAATAATACCGTTGTGGTGTCATTTCTCAAACAGAGCCTTACAGAGCTGTTTGATCTCTGCAATAGCTTTTTTGTCAGGGACTTTCAACTCGACCACCCCAAGACCTTCGGCAATGGCATTGGCAAATGCCTTTCTTTGGCAAATGGTTTCTGTTAAATAAAAAATCCCCTCAGATTCTTTTTCCTTAAGAATCTCTGCTGCTCCTGAATTATCAGAACCCTGTACATCCCCTCTATTGAGCACAGCAAAAGCTTTAAGATTAGGATTGACTGTTTTAATTTCGCTTACCAAGGAAGACACACTCCCCAATGTCCATACATCAAGAGATCTGGGCTGAAAGGGAATGAGGAATAGATCAGCCATTGTTAAAGCAGACCTCTGGCTAGTTGTATCGCGGCCTCCAGTGTCGATGATGATATCGTCATAATCTTTTGCCATCTTCATTAACTGATTTCTAACGGAGGCTCCCAGCAATGAAATTGTAGTCCATGGTGTTGGCACCCCCAGAGATTCTCTATGCTCAGCCCAATCACAGGCACTTCTTTGCTCGTCGGCATCTACCAACAAGACCTTGTTCCCTTTTTCTAAGGATCTGACTACAGCAAGATTCGTAGAAAGCGTGGTTTTACCACTCCCCCCTTTAATTCCACCAACAACAATGATCGGCATCTGAACCTCAATAAGATCGCGGCGCCTATAAGACACCAGTTTAATACCAAAATGCAGCAGGATGTTCTTTTTTGTAAACATTTTGCGTTATTTTTGCGTACTTTCCATCTGTGGGGAACCGCACGCCGGAGGCGTTGGTGCGGCGGGGAGTGAAACTCCCCTCTCCCCTTTAGGGGAGTATTAAGAAGTATTAGGGAAATTGAAACGTATATGCAAGCTATTAAAAATGAAATGTTTGCAAAAAGTTGGTGTGGGATGATATGGTACTCAACGTGGTATGG
>CAJCHM010000072.1 GCA_903970255.1 Acidobacteriota bacterium
GGACTAAATTTGGCCTGCAGGTGACGGCTGCGACTTCATCAGATCTAACTTCCTCCTCATCAATAGCTAGCGCTATTGACTTCGTCGGTCAGTTAGATCTGATTTTGTCTCGCTCGTCCCTGCAGGCCAAATTTAGTCCAAGCTCCAGTTGAGAGAGGCCAGCAAAAGTTGCAAAGTCGAGGTAGCTTCCTACGGCATTGTTTTTGTTTTGTGTGCATCTGTAAGCCAATAATCAAGAGATATTTTGCCAGGACCAAAGCAGAATACGACTATGACAGCATAAATAAAGAGAAAGGCTGTATCACTGAAAATAAGAGAAGGATCGAGCTTTGTGGTAAACTCTGTAAGAGCCGCTTTGCTAGCTGTTGCATAAGCAACGCATAGGAGAACGAACAAAGGGATAGCGGCAATGCGGGAAAAAAGACCCAAGACTAATAAAATTCCTCCTAGAAACTCTACGCTGCCAGCTAAAATGGCATTTAGGTGTGGCATCGGGATATCTAGCGATTGGAAATACGCAGTGACTTTAGTTAAATGGGTAAGTTTCCCAAGGCCAGTCATGGCCAACTGATATCCCCAGTATAAACGAATAATCAAAAGAAAAAATGAGGATACGAAATTGCCTACGACAGCTACTTGTGAGTAGAGAAATTTAATCATATATGCTCCTTAAACTAAGCCAGTTTCTTGATGCAATTTTTTGAAACCAATCTACAATATTATCACAAACAGAAAGGAGCTCTGTCAGATCGACCAGGGCAGCTCCTTCTTGGAATCTTCTTAAAATGGCAAATTGTGTCTCAGAAATTTCTTCGTACAAATTGATTTCGTTTTTCCGAAAAAGGACAAAAAATTTTTTCTTGCCTTTCTTCTTAATTCGAGGCAGCTGGTGGGTTTGCCAATAAGGGAATGGATGTTTTAAAAGCTTGGCTCGAAAGGTAAAAAAATCAACATCAAATTCAAAAAGCATCACAAAAGATTGCAGATACAATATTTTTTCATCACAATTGGCGATTTCATTTGGCTCAATTTTAGGAAGGATTTCAGTAAAAATGATGTGTTCATAAGCCAGATCAAGACAGGCAAGTGCTGAAACCAGATCGCAGTTTTCCCCTTGATATTTCCTTTTGATCCATTCGGGAAGATGGGATCCTATATAGGAAAGAAACCAATGGTTCGGAGGGCAATCTAGAAGATAGGGTTCTGCGATCAAACGGTTAAAATCTTCATATCCAAAAAGGTGCACGAGGCTAGGATAGATTTCTTGCATGATTGTAATTAGCCGCCACCAGTATTGTTGATGGTAGACTCCAACTCTCTCTTCACTTTTTAATTGGGGCCCCGGATGAATTTTCTGTTGGATTTCTTGGTTGAGGCTGTCTGGATAAACAGGAAGATTGCTTCGACTATTTTCTTGCAGCGGGGATGTGATGATTTTTGCAAACCATGTTTGAATTTCCAAAAGTGAGTTAGGGCATATGACTTCAATCATAAACGATTTGTCTTTGGTATTCTTTGGCTTTCAGTGCTTCTTTCCAAGTGTCTTCAAAAGGGATAAAACGATCATCCCATTCCAAAAGAGTTGAAACTCCTTTTGTCTTGGGGTAAACCTCCCTGTAAATTTCCCACACTTCATCCCGAACCGGGTGGTCATGTGTGTCTAAGATATACCGCCCATAATCGCTGTGGCCGGCTAAATGGATCTGAATAACTCGATCCAGCGGTAAATTGGAGTAATACTCTTTGGGATCATAGCCTTCATTGCGGCTTGAGACATAAATATTATTCACATCCAGCATCATCGAAATGTCTGCTTTTTCAGCAACGGAAGCATAGAATTCCCACTCAGGCATCTCATCGTCTGTAAAATTGGCATTGGAGGAGAGGTTTTCTAAGGCAAAAGGGATTTCAAGGAAATCCTGAACGATTTTTGCTCTTTCGGCAACGTAATTGACCACATCCATCCGACGGGGAAGAGGTAAGAGATCGTGAAAACGGGCTCCGGGTAGCCTCCCCCAGCACAAGTGATCGGAGAGCCAAGGTGTTTTTGTTTTTATTGCAAGCGCTTTTAATTTTTTTAAGTAGTCCCAGTCAAAAGGTGCCGCGCTTCCGATGGCAAGGCTTACCCCATGCATAACGACAGGATAGCGCTCTAGAATCTTCTCCAAATTTCTCAGCGGCATTCCGCCACTCATGAAATTTTCGCTGATGATTTCGAACCAGTCGATCGGCGGCCATGACGCAAAAATTTCTTTTAAATGAATGGGGCGTAAACCGATTCCAATACCCAGATTAGGAACATTTTTGTCCATGATTCATCCCCGATTGTTTTTTACTCAAACTGTAAAAGTTGACCGCCAGGCAGCGTTAATGCCATCTGGCGGTCAACTTTTGAGGTTACTCGAAAGTAATTTATTCACATCCCTTTATTTGCCATGGCAGCTGCTGCGGCCAATACAGTCGCTTTTGCCAGTACAGCCGTTTTTGCCTTTGCAGCCCGTTCTGCCCGTGCAATCGCTTTTGCCTGTACACCCATTCTTGCCTTTGCAGGTGGTCTTGCTGCTGCAATTGCCACCGTTTGAGCCTGATGCGCTTCCCATGCCACCTGAATTGGAGCAACCAGAAATAACGCTTCCAATTGCAAGGCCCATGAGAGCCAATTTAACTACATTTTTTGTGTTCATACTACCACATCTCCTTTAATAGTGTTAAAAAATTTAATATATAAAGAAAAAAAGAATATATGTCAACAGGTCGACAGAATTAATTTATTCTGTGCTGCAAAAAGTCAAGGGCTGCCAGGTAGCATTTTTTAATCAAAGTGCTCACAGCCAACCTTGGAGCTGCTGCAGGTTTGTGGGGATTTTTTCTTTGAGATTCAAGGAGGAGCATTTTTTTTGCAGATAGAGAAAGATTGTTTTCTTTAATGATTCGATGCAGAAGGTCTCCTTGGGCATAACACTTCCAGTTCTGCAATCTGCTCAAAAGGATTTGAGGCAACTCCATATCAGGTGATGCAATCTGTGGCATTGTTGCGATCTTTTCAGGGGCTACGCTTAAAGGGGGGCCTTTAAAGTTGCGTCTGTTCCCCTCAATCACCTCGAATTGATCATAGACAATCCCTACACCTAATTTATCGATATTTGTATAATAACAGGGGGTAGTTCTTAAAAAGTTTTCCGCAGCTTGCAGGGTTCTTTTGTTAAATTGCGCATCATGCAAGATCCAAATCACCTCATACCCAACGGATTGATAATCAAGATTGCGCTCTTTGACCTCTTCGAGTGAAATTGGAGAGCGTTGAATCTCGAAAACAATTTTTTTGGCATGCCAAGCGACATCGGCAATCCTTTGGATAGGATCGAACCTGGCCTCGATCTGCGCACCGTTGCCGATTGCTGCGACGAGCCTTATCTGAAGCTGAAGATGCTCCTCACTTTTTTGGTGCTGCCTACAGCTTTTGGGAAGGGCGAGGTGGTAAAAATGAGTTTGTCGTGAAGGACCACCGCGCAGACGGACCTGGGCCCTGCATTCGGGACAGAGGTAGTCCTTCCCTTTTTCTGCTTTGGAGGCAGCAATGGGAAAATCATTTTCTAGTGCGTAAAGCTGCATTATTTTAGTTTTAAATAAATTCTCTTCATGGTAGGAAAGTATACACCGACTTTGATTGGGATTCATAGAAATTTCTATCGGCTTGACAATAAGGAGCTTTCCCTTCAAAATCCGTGGGTTTGAGTCAAACTTCAGTCTAATACCGGCAGCAGCATGGCAAAAGGTTCCTTTAGTAATCTATTTAGTCAACAGCATCAGCAAAAAGTAGAAGAGCTTGTCGCGATTGCGAAGGAGCAGGGCTATATTACCTACGAAGAGATTAACGAAACCTTGCCGATGACCTTCGATTCTGCCGAGCAGATCGATCAGGTTCTGATATTTTTAAGCGGCATGGACATCCAGGTTCTTAACCAGGTTGAGGTTGATCGGCAAAAGGAGCGTAAAAAGGAAGCCAAAGAACTCGAAGGGATCACAAAGCGCCCTGAAGGGACCTCGGATGACCCTGTCCGGATGTATTTAAAAGAGATGGGATCTGTCCCTTTGCTCACGCGCGAAGAAGAAGTTGAGATCTCCAAGAGGATTGAAAAAGCTCAGATCCAGATTGAAAAAATCATCATGCGCTTCCGCTACTCTACCCGAGAGGCGATCTCCATTGCCAATTACTTGATTACGACCAAGGAGCGGTTCGATAAAGTCATTGCAGAAAAAGAGGTCACAGACAAGAGCGCATTTTTTGCAATGCTGCCCAGACTCTCCCAGCTGCTCCGCGACGAAGATCGCGTATTGGAAAAATTTCTCTTTGACCTCTTTAATCCAGAAACAAAAAAGCTCGACAAAGTCAAAATTTCTGAAGAGATCGAAAAATGCCGCATTCGTACGCAGGCTTATTTGCGCCGCATGCATTGCCGCCATAACATCATCGAAGATTTTGGCGAGGTGATTCTCAATGCCTATGATCGATTCCTCATGCTCGAAAAAGAGATCCAGGAATTAATTCCCCGCGCTGAGAAGAACAAATTTGCTGCTGCAAAGCTCAATGCCGTCAGAAGAAAGCTTGCCAAACGGGAGCTTGCTGCCGGTAGATCTTTGGATGAGTTTAAAAAAGATGTCCGGATGCTTCAGCGCTGGATGGATAAGAGCCAAGAAGCAAAGCGTGAGATGGTTGAGTCAAATTTGCGTCTTGTGATCTCGATTGCAAAAAAATATACAAACCGCGGCCTTTCCTTCCTCGATTTGATTCAAGAAGGAAACATGGGGCTCATGAAAGCGGTTGAAAAGTTTGAGTATCGCCGCGGATATAAATTTTCCACCTATGCGACATGGTGGATCCGCCAGGCTGTAACGCGCGCAATTGCCGATCAGGCCCGTACGATCCGCATCCCGGTTCACATGATCGAGACCATCAACAAAGTCTTGCGCGGCGCTAAAAAACTCATGATGGAAACTGGCCGTGAGCCATCCCCTGAAGAGCTTGCCAATGAGCTTGGATTAACACCCGAGCGCGTTCGCGAGATCTACAAAATTGCGCAGCATCCCATCTCCCTTCAAGCTGAAGTTGGCGATGGGGGAGAGAGCCAATTCGGCGATTTCCTCGAAGATACAGCCATTGAATCTCCTGCTGAAGCAACGGGCTATGCAATCCTCAAAGACAAGATGGGCGAGGTTTTAGCAACCCTTACCGATCGGGAGCGCACCGTGCTCATTGAGCGGTTTGGCCTACTCGATGGAAAACCAAAAACCCTCGAAGAGGTTGGGGTGCGCTTCAAAGTCACACGCGAGCGCGTCCGCCAGATTGAGGCAAAGGCTCTTCGCAAAATGCGCCATCCCACACGCGCAAAACAACTGCAGGCGTTCCTCGATCTTCTCGAAGAAGAATAAGAGTAATTAATAGTAGTGGAGAAAAATACTTAGACGTGTAAAATCGTTGATGCAAAGCGTATGTTTTGCCGTAGGAATGTTTCCTGCGTAAGTAGGTGATTTTTAAACACAGTTCTAAAAGCGGTCATGGTATCGGGTTATGGGTCTTAGACCGGTACATGTGATTGTTTGTGATCCTTAGGGTGTTAGGGTGTGTCAGTGGAATCACCACAACGAGTCATTTATGACTCCATCGCCGATTGGAAACGGGTGAAAACAGCCCGTACTGTTCCGGGCAGGACTCTAGATACCACAAGCGCAAACCCTTGCGTGGTCACTCAGAGAGCGAAACAAAATAAACACGTTTTTAGGAACAGGTTCATGGAACTTCTAAAACTTTACTTCTTTATTGGGGGGATGCCTGGGGCGATCGAAAAATATCAGGCCACAGAGTCTCTACAAGACTGCCAAAATTACCTAATGACTCTGATCAATCTCTATCGCGCAGACATGGCCAAATACGCTACTAAAACACAATATTGCTATCTTCAAATTTTGTTCGATCGAGCTCCAGAATCTGTTGGGCTTCGATTTAAATATGCATTCATTGATCCGGATGCAAAATCCCGAGATCTACAGACGGCTCTTGATCAATTAAGTTGGGCAGGGCTTCTTAGCCCTATTCTAGCTACCTCCGCCGGAGGCATGCCGCTTCAATCCCAAGTTAAATCGAAGGTTCAAAAGCTACTTTATCTTGACATAGGAATGCTTCAGACTGCTCTAAAAGTAGATCCTTTGTTGTTTTTTCGAGAAGATTTAACGTTAATTCATTCGGGCGCCTTGGCAGAGCAATTTGTAGGGCAAGAACTGATTGCCTACGCAAACCCGCATGACCGCATGCAACTCCACTTCTGGAAACGGGAAAAAAAGGACAGTGCCGCAGAGGTGGATTACATATTGCCTCTGGGTTCTCATATTATCCCCATCGAGGTAAAAGCAGGGTCTGCAGGAAAGCTTCGCTCCATTAATGTTTTCTTGGCAGAGAAAAAATCTCCGTTTGGGATCCGGATCTGTAGCTCTAAGCCCAAAAAATCCCATCCCGTTGTTACTATTCCATTCTATCTAATCAGCCAGTTGCAAAGGCTTCGTAGCGGCCTGTAAAGGTTCCGTTTGGTAACGGGCGATATGCAGGTCGGGCCAGGAGCAGTTTTGCGTATAGTTTTGGAAGAGCTCCATGATTTTTTTTGTGGATGGGCCGACTTTGCCCTCTTTAATTGGGGTGGAATCGATCTGGATGATGGGCATCACCTCTTTGTTGCTGGCGGTGATGAAGGCCTCATCGATATCGGGGATTTCACTGTAATGCAGGGCGCGGGTGCTCACGGGGAAATGGGGGGAAGCAAGTCTGAGGACCACCTCGCGGGTAATTCCAATCAGCACCTCATCTGAGTCACAGGTATGCAAGATCCCATTTTTGATCGCAAAGAAGTTACTGGTGGTTGCCTCTAGAAGCTCTTGTTGAGCATTGAGGTAGAGAACTTCTTTGGCGCTATAAGTTTTACCTTGCTGCATAGCCACGATGGCAGAGGTGTATTGGGTGGTTTTGCTAGTGGGAAGGCTGCGGCTAAGGTGTGTGGTGGCCACATTGATCCCTTCTGTAAAATAGTGGGAGGGATAGGGGGTAAGTGGGTAGGCAAAAACAATCAGGCTCGGAGCAATGGGGATGAACTGGTCTGGGCTGATTCCTCCTGTAAGGAGGATCTTGATGCTGGCCTCGGAGAGATTGCTTTGTTTGAGCACATTGAGGATGATCTGTTCGATCTCTTGGAGGGGATGAGGCAGGGTAAGCCCGACATGTTCTGCAGAGTATTTTAGGCGCAGTAGATGCTCATGCAAATGGAAGGGTTTGCCGTTATAGGTGCGCAAATAGTCGAATACGCTAAAACCTCTTAAGATGGAGAGGTCTAGAACGGAGATTTTCGCTTCCGCTTCTTTGAGGTATTGGCCATTGATGTAGTACATTCCCTAAATATAACTGGGTCGGTGAATTTTCGTGGCGAAAAAGTTTTCATTTGTCTGTTGAACAGTAAGTATTCGATAAACCGCCTTATGGTTTACCGAAAACTTACGTCGAGGGATTTTAAATGAACCTTAGCTTAAAATTATTTGAAAAGGGTATGTTGCTAAGCAAGTCTTTAGATGAGGAGATAATCGATGGCGCTGAAAGAGACGATCAATCAAATGAGGCAATATCTGATTGAATTAACCCATGATCTGGAAAAAGCGGCAGAGGGCAATCGCGCTGCAGCGCAGAGGGTGCGCACCGGGTCAATTCATTTTGCCAAAGTCACAAAAACGTTCCGCAAAGAGTCTGTAGCTGCAGAAAGGGTTCCCAAAAAAGGGAGAAAATCCGCTAAAAAAGCTATCCGCAAGAAAAAACGGTAGAAAGAGGGAATTGCAAAACTTAGCTTCGCAGCCCAAATATGATGACTGGAGTTTGGACTAAATTTGGCCTGCAGGGACGAGCGAGACAAAATCAGATCTAACTGACCGACGAAGTCAATAGCGCTAGCTATTGATGAGGAGGAAGTTAGATCTGATGAAGTCGCAGCCGTCATCTGCAGGCTAA
>CAJCHM010000073.1 GCA_903970255.1 Acidobacteriota bacterium
ATTCATAACCAGCTCTCTTCTAATCTGTTAAGGAAAACCCTTAAGCAGTTGAACAACTTTTCCTGAAAGACCTCTCCAAAACACCTTAAATTTATCTGCTTTGTAAGGGTCAGGGGGTCAATATGTTCCATTATACTTCCGGTAATTATAATTTTTCACTTGTAATTAAATCAAACTTTATAATATTATTAGTAGATACATCAGCATGACAGCGGTTAAGACGCTCGTTGCGCTAGATTGTTGAATTCACCAAATAAATATATCAACTAATAATTTAAAATAGGAAGCGTCACTATGAGCAACGTAACAAATAATACAGAGAATCTTTGGAAATATTTGCCCAGACCAGCATCTCAACAAATCTTATCCTATTGCGATCCTAAGGTTCGTCTTGTGAGTAAATCATTTTGTGCTGATTTTGATTCTGCTTGTAAAGGATTGATTTGGAATCCTTCAAAGTTCGCAAAGAGCCCAAAGGGTTCGGAGGAGGCTGGGCTTGCAACATTTCTACATATATTTGAAACAGCGGTATTGCATTACTCCAATCAAACTATTGATATTAAATTTTTTATTATAAATAAAGAGTTATTAAAAACACTTGAAACTAACCATAATTCCAAAGAAAAACCATGTACAGAATGCCAAAATCAGAAGAAGCTGCTGAGCAATGGTTTTATGCTATTAAAACGTTATTTCGAGGCGACAAAATACACTAAAAGAATTGAAGCAAAAGAAGCAAATGCTAAGGCGCAGTACAGAACAGAGGTCAATTTTAGCGATATAAATAATGAAATTCTCCAGGCTTTTAGAGGCTCTGAGCTTCTCAGCTTAACCGCCGAAGGGTACCTAACCCTTCCCAAAACCTCCGCAGAACTTCAAGATTGGCTGGGCAAGGCAGAAAATCAATGCGAGCTTGCCAAAATCGAGAAGCAGACCTGGAATCTTCCTTTCGGATGTGGTCTTGCTCCTCAGTTTATCCTGTTTAAGAACTTACAGATACTTAATCTCGCTAATAATGGTCTTTGCACTCTTCCCAGTCCACTGGCTCAACTACGACTGACCACTCTTGAATTAGGAAATAACTCTTTTACCGAGATTCCCGCTTGCATCTTCACCATTTCTTCACTTAAAAACCTAAATATGAGCAGTAATCAAATCAGCGTGCTACCGGAAGGGATGTTGAATCTTACAAATTTACGAGAACTCGATTTAAAAAATAATTGTCTTAAGGCGCTTCCTAAATGGATCGAACAGCTTACCAAACTGGACACACTTATACTAAGTAGCAACCCATTCAAGAAATTCCCCTTTGAAGTAACCCAACTCACCAACCTGGTAATGCTTCACCTAGAAAATAACATGATAGAGATGATACCCGATGAGATTGGCAATCTCAAAAAGTTGGAGTTTCTTTACCTTAGCAGAAATGCAATACAGCAGCTCCCTGATACATTTATGAATCTCACAAAATTGGTAAAACTTCACCTTGAGCAAAACCAATTGAGGTCAATTAAACCGCTCAGTAGATTGCAGTCTCTCGAAGGGCTTTATCTTCAAGAAAATCAACTTACCTCTGAAGAGTGTCAATATGTTCCGAAAGCTCGTGAGATTTTCCTTCATAAAAACCTAATGAATTGCGTTGAAGGGTTTCGCGATTTCACTGGGACTTATATACTTATCTTGGATAATAATGGAATCACAGATATAAGCAAGCTGTTGGAGCTTTCCAGCTTAAAATTAGAATGGTTATCTATCCAGGACAACCAGATAACTTGTCTCGGAAACCCTTTAAAGGCAAATCAGATGGGACTCCACAATATTCCTCTGATGAGAGTGAGTTCTCTACTATTAAAGTATTATTCGGAGAGCCCGGTTGTTCAACAACTCGTGGCCGAGTGTAAAAAAATAGCTAAATCCCCGATTGAGGTGCTGTACAAGACATGTCTTACATTGGATTATCAAGGAAAGGAGTACTTTGAACAAGAAATAGAGGGGTTCAAGGGGCTTGTCGATGAACTGATCCCAGAGGATCAGAATCGACTATTTACAATACGTGCAGAACTGGGTGAGTGTCCTGCCGAGGAAGATCCCAAAGTCTGGGGAAAAGAGCACCTGTTTGACAAGGAGGATTTGTTTCTTCTTGCGGTAAGAGGTTTAAGAGCCCAATCCCGGCTTCGGGCTCTATATAAGGCATGCGATACATTGGATTATCAAGGAGAAGAGCACTTTGAACAAAAAATAGAGAGGTTCAAGGCGCTTGTCGATGAACTGATCCTAGAGGATCAGAATCGACTATTTACACTACGTGCAGAACTGGGTGAGTGTCCTGCCAAGAAAGATCCCAAAGTCTGGGGAAAAGAGCACCTGTTTGACAAGGAGGATTTGTTTCTTCTTGCGGTAAGAAAGTTGGCAGGGCGAGATTAAAAAGAGGACAGCATTTTAGAAAAAACACCTGATTTTGTTCCAATAAAAATTAAATTCTCTTGTAACTACTCAGATACTCTATGAGGTTAGGAGAGGGTATCTGAGTAGTTACCCCCCAAACAGGGCCTTATTACTTCGAATCATGTCCCTGTTCGGGGAAAGGAAAAATGGTCGCGTTAAAAAAAAATTACAGGCACGTTCGAAGTAGCACCGGTATATCATCGAAAGTGGTCAAAAGTTTTATAATTTAACTCGACTGTTTGATTGTGTTTTTGATAGAGCAACTCTTCTTTTTGGTCTGTGATTCTACCGATGGGATATAAAGGCTGACCAAATTGCTTTTGGAAAGAGTGTTGAATCTCTTCAAAGGCATCCTCAACAACTGTCAATAGTAGGCAATAGTCCTCCCCTCCTGTTAATGCAAGCTCGAGAGGGTTCCATCCATGATCGCGGCTGGATCTTGAGAGCGGATCTGAAATTGGGAGGTTGGAAATTTCAATAACAGCGCCGACTTGAGAGCTCTTGAGGAGTCTTCTGAGATCGCAGATAAGTCCATCGGAGATATCCATCATGGCATGCACAGCGCTATGGGCTGCTAGCCAAATTCCATGGGAGGGTTGTGGTTCAGGGTGAAAATGGGCGTGGATCAAATACTCCACTTCCTTTGTTTTAGGCAATTGCTGCTGCAGTGCCTTTAGCCCGCCGCCAGAATCTCCAAGATATCCGCTGACGCAGAGAATATCCCCTGGTTTGGCAAGATGGCGGTATTTGATCTTCTGCAGATCGGCAGTGCCCATTAAAGTCAGGCTAAAAAAGAGATCTCGTTTGGACTCTACAGTATCACCCCCGAGAAGAAAGACGTTCCACTGATCACAGGCTTGTCGGATTCCCCCGATAAGATCGGATAACCAAGAGCTCTCGAGTGTTTTGGGAAGGGCAACGCTCAGAAAAGCGTATTTTGACTCCCCTCCCTTTGCAGTCATATCGCTGACGCTCACTGCCACACACTTAAATCCCAGATCAGAGGGTGGGATCTGGGATTTAATAAAGTGTACGCCTTCCACTAAGGCATCTGTTGTGATCAACCATGCCATCCCCTGCTCTGCAGGGATGATGGCGCAGTCATCCCCTATTCCCACGATCGATTTATGGGGGGGAAACTGCTTTGTCAGGTACTGAATGAAATCTTCTTCGCCCCAATCTTGAAACTGCATGTTTTTTTATCCTAAAAAAGATGCACAAGGGATATATCACGATCGGCTAAAAAAACACAAGTATACCCACGCGCTAGCCCCGGTAACGAGTTTGGGCATAGTCCTATTTTTGTTCATTGATATCATCGACATAGGGCACGTCGAGTTTCAGTTTTGTCTCAATATTATAATCTTTAATTACAAGTTCAGTATTTTCAAGTTTAGATTTGCCATCTGTGGAAAAAAGAATATTATCTTCCGTTCTGCACAACAAACTTTCTTCATTGGTTAGTTCTTCAATAAGTTGTATCCGACCGGGGGTTTTTCTTGTTACAGGTATATTGTTGTCAATTTGCTGATTATTAATTTCTATAATACTCCAACAATCTATTTTATTTCCATTTGAAAAAGTAAACATACAATTACCAAACGGCAAGATTTTTTCAATGTAATCTGAATGAAGATTTATATTTGAAATAAATTTAATATCATTAACATTAGATATATCATAAATATAACTACCCTTATCGTTATCAAAAAACATAAATTTTCCAGCAATTGGTTTATCGCTGCAATGCGCTTCTCCTTCTATCCGAAGCTCTCCAACACATCTTAGTGTATTGGAATCCAAGAATTGAACGTAATCAAATCCGTTATTATCCTTACCTGAAAATGAAGCTATATAATCTCTATATCTTATCAATTTTTTAATTGAGTTGTTAGTAACTTGAGAAGACTCTAATATTTTTGCCGTTTCCGTGTTAAAAATAGTAACCATTCCATCCTTCCCGCCAACGCAAAGCTTTTCTTTATCTAAAAAAAATGATGAGCACTTAGATTTAGATTCAGTTATGAATTTTTTAAAAATTTTTCTAGTGGATAGATCCCAACTTACTACGTTAATTCCATCGCCGCCTGAAGCGTTTACTCCTGAATAAAATCGGTTATTGATTTCGTCTATTTCGCAGAAATTAAAAAAAGATTTATAATTACGATTAATGTCATCGTAGCATCTTTCAAGAACGGTCATTTTATTTTCTTTTACGTTATATATTCTAATAGTACTTTTTTCAAAAAAGTGGCCACATTTGACATAAACATTCCCATCATTTATCTTTACAATGTCATAGAATGTCCCATCCGAATTGATCCTTTTTTCAACAAGTTTATTGCTATCGATATTTTTCTTCACAGCAACATATTGACGATATTGACCTACAAGATCCAGAAGATAGGGATATCCGCCTTGAGTCTCCTTAATTTCCCCATTATCTATAAATGCAATGAGTGCTTTTTGAAGGAGATGGTTCTTCTTTGCAGCATTATATAAATATAGACAAATAGCGGGATCCTGAACAACTTTTTCTAAGAAAAATTTAAAATCAATGAGATTTCGATTTTTTGTATAAAATGCACGATTTGCTTTATTGCAAAGACTAAATGCTAAAATATCTTTGGCCTCGAGGTAAGAGAGCATATTCAGCATGGGGTGTAAACTTTAGTCATTAAGCGGGAATGTTTCTGAAAAATAATTCCGGCACAAACCGGGATGCAAATGTTCGGTGAAGCATGTCGGAAGCCCGATATCAGTAACCCCGAAGGGGGACTGCCCCCTTAAATCCCCC
>CAJCHM010000074.1 GCA_903970255.1 Acidobacteriota bacterium
CCTGTAATTTTTGTTTTAACGCGACCATTTTTCCTTTCCCCAAACAGGGACATTATTCGAAGTAATAAGGCCCTGTTTGGGGAAAGGGAAAAGGGGGCCGTTAAAATAGAAATTACAGGTACGTTTGAAGTAGCGCCGGTATATACCTCAAACTTCTTATTCAGGCTTTCTATTTCTCATTAAGAGGGATCCTGTGCATCCCGGGTTTCTAGTTGTTTCGGTAGAGTTGGATGCATTCAACTTTAGATTGACAAAAAAATTCCTATAATATCTAAAATTTTAATTCCACACACCTCATTATTTGGTGCAAAGCTATGCAACATTCTGATATTACAGATGTGCAGTAGATTTTTCATAAAAATTGCTGGTAGACTAGTTTTCAAAAAAAATGCTGTGGTTTCCTGTGCCCAGGATCTGCTGGTGATCCCCCTTTACTTTATTGCACCCACTTCCCATACTTGGCAGACATACTTTCAGTGGAATCTATGGCAAATCTCAACCTAAACTTTAATCGGTTAAAAAGGGAATACATCTTTCCTGTGATCGAGGAAAAACTTGAACGTTTAAAGGCTAATGTTCCCGATGCTCAAATCCTTAATTTTGGCATTGGTGATATTGCATTGCCGCTTGCTTCCTCCATTGCAAATGCCATCTCTAAAGCTGTCCTTGAAATGGCCACAGAAAAAGGGATGAGAGGGTATGGCCCCTCCTGTGGTTACCCTTTTTTGCGCCAAACAATTGCAGATCATGAGTTCTCCCATTTGGGAATTGCCTCCGATGAGATCTTCATTTCCGATGGAGCCAATAGTGACAGCGTCAATATTTTAGATCTCTTTGGGCAATCTGAGATCATTGGGATTACCGACCCCACTTATCCCGCCTATCTAGATGCTTCTATCCTCAGTGGCAAACACAAGATCCTCTTTTTCCCCTGTCTTGCCGAAAACAATTTTGCGCCCATTCCGCCTAAAGAGCATTGCGATCTCATTTATCTGTGTTCGCCCAATAATCCAACGGGCATGGCAATGACCTATACACAGCTAAAAGCTTGGGTCGATTATGCGCTCACAGAAAAAGCACTTCTTCTCATCGACAATGCATACGCCGCATTTATCACCTCCAATGATGTTCCTAAAAGCATATTTGAGATTCCGGGCGCCAAGGAATGTGCGATCGAATTTCGCAGCTTTTCCAAGTCGGCAGGGTTTACAGGGCTGCGCTGTGCCTATATGATCCTGCCAAAAACTCTCCATGCTAACTTAGAGGGCAAAGAGATTTCCCTCCACCCCTTTTGGGAAAGACGGCAGGCGACTAAATTCAATGGGATTGCCTACCCGATCCAAAAAGGGGCGGAGGCTGTCTACTCCCAACAAGGGCAACTGCAAACGCGTTCCCAGATCGCCCTTTACATGGAACAAGCTAGGCGGCTAAAAGCGGGTTTGATAGAGCTTAATTATATCTGCTATGGGGGTGTCGATTCCCCTTATCTTTGGGTCAAGACCCCCGACACAATGACCTCATGGCAATTTTTTGATCTCTTGCTCGAGCGCTGTCATATCATCTGTATCCCAGGCAGCGGATTTGGCCAAAATGGGGAAGGGTATGTCCGCTTTTCTGCCTTTACTACGGAAGAAAAAACAACCCTAGCTCTAAAAAGTCTCCAATTACTAGATATTCGAGTATAAACAATGCGATTTGCCATCAATGCCGACCACCGCGACTTTTTTACTAAGAACCAATATATTGAAATGGAAGGGATATTACCCCTCGATCAGGTGGCTGCTCTTAAAGAAAATGCCGACACTCTTCTAGGAATACGTTTGCGCCATCCTGTCGAAAAACTTGAAAAAAAGTCGGGAGCACAACTCTTTCAAGCAGGCTATGACCTATGGCGCGATAGCGATTCGATCAAAAAAATAACGCACAAAAACACTTTTGCAACGATTGCCTACGAGCTGTTTCAGATCTTGCCGCTTCGCTTTGCCTTTGACCAATACATCTACACAACTCAAAATTCTCAATCTATATTTTCCCACCCCCTTTCCTTAAATGAGACATCTTCCTTAAGGCCACTAGCAGGTGCTTTAATCCTTCCTCTGGAAGATCTTAAGAAGCCATTTCCCTCATTCCCACTGCCCTTGAAGGCAGGCAACGGCCTCTTTATTACCCCCTCCCTTCCCATTCCATGGCCGGAGATCTTTGCTACGCCAGATTTACGATTGATGATCATTGGATTTGGATTAGACAGAACTACATTCTGCCCGGATACAAGCGACCCTCACGCTGTCAATTTGAAGAAGCTAGGCTATGTCTTTAATGAACAGCTCAAAGACAGCCTGCATCCTATTCTTTTAAGACATTCTAGATAAACCTTGAATAACCTTTTTTGAAAGACCTCTCCAAAACACCTTAAATTTATCTGCTTTGTAAGGGTCAGGGGGTCAATATGTTCCATTATACTTCCGGATTTTAAAAAAATCAAATTGACATAAATCTGCTTTTTTATTTATAATTGAATTTAAATAAAAACAAAAAGATAATTAACTATGAATAATTTCATAAATTCACAGTATGAGATTCCTAAAGCTAAGAATGGTTCCCATTCTTGCAATTGGACTTCCCTGTCTCTTCATTTTCCCTTCATGTCAATGCATATGTCTATGCCAAGCGCTTAGCAAATGCCATCTCTTAAAATGTAATTTAATCATCTGCACTTTGCTAAGCGCTAAGCCAGCTTGGGGGTCCCTCCAATGTAGGGCCCTTGCTGTGTTCAATGCAGATTGCTTTGATAAGTTATAAAAAAAATTTAAATTTTAAGAGGAAACAATATGAATACTATTAAAACGAGTTCAAAATTGGACTCATTTCACATCCATTGCTACCCAGGATGCCACGGTCCGCATAGTCCTATTATTGGGGCATCCGGAGAAGATTTAAAGCGTATTTATGAAAGCATCAAAAAAGAATCTATTTTGGGCCAATTCGAAAATGCTCTTTATTATAAAAAGAATAGTAGTTCTTTTACCTATCTCATTCCTTTAGATCAAAAACAGGAAGCAGATAGGATTTCCAGAGAAATATTCTTAAGTTATATTGATAAGTATAGAATTCAAAATTCTGAACTCTCAGAAGATACTATCGTTAATTGGCACTGGGAGACGGATTCCCCCGGACAGTGCTACCTTAGGGAGGAGATCAGCGTGAAATATCGGATTGGATGGCATGTAGAGGCTAGGGTAAGGCCGATAGGAAATTCTGCTTTTATCGATGAGCAGAATCATTATCTTCCACCTCACCTTGTTGCTTATCACGAAATCCAACATGTTGAGGATATTTTGCCTTTAATCTCAAGAGAGCATTTCGACGTGTTTTATAAAAATGGCAGTGAGTTAAAGGAATCTTTAAAAACACTGATCCTGTGCGATCAGGTGTATAAAGACGTTAATCAACTAGGACTCTATTCTGAGGTCAACCATGGCAAATTCGTTTTGCTAAATCAGAACGAGTTACCTTGCGGGGTTGTAGCTAATTTTTATCGAAAGCTAGAAGAGCGTTATCTCTCCCTCACGGATGCGATTCTTTCTTCAGAATCGATTCAATTTTTGCAAAAGGGAGGAATCTAGCAACGATTTGGGAGGAAGCACGTTTGGCTTCCTCCTTTTATTTTGATGCGCTATCCTCTATTCCATCACCGGGAGACATTCTAGATAAAAACTCTTGGACAGCCTCTTTTGCCCGAGCGATGCATGAGTCGACGCTAACCCCGCTAAGGTAATTACCAATGAGATGGCATTGGGGAAGTTGCTGGCGAAAGGAAGAGTTGAGTTCGATCATCTTTTCTAAATGGCCAACGCCATATTGCGGAATTGCCGCAGTGGCGCGCTTAAAGGAGATAGCCTGAGGAGTTCTAGAGATCCCTAAGTGGCGGCGGATTCCTTTAAGAGCTGCTTCAATGTATTTCTCCTCACTCCGTTTATCTTCTTCAATTTTGATTGTTAGACGCGTCTCCTGGCTTAACCGATTATGTTCAGAAAAGACAGAGGAATCAAAGACAACTCCAAGAATATCTTCATGTGCATATGTCGGCGTCAAATAACCAAATCCCTGCACGGGCAAGACAGAAGCATCGTACCCAAAATTGACAACTGCGATCCCCTCAGAGGGAATGATTGAAAATTCTTTTGCAATTTCAGGAACATGCCCCTCAAAGAGAGACGCTGTCTCCTTAATTGGCAGTGCGCAAAAGAGGTGATCAGCTCTAAACTCATCTTTGTTTGTTTTGACAACTACTTCATCGCCGATGAAAGAAATAGCGCTAACTTCGTTGTTATAATGAAATGTTGCAGGGGTTTGGGCGGCAATGGATTGAGGAAGTCTCTCTACGCCGCCTTGGAAAGAGAAGATGGCACTCATAGGTACGCCATCGACTGCCTGAGAACATTTAGGCTCTTTTCTTTTTTCCTTCATTCTTTCAAAAAACCCTTGGCTAACAGAACCGTATTTTTCTTCCCAATTTTTGAGCTTGGGAAAGCACGCCCGCACCGAAATCTTCCGAATGTCGCCACCAAAAATTCCCACAACCATGGGATCGAAAAACAACCGTGCAACATCATAGTTAAATCGCCGTAACACAAACTCCCAAACCGTCTCATCTCCATTTTTTACTGGACGGTTCCATTCAGTAAGAAGAGCGCGAATAAATCCTTTGGTGAGTGGAGAAAATAAAAAAGAGAGAGGATTAGTGGGAAACCTATGCAACTCCCCTTCATGCCACAAATAGCGATGGTGCGGCTTGGCCTCTGACCAAATCACTTCATTTTGTAGACCCAATTCAGCAATCAGTTGCATTGTAAAGGGACATTTATCGACCTTAAAAGTACGCGGCCCTTTTTCAAAATGATAGCCTGTCGTATGATCGGTATGAAGCCAACCACCAGAACGGTGACTCTTCTCAAGGACGGTAATATCCAGGTTTAACCCTGTTTTGCCCAAATACCATGCAGTCGTAAGTCCTGAGATCCCTGCACCTAAAATGATGACTCGCTTTTTTTGCATAAAAAACCAACAACTAGAGTTTGTTAAGAAGTAGTCTAATGGAACAAAAGAATAAAATAAACCCATTAAAGTTAGAAAGGCGCAACGAAATCATCTTTTACCTCAAAGAGTTGCGCGAAACAATCATCGCTGCCTTTCAGTCTTTTGAACCACAAAAGCGCTTTGTGCGCAACTGTTGGGATTATCAAAAGGGAAGTGGCGGCGGTGAAATGGCTGTGTTGCGCGGTGAAGTTTTTGAAAAAGCAGCCGTTAATTGGTCGGGTGTTTCTGGTGACAAATTTCCCATGAACGATGTGGCGGGGGCTTTTTTTGCAACCGGCATTAGCCTCATTACTCACATGCACAATCCCCATGCTCCTACTGTTCATTTCAATATCCGCTACATTGAAACAGAAGAAAAAACCTGGTTTGGCGGCGGCTATGATCTTACTCCGATGGGGTTTGCCTATGCTGAGGATACAGAACATTTTCATTCTGTTGCAAAGGAGTCGCTGGATGCATTTGGCACAGACATCTATCCAGAATTTTCGCAAAACGCCAAAGAATACTTCTATATTCCTCACCGCAAAAAAGAGCGCGGAGTGGGAGGAATCTTTTTTGATCACTACGCTACTTTCGATTTTAAAAAAGATTTTGCATTATGGAAAGGAGTGGGCGACACTTTTTTAGAAACAATCCTACCGATCTATCACCGCAGAACTCATCTTCCATTTACAGGGGAAGAAAAACAAAAACAACTGGAAATACGGGCTCATTATGTTGAGTTCAATCTCCTGTATGACCGCGGAACAAAATTTGGATTCCTCTCGGGAGGCAATCCCGATGCGATTCTCTGTTCGATGCCCCCAATTGCAAAATGGTAAACTTAGGTTAAACTATGGATATTCAATTCTCTTCTCCAAAAAAATCGTTGGGGTTTTTTCAACTGGTCATGATCAATGTGATCGCTGTCGATAGCATACGCACCCTTTCTTTTTCTGCCGTCTATGGCTTTAGTCTTGTCTTCTTTTATCTACTCACTGCACTGTTCTTCTTCATTCCCACAGCGCTAGTTTCCGCAGAACTTGGCACGGGATGGCCCAACCGGGGTGGCATTTATGTTTGGGTGCGGGAAGCTTTTGGAAAACGGTTTAGCCTTGTTGTGATCTGGCTTAACTGGATTTACAACGTGATCTGGTACCCTACAATCATCGCCCTGATTGCCGGAACAATCACCTACTTTTTTAACCCCGATTTAGCAAGTAACAAACTCTACATGTGCCTTTCCACACTCTTCTTATTTTGGCTAGCAACAGGGGTCAACTGTTTGGGAATGAGGGCCTCGAGCTTGCTAAGTACAGCAGGTGCTCTCATTGGGACAATCTTGCCGATGCTCATGATTGCTTTCCTTGGGCTGATGTGGATTTTTCAAGATAAGCCCGCACAAATCCAAATCAACTGGGATCATTTTTTTCCAAGCGGATCCCAAACGGATAATATCGCCTTTCTGACCAATGTATTTTTTGGCTTGCTTGGACTGGAAATGGCAGCAACCCACGCAGCAGAAATGCGCAATCCCAAACGGGATTACCCCCGCTCTGTTTTTGTAGCGGCAATCATCATCCTTTCCACAATCGTGCTGGGATCCCTTGCCATTGCCATTGTCGTTCCAAATAAAGATTTAAGCTTGGCTACAGGGGTCATTCAAGCCTTTAAAATTTTTGCAGACGCTTATCAGATTCCTTGGCTTCTTCCCCTCATGGCAGCTTTTATCATCTTAGGAGGAATCAGCGCTGTGGGCGCATGGATCATCGGCCCGACAAAAGGACTTCTTGTCGCAAGCCAAGATGGCAGCCTCCCCAAATCTCTTGGCCGTACAAATAAAAAAGGCGTGCCCACGCGGATCTTACTCATCCAAGCAGTTGTGGTCTCATTTTTATGCCTCACCTTTATTCTCATGCCCACTGTCAATAGCTCTTATTGGATCCTCTCGGTTCTAACAGCCCAGCTTGCCCTTATCGTCTATATTGCCCTTTTTGCCTCCGCACTCAAACTCCACTACCACAAATCTCAAGTAGAGAGATCGTTTCGCGTGCCAGGGAAAAAATGGGGGATCTGGACAGTCTGTACATTGGGAGCTGTAAGCTGCTTTGTTGTGATTCTCTTAGGGTTCCTGCCCCCTGCGCAAGTCCCTTTCCAGAATGTGGCTCTTTACGAGGTGATGCTCATTGCCGGCATGGTCATCTGCTGTTTGATTCCCCTTTATTTGATAAAAAAGATAAAAGATGCACGACGAAATATAGGGAATTAATAACCTGAACTTTGGTAACGGGGAGGGCTGACAGAAACCAGCCCCCTACCCACTAAGACAAAAATCTGATTCAACTTTCCACCATCAACAATATATACCGGTGCTACTTCAAACGCACCTGTCATTTTTGTTTTAACGCGACCATTTTTCCTTTCCCCAAACAGGGACATTATTCGAAGTAATAAGGCCCTGTTTGGGGGAAGGGAAAAGGGGGCCGTTAAAACAAAAATGACAGGTGCGTTTGAAGTAGCACCGGTATATACCGGTGCCACTTCAAACGCACCTGTCATTTTTGTTTTAACGCGACCATTTTTCCTTTCCCCAAACAGGGGCATTATTCGAAGTAATAAGGCCCCGTTTGGGGGAAGGGAAAAGGGGGCCGTTAAAACAGAAATTACAGGTACGTTTGAGGTAGCACAGGTATATACCGGCGCCACCTCAAACGCACCGGTATATATTGCATTTCATTTTTTAAGTAGTATATCCAACATTTTACCTATTGCATTTACATAAATAGCCGTACTTTTGTACAGTCCAGCAGCAACCTTGATATCAGTTGGCTTTTGTGAAAATTCAATCTTTTTTTTATTATGCTCTTTTTGATAAGAAATTAATTCAGAAATACAACCCGCTTCTTGATCGATGAACCACCTCAATTGTTCGTTTGAAACGGTTCTTAAATCTTTGGAATCCCCTATTAGCACTCCGCTTTTGAAGTCCACCTGGATCTCTTGATCCCCTTTTATGTATACCCTCTCTAGCACTGCATTCAAACGACATTGAAAAACATCCAGAAATGCTAACTTTTTTGCTTCTGAAACTGAGTTTTTAGACATCGTCCAAGCATATAAAGGGCTAACTGCTGCGCTTATGTTCTGCTGGGTAGGAGTACTCCAGGAACTAGTGTTTTTTTTAACAAATTTTCTCTCTGTTTTAAAAATTTCTTCCGTCATATTTTTAAGAGATTCTAGTCCTGTGTCCATTGTCATTGTTTGTGCATAAATCTTATTCACTTCATTAAAGAATGCATCAATAATTTCAACACGTTCTATGCAAAGCTTAGTACAAAATTGTGCGAATGTCAATTGTTTTTTAAAATCTGTAGAACTTCTATCGTTATTCAAACTGGCTATCCATAGCGATAGCGACAATTCTTGCGGCAGCAGCATTTTTTGAAGAACAAGAGCGTCTGGAATTATATATTTTTGCTTTTCCATTATCTTTTTCATATTTTCGGGCAGTGATTGTGGAACCTTCCTAGCCCTTATTACATTTTGAAAATCAGCATACGTCTTTACATGATTGGTAACTAATCCAGTGAATAAATAATAAGTTATTTCACTAGCTATATTATTTTTTTTGACAAGCCCTTCACATTGAGACTGTAGACTTTTACATTGAGACTTTAGATTTTTTATAAAAAAATCTAATACTTTTCTTCTGTTTGGATTTAAGTCACACTCATCTAAATCAATAAAAATTTTAAAATTAAATGCGGCATGAATATCCATACCACTTGTTTCTTTAATCATAAATAACCTCGTTTTTTAAATAGGTGAATTCAACAATCTAGCGCAACGAACGTCGTTAAACGCTGTCATGTTAATATATTTACTAATAATATCAAAAAGCTTTAGTTAATTGCAATTATAAAATTATAATTACACGTTTTTTATTTAAAAATTGATCGAATAAAATAATAATATTATTTTTTAATACAAGAAGCTCAAGAATCTAAAAAATAGGTTGTAACCTAATGGCAACACCAGTTTCATTAGGTTACAACCCAATAAAATTAATTTTTAACAGCATCGACGAAGCAGCGGACATTCCCAACGGGGATATCCGGGGTCACCCCATGGCCAAGGTTAACGATGAACCCCTTTTTCCCTTGCATCTCAGTTAGCAACTGTTTAACCCCTGCATGAACCTGCTCTTGGGGCAGCTTGAGGAACTCAGGGTTAAAGTTACCCTGCACGGCGATGTCGGAGGGGACAATCTGGCGCAATTTTTGCATGGGCAGATGCCAATCAAAACTAATTCCAGAGGGTTGAATTTTGGATAGAGCTTCTGCTCTTAAGGAAGAGTCTCGGCAGAATAGAATAACGGGAACCCCATACGGCCTTAAGCCATCCACAATCTGTTTGAGGTAAGGGGTAGAGAACTCTGCAAATTGGAGATCATCGAGCTGGTTTGCCCAGGAGTCAAAGACTTGAATTGCATCGACGCCGGCAGCAATTTGCTCTTTGAGATATTCGATGATAGCATGTGTGATTTTAGAAAGGAGCCAATGAAAGGATGTGGGATCTTCCCTCATCCATTGTTTGGTGCGCTCAAAACTGCTATGATTTGCAGAATCGACAAAATAGCTGGCAAGCGTAAAGGGTGCGCCGCTAAAACCAATGAGGGGCACATCGATACTTGGTTTAATCTGTCGGATCGTCTCAAACACGTAAGCTAACGATTCTTTCACAGGAATGTAGGGCAGGTCCAACACTGCTTTTGCCGTGTGCACTGCAGGCACAACGCGAGGGCTTCTGCTTTCGGGAAACTCCACGTTTAACCCCAGTGATTCTGCGATGACCAAAATATCGGAAAATAAAATTGCCGCATCCACGCCAATCCTCTCTATGGGTTGGCGCGTGACCTCTGCTGCAAGCTCAGGGTGATGGAACATCTTCCAAAGGGAGTGCTTCTTCCTTAGAGCGCGATACTCAGGCATATACCGCCCAGCCTGGCGCATTAACCACACTGGCGGGCGCTCAACACTCTGACACTTGAGCGCTCTCAAAAACAGATCTTTCACGAAAGAAGTCTATCCAAAATAGACTCGACAGTAAATCCAAATTCCGCTGCAAGATCGGTTATTGGCGCCGATTCCCCATAAGTGTCGATGCTGATGGCAGTCCCTTCAGGGCCTATCCATTTCGCCCATCCAAAACTCACTCCAGCTTCGATACTGACCCTTCTTCCTAAATCTCCACCGACGATGCTTTTTTTATAGGCATCGCTTTGGGCTTCAAATAGTTCCCAGCAAGGCATCGAAATAACGCGCACAGCTTTGCCAATTTTTTCTAAGGCAGAGGCAACGTCCATTGCAAGGGATACTTCAGAACCTGTTGCAATTAAAGTGAAATCAGGTTTCGACGCCTCTTTTTTAATGATGTAAGCGCCTTTAGCCATCCCCTCTTCATAGGAGACATTGCACCCGGGGATGTCAGGTAGATTCTGACGGGACAAAATCAGAGCGGTAGGTCCACGGTAGCGCAATGCGGCAATCCATGCCATCTTCATTTCATTGTTATCTGCGGGGCGAATCACGTTTAAGTTAGGCATTGCTCGAAGCGCTGCGTAATGCTCAATAGGCTGATGCGTAGGGCCATCTTCCCCTAAGAAAATCGAATCATGGGTGAATTGATAGATCACCTGCACCTTCGAGAGCGCCGCAAGACGAATGGCATTGCGCATATAGTCTGAGAAGGTAAGAAATGTTCCGATGTAGGGCATGAACATGTGCGTTTGAGCAAGGCCTGTTGCCATTGTCGCCATACCAAACTCCCGAACGCCGTATTTGATGTTGCGTCCTGTGAAATCCTTTTTAGTCACAATCGGAAATTTTTTCATCATTGTCATATCCGACCCAGAAAGGTCGGCAGAACCGCCAATCAGTTGAGGGAGGAGATCCCCTAGAGTATTTAGAACAACCTGTGATGAACTGCGTGTTGCCATCGGGTTTTTGATCGCAATTTTGCGCAATTGCTCTTCAAGATCGTCGGGAAGGCGTCTTTCAACCATTTGCATAAACGTCTTGGCAAGCTCCGGCTTTGTCTCTGAGAACCTGCGATACATCTCTTTCCATTTCTGTTCCAAAGCAGCGCCCTTAGTCAACTTTTGCTCAAAGAAAGTGTAGACCGACTGGGGAACGTAAAACTCTTCCTCGGGAAGGCCCAATGCTTTTTTGGTTGCCTCCACCTCTTCTACACCTAAGGGAGATCCATGGACTTTATGCGTACCCGCTTTGTTGGGAGATCCTTTGCCGATGATTGTATGCATGATCACAAGGGTTGGCTTTGTCTGATGCTCGCGCAAATGGAAAAAGATTTTTTCCATTTCATCAAAATCATATCCATCGAGTTCAAACACCTCCCAACCATAGGCCAGATAGCGCATCTTGGTATCTTCTGAATTAGAATCAGCCAAAAATCCATCGAGAGTCACTTTATTGGCATCATGAATCAGAATAATATTATCGAGCCCTAAATGGCCTGCAAGAGAGCTAACCTCTGAGGAAACCCCCTCCATCATACAGCCATCCCCTGCCAAGCAGTAAACTTTGCTATTAAACAGGGAAAATTCCTCAGAATTAAATCGCGCTCCCAATAGCTTTAAACCCAGAGCTTGTCCCACTGCATTGCCCACCCCCTGCCCTAGCGGACCTGTTGTCGCTTCAACACCTGTGGTCATGTGGAACTCAGGATGGCCGGGCGTTTTAGAGTGCAGTTGGCGAAAACTCTTAATATCATCCATAGAAAGACCAAACCCGGCCAGATGCAGTAATGAATAGAGCATCATCGAACCATGTCCAGCGGAGAGGATGAAACGATCCCGGTTGAGCCACTTGGCATTCTTAGGGTTATGCCGAAGTAGAACACCGTAAAGAAAAGCTCCAAACTCAGCACATCCCATGGGAAGTCCAGGGTGACCCGAGTCGGCCTTCTGAACTGCCTCCATCGAAAGCTCACGAATTGTGTTTGCGATTTTACCAAGCTGCTTTTTTAACTCTGCGTCCATGCAAAAACTCCTAGGGTGTTCCAAAAGATCTATATAAAATACCGATCATACAGTGAAAAGATAATATTTAGAAAGCAATTAGGGTAGGACTTTGAGAGATACCCGCAGGCAAAAACAATCTTTTGACAAATTTGGGAACAAAAATTATTCTTGCCTCCGTTATCAATTCCCGCATCCACACATGAGAGGTACATATGAAATTTGGAATGATTCCAGTCGGACGAAAAGAAGCACTATTTACAGAGAATTGCATTCTTTTTGAGTTCAACAAGATTAAGAACAGTCAAGGTGGACTCCATCAAATGATTAAATTTGATGCAGCATTAAAGCCTATTGAATTTCAAAAAGACGATAACGGCAGGATGCAGGCATTGATAGAAACAATACAGAGAGGGGCTAAACAGCTTTACTATAACGGCGCAGAATTTGCCTTTATTCCCAATCATCTTCCTCGTGAAGCTTTTGAAAAAATGAGAATAAAATCCCCAATCAAATTATTGGGTACTGAGGATGCAGTTACAGATGAATGCCTCTCCAAAGGCCATCGCTCTGTTTGCGTACTGGGTGCTCCCTGGATAGTTGAGCAGTATAAAGCCTCTTTGGCTGATGTAGGGATTGATGTAGTCTTACCTTGTGAAAAAGATCAAAAAAGTTTGCAAACGATCATTAACCTAGCTAAGCAAACAACACATATTGCAGAAAACTCCCAAGAAAAAATTCGAACGGTCTTTGACAAACTCAACAAAAAAAAAAGTTTTAGCGCATTGGTCATTGCAAATTTGGAATTAATGCCCCCCTTATCGGGTGAATTCGTACCAGGGGATAGATTAATTCCACACAGACTTCTAGCCAACAGGGTCGTTGCATTAGCCACCAAACCACCTATTGGTTCACGGGTCGACTGCTTGGCCAAGATTCAGCTTGAGGGTTCTTCCCGTATATGGACCGAATAAGCAATCTTTTCGAAAAAACTGCGGGATATACCGGTGCTACTTCAAATGCACCGGTAATTTTTGTTTTAACGGCCCCCTTTTCCCTTCCTACTTCGAATAATGCCCCTGTTTGGGGGAAGGAAAAATGGTCGCGTTAAAACAGAAATGACAGGTGCGTTTGAAGTAGCGTCGGTATATACACCCTAAATGAACAATCGGTTTTGGTATATCCCGCATCTATGCTATGATCAGTTCCATATCCCATACCTTATTTGGAAATAGATTATGATTTCACAAGAGATTCGTCGCAGTTTTCTCAAATATTTCAAAGATAAAGGCCATGGAGTCGTCGCCTCATCCTCCGTTGTTCCTCATGATGACCCCACACTATTGTTTACCAACGCGGGCATGAACCAGTTTAAAGATGTTTTTTTAGGAAAGAGCCAAAGGGAGTACACAAGAGCAACAACCTCTCAAAAGTGTATCCGTGTCGGCGGTAAACACAACGACCTCGATAATGTCGGCCACACCGCGCGCCACCTTACCTTCTTTGAAATGCTGGGCAACTTTTCCTTCGGAGATTATTTCAAAAAGGAAGCAATTGCCTACGCTTGGGAAGTTTCCACTCAAATTTTCGGCTTTGATCCTGAGCACATCTGGATTACCGTTTTTCGGGAAGATGATGAGGCGTTTGAACTTTGGAAAACCATCGTCCCAGAAAAAAAGATCGTCCGGATGGATGAAAAGGATAACTTTTGGGCGATGGGCGATACGGGTCCTTGCGGCCCCTGCTCTGAGCTCTACTACGACCGAGGTGCAAAATTCGGATCGGCTCAATCCCCCAAAGAAGATAGCGATGGCACGCGGTACCTCGAGTTTTGGAACCTGGTGTTCATGCAATTTAATCGGGATAAACATGGCAATATGCCCCCTTTGCCCAAACAGTCGATCGATACCGGCTCTGGGTTAGAAAGGGTGGTTGCCTTAAAGCTGGGAGTGGAAACTGTTTTTGCAACAGATATTTTAAGCAGTATTATTGTACAGATTGAAAAGGTCAGCGGTAAGAAATACAATCCAAACGACCCCCATTTAGCCCCAGCTTTCCACGTCATTTCCGATCACATCCGCTCTCTTTGTTTTGCAATAGCAGATGGGGTTTCTCCTAGCAACGTTGAAAGAGGCTACATTTTGCGCAAGCTGCTGCGAAGAGCTGTCCGCTACGGCCGCATGCTTGGACTGCAAGAGCCGTTTTTGGCAAAGATCATGCCCGCTCTTATCGAAACGATGGGTGCCGATTACCACGAACTTAAAACCTCTCAAGACAGAACCGCCGAGATCCTCACCCTGGAAGAGGAATCTTTCATCCGCACTCTAAAGCGGGGCGGCAATATTTTAAGCAACGTGATCGAGAATGCGCAAAAGAGCTCAAATAAACAAATTGAAGGGGAAGAGGCATTTAAACTCAAAGACACTTATGGCTTTCCTCTGGAAGAAATTTTACTGATTGCCAAAGATACAGGGCTACAGGTCAATCTCGAAGCGTATGAGCTCCTTGAGGGGCAAGCAAAGGAGCGCTCCCGCAGTGCAAAGGCTCAGCATCTCGAAGAAGCGCAAGAGAGCCTCTTTAAAGATTATGTCGAAAAACAGGGTGCATGCCAGTTCTTAGGCTATGATCAAACCTCTGCGGAAGGGACGATTACAGCGCTCCTTGTCGATGGCCAGTTTGTAGAGGCGATGGGAGAGGGGCAGGAGGGGATAGTGGTTTTGGATTGTACTCCCTTCTATGCGGAAAAAGGGGGGCAGGTTGGGGATACCGGTACACTATCCAATTTCATTGTGACCTCATGCCAAACTCCCTATCCGGGGGTGATCGTCCATATTGGAAAGCTGGAAAAGGGAACGCTAAAACTTCACCAAAAAGTCTTGGGCAAAGTCGATGCACAAAGGCGTCAAAAAATTGCCAATAATCACACCGCAACTCACCTGATGCACTGGGCTCTGCAAAAAGTTCTTGGTAGCCATATCCGCCAGGCTGGATCGCTTGTCGATGAGCACCGTCTCCGCTTTGACTTTAATCATCACAAAGCTTTGAGCCCAGAAGAGATTCGCCAGATCGAAATGCTCGTCAATGAAAAAGTAAGAGATGGAAATGAGGTTAGGGCCTATGAGCTCTCTTATGAAGAGGCGCAAAAACATCCCGATATCAAACAGTTTTTCGGAGAGAAGTATGGCTCCAAGGTCAGAGTAATTGATATCGATTACTCCAAAGAGCTCTGCGGAGGAACCCATACGCACAACGTGGGCACAATTGGATACTTCCGGATTACCAAAGAAGGAAGCGTTGCATCGGGTGTAAGACGGATTGAGGCAGTGACAGGATTAGAAGCGGAACATTTCATTTACGCCATGGAAGATGAAGTTGCAAAAGCTGCTGCACTCCTCAAAGCTCCCTCCTCTAAACTTCTCGAGCGGAGCCAATCTCTGCTGGATGAAAATAAACACCTCTCTTCCGAGTTAAAACAACTGAAAAGAGCCTCCCTTAAAACCCTCTGCGCACAGCTGCTAACTAAAGTGCAAAAGGTGGGATCCGTTTCCATAATTGCCGAAACCGTCACAGTCGATGCTGAACTTCTAAAAGAGCTCATCGAAGATCTGATGGCAGCATTGCATAGCGGTGTCATTGTGTTAGCTACTCAAGCAGAGGGGCGCTGCCAGCTGATGGCAAGGGTCTCTTCCGATCTTAACCAAAAAGGGATCCAAGCGGTGCAGCTCATCAAAGAGATTGCCCCCAGCGTGGAGGGAAGCGGCGGAGGCAAAGCAGAGTCTGCTACAGCTGGCGGCAAAAATCCCGAAGGATTAACGGAAGCATTTAGCAAGGCAAAACTGTGGCTAGCAACGAAGAACTAGTGGAAGAAGCCTGCCGATCGCTGCTCAAATCTGAAAGTCTAAAGGCCTTTTCAGAGCTTGTTCAAAAGGAAAATTCCCTTTTAATTGAAGAGCTCTGGGAGGGTCCCAAAGCCCTTCTCATTTGGCTAATTGCAAAAGCCACAAGCAAAAACATCCTTGTCATCAGCGGATCCACCGATGACCGCCTCTATGACGATGTCAACTTCTTCCCTCTCATCTCAACTCTTGACTTTCCTTCGTGGGAGACACTTCCCGGTGAAGAGATTGCACCCAGCGCCGACCTCATTGGCAAACGGCTCCAGGTACTGCATACGATCATGAGCAGCTCCAATGCGCATGTCATCTTTGCGCCCTTGCAAGCAGTGCTGCAAAAACTCCCTCCTAAAAGCAGCCTCAAGCCTTTGACTAAAACTTGGAAAAAGGGAGCGGAGATCTCCTTTACATCAATCCCTGAAATTCTCTCCAAGTTAGGATACCGAAGATGTCCTGTGGTCTCTGATAAAGGGGAATACGCTTTGCGCGGCGGTATTATCGACATCTTTCCCCTTTCTTCATTAGATCCTTATCGTGTGGAATTTTTTGGCGATGAAATCGATGCCATTCGCACCTTTGACCCCATCTCCCAAAAGTCGATTGAAAAAGTGGAAGAGTTTTTTCTCTCCCCTGCATCTGAACTGATCCAAAAAGGGGAAAAACTCAGCTCTCTTCTTGACTACCTAGGAAAAAACACGCTGATCATCTTCAACGATCTGCTTGCCATCGAAGATCGCTGGGTCTGTTTGAAAAATCTACCAGGGGCCAAATCCCCCCTCTTTTCAACATGGGAGGAGTTCTTAAAAAATGCAGAGCCCTTGCAGCAAATGTTTTGGACACAGAATCGGATGGAAGAACTATCTTCTGTGCGCATGGAAAAAAAGTTGGGACGGAGCTTCTATAGTGGAAAAACCCCTCTACAGCCTCTTACGTTTCAAATTTTTGATCGCACATTTGAGACAAAGCACTACCTTCACCCCTTCATTCCCGTTAGCGATTTCTTCTCCCTTTCTGAAAACAAAGCAGCCTCCACACAAGAAGAGGTGCTCCATGCACTTAGCCGCCATGCCAAATCAGAGCTGGAAGTGCATTTCATTTGCTCAACGGAGGCAGAATCCAACGCCTTTCATGAAAAATTAAAGAGCGATGAGATCAAGCTACCTCAACACACCCAATTCCACTTGGGCTATCTTTCGAGTGGTTTCATCCTCGATGATGCTAAAATTGCCTTTGTGCCCATGACCGAGCTCAACCATCGATTAAAACCCAGACGCCAAAAATGGCGCAATACCTACCACACTCCAGCCTCTGATTTTCATGAGCTCAACTTTGGCGATCCGGTCGTCCACTTCCATCACGGTATCTCCAAGTATTTAGGGATTGAAAAGCGCCCCAACAACGTGGGAACCCCGACAGAGTTCATGATTTTAGAGTATGCCCAAGGGAGCAAACTCTACATCCCCGTCTCCCAATCCCACCTGGTGAGTCGCTACATCGGCACAAAGGAAGAAGTTCCCACATTGAGCCAACTAGGGTCCAACCGCTGGCTAAAGACGCGCAATGCCGCACAAGCTGCTATCATCGGCTACGCGGATCAACTCATTCGGATGTATGCAGAGCGCGCCGTTCATGGCGGGCATGTTTTTAAACCCGACTCCTCAGATACCAGACTCTTTGAATCCGACTTTCCCTATCTCGAAACGCAAGATCAGCTAAGTAGCATTGCAGCCATCAAAGAAGATATGCAATCTCCCAAAGCGATGGATAGACTCATCTGCGGAGATGTGGGCTACGGAAAAACAGAAGTTGCCATGAGAGCCGCATTTAAAGCAGTTGTCGATGGAAAAAAGCAGGTTGCTGTTCTTGTCCCCACAACAGTCCTTGCCATGCAGCACTTTGAGACCTTCTGCGCTCGCATGGCCAATTTCCCCATTAACATCGCTGTACTCTCTCGATTTCGCTCACAAAAAGAGATCAAAGAGACCCTCAAAAGAACAAAAGAGGGCAAAGTCGACATCCTGATCGGTACCCACCGGATCATCAGTAAAGATGTTGAATTTAAAGACCTTGGACTTTTGATCATCGATGAAGAGCAGCGGTTTGGCGTGCGTGCAAAAGAGCATTTAAAAAAAATCAAAACCGGCGTCGATTGCATCACCCTTTCGGCAACACCGATACCGCGCACCCTTTACATGTCCCTGATTGGTGCCAAAGAGATCTCTGTCATTAACACTCCGCCCCAAGATAGACTACCCATCAAATCGATCATCGCAGAGCGCGATTTGCAATTGATCAAAAATGCTCTGCTGCGCGAGTTGTCGCGCGATGGACAGGCCTATTTCATCCATAATCGGATTGAATCGATCTTCAGAGTAACAGAAGAGCTCCAAAAGATGCTCCCTGAAGCACATATTGTCACCGGCCATGGGCAGATGTCCGCAGATGAGCTCGACGCTGTCTTCCACTCCTTTAAAAGCGGACAGGCCGACATCCTTGTGGCCACCACCATCATTGAAAACGGGATCGATATCCCCAATGCCAACACGATCCTCATCGATAGAGCCGACACTTTCGGCCTTGCTGATCTTTACCAAATGCGCGGCAGAGTCGGCAGATGGAACCGGCCCGCTTATGCCTATTTTCTCATTCCACTATCTCGCCAGCTACCAGAGCTCACGATGCGGCGGCTTCACGCCCTTACCGAATCTTCCGGCTTTGGCGCCGGCATGAAACTTGCTATGCGC
>CAJCHM010000075.1 GCA_903970255.1 Acidobacteriota bacterium
GCTGAGATCTACGATATTTTCTATCACAATAATTTAAATAAAATTAACCATGCGATGGAGCTTTTTAACCAGCTTCCAGAAAAAATCAAAAATGACATTTATTTTATTGTTTTTGACGATTTGAAATATGATTTCGAAAGAGAAAACCTTGGATGCAAAAACCTTAAATTGTCGAAAGAAGAGGAGAAACTTAATGAACTCAATTATGGAAAATATTGTTTTCATGGCATTAATCAACACGATATAACAAACGAGCAAAGAATAGACGCGTTATTAAGCTATATGAGTCGATATATTTTTCATTAATTAATGTTTCCTGACACATGCTTTTAAGGGCGAAGCATCAGCTTCGCCCTTCTATGATAGCCCTACCGGACCCCTTCCTTTTCATATCAATAGCATCTAATTATCAACAGCTTACATTTGCAAAAACAATACTATGATTATTTAATTGATTAATAATTAAAATTAAATAATAATAAAATGAAGGACGTTATTAATATAAAAGGTGTTCCATGCAGTTTCGTAAAAGCCATTCTGGGTTGACAGTGATGGAGGCGGTGGACAATCTATCCCATTTGGCGGAGCTGGATCTTTCTGTTCCCCAAAAAGAGGGTGAGGGGATGGCTTTGACAGAGGAGCAGCTATCCGATCAGTTCCAAGCAAACTCATGGCGCGACCCGGAATATAACACATTTAATCGAGACAGGATCAAAGAAACCTTCTCCACTCTTTTGAAATACATGAAGGACCTCTATGAGAAGGATAAAGGGCACCTTCGCGAGGAAAAAACCCAGCGCGGTATTCAGGCGATCATGCTTTTGGCAACAGAGGCGGTTCAGAAAATTGATCAATACACGGATGTTTTCAAGGGAGAAAAGGAGATTTCAAGCGCCAGCGAACTCAAAGAGTTCAAAGAGCTGCAGCATTATTACCATACAAAGGTTGTTCAACGCTTTCAGACTTTGACCGAACCCTCAGAGCGATGGGAGCAGGAATGGGGATCAGGGAGTGCCGAAGAAATTAAAGAGGCTGCCCTTAAAGATCTCGAAACTGTGCGCAGAGATAAGGAATACGAGCTTTTCTTAATTAAGAAAGAAGATGGGAGGCCTTACTTTAATCGCTCTCTTTTACGTCACATGCTGCTTGTGTCCCAATTTGATTCCATTCTGGTTGATAAGTCGATGGAAGATCCTTTCTTGCGGATCCAAATCATTCTTGACAAAGATGCCCATGCAGCTGCTAAGGAGATTTTACATGCAGCAGCCCCTCATGTCGATGCCTATTGGAAAGAGGCACTGAAATTTAAAAAAATTGAGTTTGTCGCAGCAATGAATAAGGCGCTGATGTCTTTAATGATGGCAGCTAATAGCCGTAACTTAATGCAAAACTCGATTGGGAAATATGCACTCAATTATTACACAGATTTTCAGTATTATCTCCGGATAGCGCTTGCCTCTCCTGAATACCATAAATTTTTAACTGCTAAGTCGGATCACAAAGAGCGTTTTTTACACTCTGTGATGAACCTATCCCATGTTCTTTGCGGGGCATTTTTTTTAAAGGTGGGCACCCGTAAAGAAATGAGCGGTTTTATTCATATGTTAATTGAAAAGGGAGGGAAGGGGAGTGTGGTTCAGCCGCAAACCTCAAGTCCTCTTTCTTTGTGGAATAACCTTGCCGATCAGGATAGCTGCATGCGCTATCTTCTGCGCCAATATCCCAACGGTCCATTATTAAAGACGATGCGCCTCTTTACTGAAGACAACCAGTTAAAGGGATTTGATCCCATACGTCAGTTAACCCAAATGGGACAGCTGTTTACCATTGCAGGAGAATCGATGCATATCAGCTGCATCCAGCTCCCTTGCCCTATATCTCAGCAGTTCATTGCCAAAGCAGAAATCATTGAGGAGTTTAAAGGATTTTTGCGGCTTTTAAAATTCCAAAATAAGAATCAAAAGCACCTTTTAATTAATCTACAAGACCGCACCTCCTGGAATGAACATGCGCGTTGCATCGCTTTGGAACAGGCCCAGAAAGAGATGGAATTTGAAAACACGTTGATGGTGGTTACTCTTGCTAAAAATGGGGATTTCTATACGCAATCGGGTGCTTATCTCGAATGGGATGATGCAAAAGAGTTTATGAAGCAGCTTAAAGCCGAGGTCTCAAGCGGTGAGATTTGTGGTTTTTTCTTCCCTGCAACGATAAATCGATCCAAACTTCTTAAGTTTGTCGATGAGGCAACCCAAGCGATCCATACGCTGTTTTTTGGCTCAAAAGAGAGGTTAGTCCATAAAAACCGTCTGGATTTTATCGAGATCTTTTATCTATTGCTCACATTAAAGCTGATTGAGGAATTTGCCCCAGATTCGATAAGTTTTACCTGCAAGGATGCTATTGATACTGGATCTGCGGCGGCAGCTGCGATGTTTGGCTTTCTGCGCATGATGAACGACCCTTCTTCCTGGTCTAAGGAAGAAAAAGACTTTCTAATGTGGATGCTCTATGCCGCTGCATTAACCGGTAGAGAGCGGGTCATCGATATTCAGAGGTTAAACAGAACGATCAACCCACTGACAATTATCCAGGGAGAGTTGGAGGCTCATCGGAGTGATATCGTAGAAGTTTGCTCTAAACTTTTCCAAGCCCCTTTCTTTAAAGGTACTATAGTTAAAGAGGTGAGCTAATTCAGGCTAAGGTCCTCGGGGATCATCGAAAGGGTGGCATATTTGCCACCCATCTCGCGCAGTATCGACTGCCAAACTTTTTCCGATGGGGTCTCAAAAACGTGTTTGGCTTTTCCTGGATGTAGAAACCAGTTGCCGCTTAAAAATTCCCTTTCCAATTGCCCAGCTCCCCATCCGCAGTAGCCAAAACATAATCGAACAGCTGGCCCATTGGGATCACTCACGCTCTCCTGTAAAAACTGAAGGTCTCCTCCCAAAAAAACCCCATCGCATAACTTAAGGGTTTGCTCGGGGATATGGTCAGAGGAGTGGATCAGCATCATCTGATTGGGTTGGATGGGTCCTCCTGCGCGGAGCTGTACATTGGGATTAGTGAACTCCTTGACATTGATGATCTCTTCAGGAAGTTCGACATCGATATTTTTATTGATGATCAGCCCAAATGAGCCGACTGCACTATGTTCACAGATCAGAACGACACTGCGAAAATGGATCCCCGTATCCATATCGGGGCTTGCGATCAAAAACGAGCCTTTGCTCAAATGGGTATAAGGGATAGATTCCATTAGTTTGCTGCTTCATTAAGTTGTTGATTATAGAGTTTTAAATTCTCAGATAGCCGGTCTGCCTGTCGAAGAAGTTCTGCAAAATCTCTATGGAATCGCTCGTCGCTAAAGATCTCTTCTCTTTCGGGGCTTATTTCCGCTTTGTTGATCAGCATTGAAATGCGCGACATCGCTGTATTGATCTGGGAAATCTCTGTTTCAAAATACTCTTTAAAGCTTGCAGGGGTGCTTAGGGCGTTAAGGACGTTGATCCTTTGGGCTCTTTGCCGCTGCCAGGCTTTATTAAGATGGAAGAGAATCCCATAGTGATTGATATCGTTCATTACTGTATCGGCTTTGCTTAAAATTGCTGACATATGCAAGTAAAAGTCATCGCTTTTGATCAGCCTGCCCACAGTGCCTTTGCCTTTTTGGATATCTGTGGTGATCAGGTTCATGTTTTTCGATGTCGCGGCCATGTTTTTCATTGTGATCCCCGTATTGGCAATCACATGATTGGCCTTGAGCTCATGGATAGAATCTTGGATATCGCACAAGGTATCAGTGAAGGTATTGATCGCTGTTTTCATATCGACAATGATGTTGTTCTCATTGAAGGTGTGGGCTGCGATTTGAAACTCATCCAATGTCTTTTCGACAGAGCGCACTGCATTGCCCATATCATCTCCATTTTTTTCAAACCAGGAGGAGATGTGCGAGAATGTTTTTTGCATCGATTTGGATAAATTTGAGAGTTGGGTAAAGGCATTTTGGATTGGGTCCACCGATTCTGCATAGATGGGTTGATTGGTGATGAGTTTTGGGGTGATGCCCTTGGGGGGGATCTTGGGAATGATCGAGATCGATTTCTCCCCGAGCAAACCTGTGGTCTGAACGACGACCTCATCGGTATCATAAACTTTGACATGAGAATCGACGTGGAGGATAAGCTGATAAAAGTAGATCTCTCCTAAAACATCTGTCGTGGGTTTGGCTCTGGCATCATAGATTTCTTGGATCGCGACAACCTCTCCAACAGGTCTTCCAGCAAAGAGTACGCGAGTGCCGATCCCAATCTGATTGATGGTGGAAAAACGCACATAAAGGGTTTCTTTGGCATCGCCGACGCTTGGCCTTAAAAACATCACAAGCCAGATGATCACGCCGCAGGTTGCAATCACAAAGATGCCGATCAACATGTTTTTGGTCTGTTCACCCATGGTGGTTTTTCTCCTTTAACTTTCTTGGGTCTTGGGAAATGGTGCAGTATAGAAATTTGATCAACGGATCATCAATGGTGATGAAGGTGTTGGGATCGGCAATCTGTGCGATTTTGCCGTCGCGAATTAGCGCCAGCCGATCACCCACATAAAGGGCTGAAAACATATCGTGGGTCACCACGATGCTAGTTGCCTTGAGTTCTTCCTTAGTCTTTACAATCAGCTCATTGATCTGCATGGCGATGATAGGATCCAGACCTGTTGTCGGTTCATCATAGAGGACAATCTTGGGGCGGTAAACGATCAGGCGGGCTAATGCCGCCCTCTTGCGCATTCCTCCAGAGAGCTCCGAGGTCATTTTTTTTTGTGTTCCCTGCAATCCCACAAGTTCAAGAGCATGGGAGACTCTATCAGAGATTTCTCCCTTGCTAATCTTGCGCCCAGTATTGGGATCTCCATGCTGTCTAAGGTAGAAGGCAACGTTATCCTCGACATTCATCGAGTCGAAAAGAGCCCCTCCCTGAAAGAGCATCCCCATGTTTTGCACCGCTTTAAAAAGATCGGGGCCCTTCAAGTCGGTTATTCTAACTTCATCAATGTCGATCGTGCCGCTATCTGGCTTGATGAGGCCAATAATATGCTTGAGCAGCACGCTTTTCCCAATCCCTGACTGTCCTAAGATGACAAGAGTTTCTCCTTCGTTAACATCTAGGTTCATTCCTGCAAGGACCTGGAGCTTTCCAAACCGTTTTGATAGATCGCGTATTTTAATCATAAGAAGTACTTGGAAATTTGATCGTGCAGGACATTAAGCGCCATTGTAAGGAAGAAGTTTGTGAGCAAAATGGCGCAGTAGGTGATCACTACTGCACTGGTCGTCGTCCGTCCTACACCTGCAGCCCCGCCGCTTGTACGCATCCCTTTATAGCAGCAAATGGTAAGAATGAGAATCCCAAATACCAGCCCCTTGACAATCCCGGTGAGAAAATCAAAGTATTTTACGTGCTCAGGAATCGGGTCCATATAGGTATTTGGCGCCATGCCGAAATAATAGACTGAAATGAGATACCCTCCAAAGATCCCCATCACGATACTAAAGATCGTCAGCAATGGCATCATGAAAATCCCTGCAATGAATCTAGGAGCGATGAGAAAGCGGTTGGGATTGACGGCCATCGTCTGCAGCGCATCGATTTGCTCGGTGACAAGCATCGTCCCCAGTTCTGCGCACATCGCAGCCCCTACGCGTCCTGTCACCATGAATGCCGTCAAAACCGGGCCAAGTTCTGTCATCATCGCCTTTGTTACCATAAGGCCTGTCACAGAGGTCAGCCCCTTGTCTGAGAGTTGGTAGATCGATTGGGCTGCCAATACCAGGCCAGTGGAAAATCCTGTGATTGCAACAACTGGTAGCGAAGAGACCCCAACGTCATAGAGCTGTTGCAAGATGAGTTTGAGAGCAGGAGGGCGGCGAAGGGTCACTTTGGCGACGTTAATGATCAGAGAAAGCCATTCACCCACGCCAATAACGACCTGGAATGTCACTAAGAATTTGGACCAGAGGGTAGTCTGGGTGTTTGTGTTCTCAATTGTCATAGGGGTAAGTTAAAATGTAAATATTGATACAAGCAGATCCTATAGCAAGAGGTGATTTGGGGTCAAATGATGTGAATGGAAAAGATAGCGCGTGGACTAAAGAACTGCCCACGCACCTTGTAAAAAGATTATTGTACTCTGGCGTTGGCTTGCATGATGGCACTCCATCTATCGTGGGCTTTATTTGTTTCCTGGAGCATGGAAGATCTTTCCTGTTGGTCTTCCTGGAAGCCTAAGCGCAGCAGTTCCCGTTTTCCTTCAAGCTTTGTTTTCTCGCTTTCAAACCAAGACCCTACAGCAGGGGTGACTCCATTGGTTAAGAACATGCCTCCGGTTTTGCATGTTTGTCTTAAAAAGTCACTATTGCCAATTTTCTTAAAAATATCAGAAATTGCATCCCCAATGCCTGCATTTGCGTCAAGACGGGTATTTGGAGTGGATGCAGAACTTCCTGTTTTTGGAATTAGCGCCCCCGCAACAGTAAGTACAGCACCGAGAGCTGAAACGCTGAAGACTGTCCAACCTTGCCAGAACATCTGTTTAGAGAGGTCCATGGTCATTGCCATAAAGCGTTGGATGTCTACAAGTAACAGATCGAGAAAGTTGGATTGAAGCTGCCCGGTTATTTTAGTGTAATCGGAAATTTCTGAGATGATTCTATCGATTGCTATTTTTGCCATAATACCTCTTATTTTTTAAGCTTGTCGTACAAGCGCAATATTGGATTCCATGATCATTTCGATCGCTTTTTTAGTTTTAGCGTGCATCGCGTTGAAATCGTTGATGCTGCTTTTAATTTCATCGATGGTGCAGGTGAAGATTTCCTGTGCTACTGTAAGAACTGCCTTGATTTCCATCAGATCAGCCCTTGTCCAGAGCAGTCTTGCACTCGAGATCCCTTTACCAAGGGTTGTCACCCCGTCGAAGATTGCAAGGGCTGCTTGGGCAACAAAAAGGGCTTTTTCTGCCAAGTTAATTGCACCGGTGACAATTCCATTGACAGAACCTATAAGTCCGATGCCGCCGGCAATCAGACCCAATGCTCCGGGTAGAATCATGAGGAGTTTGTTCTTGAGATCTTCATTGCCGTTAGATAGTTGGGTGGCAACCCAATCCCAAGTTCCTAATTCAGAAAGGGCAAAATTGGCTAAGGTGAGGACCCCCGATGCGATCATCGCACCGCCTAGAAGCGCTCCGCCTCCAGAGGCGACAAGGGCCACGCCAAAGACAATCGAGACCGCAGACAGAAGGCAGGTGGCGATCTTCTTTAAAATGGACCAAAAACCGCTATCTTTAGCTCTTGCTGCAGACTCTTTAAGCTTTTGGATCATCTCTGCAGAAACCTCTTTGATTTTTGCTTTAACGTCCTGAAGTCTTAAGGCAAGGGAGTCTAAAATCTCAGAGCCAAGGTCCTGCGATACTGTCGTGGTTTCAAGCAAGCGAAGATCGCTGCGTCGAGTGGTCTTTGGCTTTTCAGAATTGTGCACCGTTACTTCGGGAGTAACCCATGCTTTGGAGCTCAATTTTGGCATCGACGAAGGAGGGGTCAACTTAGGCGGATCAAAGACGACAGCTGGCCTCATCGAATCTCCTACGGGAACATGCCCATTGGGCGTTAGCTTTTTCAACTCTTTAAAAGTTGGAAGGGCAGTCGATGATGAAATGCGATCAATTGGCATAATGGATGGTTTTTAATAGGTTAATTTTTTCACGCAAACTCTCTTCTTCAGAAAATTCTAGAGCTGCATCCAAGGCTTTTAGTGCCTCTTGTTTTTCATCCAAGGAGAGGAGGCACTCCGCTACGTGGAAGTGGGGCATCGGATCTCTCTCATTCAATAGTGCAACCAGGCCCCACGCATGGACGGCAGCTAGGTATTCCCTCGCCATTTGCTGGGATCCTGCCAACCCTTGCCAGTAATGGAGAGAAAAAGGATCGGTGAGTACCAGCTTTGTAAAGAGTTTGGATGCTCCCCGGTAATCCCCCTTTTCATAGAGGCCAAAGGCAATGGCATACACCTGAGGCTCCAAATCATCGGGAACGACCTGAACCTCTTTTTCGGAGATTCCCAAAATCTCCATCACCTCTTCTTGAAATGCCGTTTTCATCTTTATGGAGAAGTTATTTTACCGATTTGCTGATGATTGACTTATTGAGTTCTCCACCCATCTTAACAGCTTCGCGGGAAAAGTCTGTCAATTTCGAGCGTTCCTCCAAATTGCTTTGGGTTCTCATCATGAGCTCATTCAAATCCGCAGTATGCATTTTTAATTGCGCATCCAGACCCTGGACGATCACATCGATGTGATCTTTTGTTAAAGTCTCGATCTTCACACCGCTCATGTTGATATCTTTCAAGCTGTTATTGAGCACATTCTCAAGAGTAATCTCTTCGCCCTTAAGAGAATTTTCAACAGGATCGCCCTGCTCGGGCACCCCTTTGATCAGTTCTTCAAAGATCGTAGGGTTATTTTTATGGATGTGTGCAATGTAGCGTTTCATTGTCTCATCATTGGAAAAATCCATCCCTTTATCACCTTTTTTGGCATGGGAGAGTTTATTCATTACGGCGTTGAGGATCTTAATCTCGATGTTTGTTTTAGTCATCCCATCAATATATTGGTTATTTAATTTTTCCTCTTCCATGTCCAAGTAGTTGATGTAAAGGCCGGTGATTGCCGCTGTCGGATTGTAATTCAGATTAATTCCCATTGTATGAACCCCAAATATTATTCGTTGCGCATAGGATAGCAAGCTGTTCCGATTAAAGCAATAGTGACAATTTTTCAGCGAATCGAGGGCGACGATGTTGTGTTTTTTAAAGAGGCTGGCATATGGTTTGGCAGCGCTCCTGGTTTGGCAGATACCTATATTCAAGGCGAAATAACTTTCAAAACTGGATAAATATTGGATAAATAAACGTGCTCACATAAGTGTGTGAGCCGTTTATGGGGTTCCATTGGGGAATTCTAGTGAGGGAATTGCAAACCCCATTCGTGCCCAAATGCCCGCTTTTAATCCTAGAAACGGCAGTTCGAGATGGCAAAGTGATGCAAGATTTTGATTCAGAATCGTTTCCGACGGGGGGCTCACATTATTCCCTTTATCCTTAATATCCTGCCGCTTGCGATCCTGCATATCCTGTTTTTTTGCTTAGGTATACCCCGATCGGCCATAAACTTGGAATTTGGGCCTCGTCAAACGCTCGCGGTTCGATCGATCGCAAACGGATCATTAAAACAATATGAATCCGTTTGCGATCGTCGAACCGCGGTGCTTTCACGAGGCCCAAATTCCAAGTTTATGGCCGATCGGGGTATAGTAACAGGATATGCAGGATCGCAAGTGGCAGGATATTAAAGATTTATTGATTATCAAATCTTTTTAATCAAAACACCCTGCAACCGATTCCTGTCAGGTGGTGCGATTATTTTTTTTAAACTCAAGACTTCTTGCAATTTTAATAATTGATATTAATTTGTTTCTTTTGATATAATCAATAAATAGATGAAAATTACAAAATTTAAAAAAAATTTCCTTTGTGCTTGATTAATCCACATTATTAAATAAAAAAATTAATATATATATATATGTGTGGTGTCAGGACAGGATCGGATAAACTTTAAAAAGTTAGAGTAAAGATATGATTAATAACATTAACACTGTCAGAGATACCAAAAAGGAATGCTTTGAGGGTCTTTCTGAAATGGATAAATTTGTATTACGTGAGCTAATAAATCGTGTGTCGTTGTCGAAATGGCAATCATTTAAAACATTAATAAATGGCGATAATATACCTCCCGAATTGAATAAAAAAATTATAGATATTCAAAAAAAAATAGATGAAAAAGTAAACGCAAGAGATAAATCTATTATTAATGCTTTTTTTATCATTGTATATGGTTTGGAGGGATTCAAAGAGATGATTGGGAATGAAATTCTTGTACCTGAACCCATGGATATTCAAGCTATTAAAGATTCTATTAAAGATTATAACCTTTGTCAATGTTGGTCTAGAGTTATTAATAATTTGAATATTGAGCACCTTCCTATGGATGCAAATCAAATCAGAGATTACATGTCGCATAAAGATAACCAACAAACACTTGCTCTAATTAAAGATCTGGATCTTTCTCAATTAGAGCTAACAGATGTTCCTCCTGAAATTATTCATTTTAGCGGATTAACTACCCTTAAACTTAACAATAACAATCTGACACAGCTGCCCGATTTATTTGGAAACCTTGGAAAATTGCAAGTACTGGACCTTAACAATAACAATCTGACACACCTGCCCGATTCATTTGGAAACCTTCGAAAATTGCAATTACTGAACCTTAACAATAACAATCTGACACACCTGCCTTATTCATTTGGCAACCTTGTAAAATTGGAACGGCTGGGCCTTAAGCGCAATAGGTTAAAGCATCTGCCCATTTCATTTGGCAACCTTGTAAAATTGAAATCGCTTTTGCTTGAATACAACCAGCTTATTTTTCTACCCGATTCAATTGGCGACTGTGTTGAATTAAAATACCTTAAATTATCCAATAACCAACTGACGTTTTTGCCCGATTCATTTGGAAACCTTGTAGAATTAAACAGACTCGAAATTCAGAATAATAAGCTAATAAATTTGCCCGCTTCGATGATTAATATTGGCCGAAACAAATACTCATTTGAAAAAAATAAACCAATACCAATAACAAATGTTTTCATTGAAGGCAACATAATATTACTAATTCCTAAGTGTGTTTCAGATGCATTCAATTTTAATAATCGAGATATTGGTGAATTTTTTAAAAATTTAGGAGATAGCACGGATTCCCTAGAGAGTGTGTGTCGGATGGTCAGAAAGGAATCGGATAAAATTTTAAATAATACTTTTACGGAAAAGCAGGAGCTTGGGGAACGTGTTGATCGGTTGGACCTTTCTGATAAAACACAACTATACCATCGAATGTGGGAGGTGGGGTCGAACACAAATGAAGGGGATTTTTTTGACTGGGGAGAACGGAACCGCTTTAATGACATGCGTTTATTTGCCTTTGTTTTAGGAGAGTTCTTGTATCAAAAACAATTAGACTTAAACAACATCAGAAGTTGGTCGCCGGGCAGCTGATGCGCCCTCCGACCAACTTTTGATGTTGAGGGAAGAAACCCATTACTCAGGTTAGTAACCTGAGTAATGGGTTTCTTCCCTCAACATCAACAATCTTTGCGTGATCTTGCCCTTGTTTTTGCAAAGGTATAGGGCCTTCGGCTATTACCTTTGGAAAAACAAGGGCAATCTCATCGCAAATCTCTGTTGATGTTGAGGGAAGAAACCCATTACTCAGGTTAGTATGTTTTTCTCCACTTGAGGGAAAACTTTCCCTCTTCCTCCTCTTGGGTCTCTGCCTGAAAGACAAACCCCTTGGGGAGTTCTACCTCGACGATCACCTGGCTGCTGGTTGCACTCTGCGAAAGGGTGATCATGATGCCGCGGGTCAGATATTTTCCAATCTGGACGGCAAGCTCGTCGGTACCAGGTTTTGATGTGATATTTAAACGATCGATCCCGATGCTTTTGCGGATCGATTCGAGCACATCGGGGCCGGCGCCTCCGGATAAGCTCACGAGTGTGCTCGCTAACTGGATTGCCTCGGGGTGGTTGATTTCGGTGATGTCTTTGTTAAAGAGAATCAGCGCGAGGATAGAACTGGTAGGTTTTTGCGGGTTGGACTGGAAGGTCAGCTGGGGCGCTGAGAGAGCTCCTCGCATCATGGCTGTGATGGCGATGTCGGGCATGCTGAGGGTTCCGCTCAGATTAAGGTAGGAGGAGGGAGTGGGTTTATCTTTAAAGATAATCTCTCCTTCGGTCAATTTAAATACTTTTCCAGCAAAGATGTATTCTCCCTTAATCAATTTGAGATCGCCATTTGCTGCAATGTTGGTATTTGTTCCATGGAGATGGACATTCCCTTCGAGTTCTGCATTCAGGCCTCTTCCTTCGACGCGGATGTTGTTTTCAGCTGTCAGCTCAAGGTCGATGTGGAATTGAAATCCAGGCGTATCTGAGATCGCTCTTGAGATCAGATATTTTGGGGTGTTGATGTAGGTCACAGGAAGGTTGGGAACCTCGTAGGGGAGCCGTTCAGTGATTTGGATTTTAGCTTCTTCAACAATGAGATTGCCTTGTGCATTCATCTCATAGGTGTTGCCGGTGAGATAAAGTGGGCCTGTTAAATTGGTGTCGATCATATCAAAGCCGACCGCATGGAGATTATCCATTTCTGCTTCAAATGCATAGGGGAAGTTTTCTTTGGGTTTAAGATCAATTTTTCCCGTCGCAGTGACACTGCCTAACTTATCATCATTTGCTTTAAGAGCGGTCAATCGGATCTGTTCATTGTGGGCTTCAAAATGGGCATCGATATTTTTAAGGTGGATTCCTGTGAAATAATTCTCATAAGTGCCTTTTTGGAGATCGAGCTGCCCACGGAGCGATGGGGTATTTAGAGTTTGAGAAAGAAATAGATGGCAGGAGAGAAGCCCAGTGAAATGGTTAAAGCCTAAGTTGACAAAGTCGAATAGATCTTGAAGCTTTCCTTCGGCAAGCATTTCTGCGGAGGTGTTTTTTGTCCGATCTAAAGAGATGTTGAAGGGGTAGAGGCTGTAATGGATGGGAAGGGATGCGCTGAAATCAAGAAACTGCGCGTCGGTAGCACTGAGTGTTGTATGCAGTTGCATCAATTGATGGTTGATGTGGGCTTGAAAAGAGCCCTTAGCCCGGATCGCCTCTTTTTTTCCAAAGTGCAACACTCCTGCATCTTCTAGGACAGCATTACAGGCCCCTTCGATATTTTCAGATGTTGCATCGATGAACCCCTTAGATGAGACAAGTCCATTGAGTCCAAACCTGGGTCGGATGCAGCTCAAAATCTCTAAGGGAAAATGATTCAATTCCCAACTTCCCAGCGACCGGATCGGACTGAGCTCAAAAGCTATATTCAAGTTTCCATCGCCAATATGGAAGTCAAATGGAGTTATATTGAGGTCATTGGATCCCCATTCTAGTTGGCATGGATATTTGAGCTCAAAAGCAGTTTTTGAGAGTTCTCCATAAAGGCGCGTGAGCTCAAGAGAAAATAACGCGTTTTCTTTTTGCCAAAAACCTTGGGCAAAGCACTCAAAGGTATTCTCTATTCTCCCTTGTGCATCGAGATAAAATGGCCAATGGATCTCATCGAAGTGGGTGCCAAAGTTGAGCCGATCTAGGTAGAAGCTAGGGGTGAAGACTTTTTCTGCAAGAACACTTAACCTCCCTTCTGGGTTTTGAAATACATTTTTAATTTCGCCACTGAAAAGAAGATCATCGAGGAGGATTTGGCGGTAACCCATATTTTTTCCTGTAAGGGAGCCCTTGGCATTTTGTTTTTTCTCATCTGTGCTTAAAAGGATCTCAGCAGCGATCTGACCGCTTAAAAATTCTTCTCCAAAGGGGGGGCCGAATTTATCGAGATTTTCAATATTGGCAAAAAATGAACCTTCAGCAAGATGGTGGGGAATGTTGTATTCGATGAATCCATGCATAGTGGAGCCTAGTGCATTTAACTTAAAGTCGATGATCGACACGATTTGATTGGGAATGAATTGGACTGCAAATGAGCTCTCAAAGGGGATCGAGGCATCCTCAGAGAGCAGCTTTACTTCTGCTTCCCCATAGTCATTCTCTATTTTTCCATTGAGGTGGCAGAGCAGAGTGCCCACATCAAAGGTTTCTAGCATTAAATGTTGTGTTTCCAATGAGCTTTTGAAATTTCCATCCTGTAAGATCACTTTTCCCTTGCCGCTTCCCTCGGTTTTTAGAGGGGAGGGGAAAAGAGAAAAATCGGGTATTGAAAATGCAAAAAGTGCTTTGCTCTTTTCTATGTCTTGGTAGAGATGGGCTTTTCCCTTAATCCGCAAGAGATCGCTCCATAGGAAAAGGCTTTGAATGTTAATCTCATCTGTTGTGTTTAAGGAAAACTGGGTTTTAAACTTCCAAGTTCTATCAAGCAAGGGATGATTTTCCAAAAATAATCTAGCAAGCCCTTTGCTTTGGCCTGCAAGAGCTCTTTTTGTCCGGGGAAGATCATAGAGAATCTCTTCCCAAGTTGACCAAGGGCCCTCTAGTTTTAGCTCCGCATCCACTGAAAAGGCGTTGATTTTGAATTTGGTATCGATGAAATTGAGTTTTTGGTTTCCATAGAGAAAAGCTTCAAAATAGGTCGTATTCTCATCGGGTGAAAAAACGCTCAGGTCCAGAAAAAAATCGCGCAGGTCTTTTTGCACCTTAGCAATTGCTGAAATTCCAAGCGATAGGGGGTTTTTATCTGCCAGATTGATCAAATTTAAATGTTGGATTGCAAAATGATTAAGAGCGATCGAGAAGGGGAGGCGGATCTGGGACAGCTCTTTTTTTAGCCATCTCTTTGCCTCTTCGACATTGAGAGGAACCTTAGGTTCATCCTCGGTTACAAAGGAGTATTCCCCACTTTCTACATTGAGGTAATTGACGGACAAGCGTCCTCTGAGAAGTGGGAGGATGGCAAAGCGGAACTTCAGGTGGGATAATTTGAGTTGGGTCTGCCTTTGCAGCTCCAAATCTATCTTCTGAATCGTCCAGGTAAAGGGGATCTGTCCATCAAGACCTTGGATTTTTGCCTTAATGCCGCTTTCTTCGATAGATGTGATGATCTTTTGTTTAATCTGTTCTTTGGCCCATTTTGTCTGCAAGATGGCAAAAAGAATGCAGAACAAAACAATCAGCGCGATGATTGCAAAGAAAAGCAGCCTGGAAACGCTAACAAAAAAGCGAATAATCATAATTTTATTTAATTTAGAACATTTGTCCTATGCTCACAAGAACTTTGTAAGCGCTATCTATTCCTTTCCGTCGATCTAAGGGAAAGGCTAGGTCGACGCGAAAGGGACCCATAATGGTAAAAAATCGAAATCCAAGGCCAGCAGACTTATACCATTTGCCATGCCATGTGGGGTACTGCGTCGTATAAACGCTGCCGATATCAAAAAAGGGAACAAGCCCAATGGTGTTAGTCAGGCGAAATCGAGACTCGAAAGTATAATAAATTGCAGCTCTTCCCCCCAGAGGTTTACCATGCAGAAAGGGGCTTACGCTCTTATAGCGATAGCCGCGCAAATCGATTTCGGTACCTCCTAAAAACCGATTGCTCAAGGGGACGGCCGCAAGGCCATTGCTAACGATAAAACCTAAGGTTAATTTTTGCGCCAAAACAATCCGTTCCCCTTTATCCAGTGCATTGTAAATGCTTCCTGTGAACTGTTGGGTCAGATAAAATTCATTGGACTGGGCGACATTTAGAGCAGGTGTGACAGTATATTCTAATGTGGCCCCCCGCGTTGGATTCAATAAGCTATTGCTAGAGCTCCAGCGTATATAAAACGGCACTTCAAAAAGCCAGTAATTGCCATTTTGGCTGCTTGCGGTGATGTAAAGCCGATCTCCAGATAAGCCCAAAGAACCGCGCAACCTGCGATTGATCTGTCTTTCAAACCGCTCCATCAGGCTATAGGAGCGTAGCGAATAGGCGAATATATCTTCATGGGCGGCCTGTCCGGTTGCGATCATATCTTGTCCGATTCTATTGAAATCAGGATGGAGATAAGTGGCAACGCCCGTTTGGCTGATCCGCGTGATGTCCCCTTGGAAACTCAACGTTCTTCCCATCCCCCCGACATTTTTGTTGGCCCATCCAAAGGTCACACCAGGGCCAAATACAGTTTGATAGCTCACACCGATGTTAACATTTTTATGTTTGGTTTCATTGACCTCTATTTTAAGGGGAACCTCTCCCTTTGCAGACAACGTTTCTTCATGGGTAATGAGAACTGAACTAAACAGACCTGAATCGATAAGGGTATTTTGTGTTTCATCGACAAGACGGCTGTCGTACTGCTCCCCTTCTTTCCATTTCAGCTTCTGTTGCAAGTATTTGGGTTTAACCCGCTTGGTTCCGACAATGGTAGTGGGGCCAAATTCAGTTCTTTCCCCCGTTTTGACATCGAGAATGACGCGAACGCTTTTAGTTTTGCCATCGACAATCGCCTCGCGCCCCTCAATTTTTGCCAGTGGATAACCGCATTCTGAGAGCTTTTGCAACACTTTTAACTCAGCTTGTAAAATCCCCTCTGTCTGAGCTGGTTTATTCAGCTGCACCCCGATATCATCGAGATTCACCTGACAGCACTTATTGGCAACCTCTGGCACCTCACAGTAGAGGTGGATGTCGAAGGATTCCAGCCGATAGCGGGGACCTGGTTCGATAATCACATTCACATAGACTTGATTGAGAATCTCATGAATCTGGATATGGGCCGCTCCTTCATAATAACCATGAGCGTGCAATACTTTAATTAGGGAAGGGATATCAGAGTCTGCTCTATAGCGCAGAGCATTGATCGAAGCAGGAGGCCGTTTTTTTAAAGAGGTGAGATGGGATGCTAATTTGATCTCTTTGAGCGCTTTGCTATCATCTAACCCTTCAAACTCGACATGGTAGGAGATCCCTCCGGAAATAAGCGCCAGAGGAACCAAAGAAAAGAGCAAAGCAGAGAAGAGGGCAGGACGAAGCATCAGTTTTTTAATTGTGCATAGAAGGAATTGCAAAGCTCCATTCGGGCCAAAACGCGCGCTTTTTAATCATCGCGTTTTGACCGCGAAGCGAGTTTTGCAATTCCCTCCGTATTTACCCGAAAGCTTAGGTCGCCCTCCATTTGTATTGCAACAGCTTACTTTTTTAGATTCCTTGCAATTGGAGGCCTATTCCTGTCTTAATTTCCTTGAAGACATGGGTTAAATCTATCTCGTTGACCCTCTTTTTGAATGCGTCATCTACATCTGTATTTTTCTCTTGAGCCCTTAGGCAGGTAGATAGCAAAGCTGCCGCTGTCGCGTTCACCACACCTGTAATTTTATCCTCTAGCTGTGTTTTTAATTTCTGCGGAAGGGGATTTAGAGGGCTATCAAACCAAGGGGAGATCATTTTCCATGCGCGATCCCGGATGATTCTTTCACTGACTTGCCAATCCGACTTGCCACAAATATGTTTTACTGCGTTGATGGCGCGGTGAAATACCCACTTTATTTTCTCGCAGAAGGTTTCAGGCATCGCATACTTGTGAATGCAATCCCTAACTTTGTTCTGGTCCTCCTTAGGTAGGTGCATTGCCCAAAGGACAGTTTCAGCGGAACGGTTTAATGGTTTTGTCTCCATGAAGTTCAAGCTCCTTTTTTGATTTTTAAAACAATAGCAGAAAGTGAATTTATTTTTGCTAGGCAAAAAATGCTAAAATGAATTTTATTATGAATTTCTTCTCTGTGGTTTCCCAGCTCTGTGGTAAAATTACATCTTTACCACAGAGAAGAAATTCATCCTCCAAGTTTGGTTGCAAGAATGAGTAGTCCCGTGGTATTTTGCTCCTTTCAACGGCACATCACAGGAGTGGCCTCATGCGATCTCACCGCCCATTGACCGAAGCTCTTTATCGCGATTCCTGCGCACTGATGCCGGCCGGTGTGAATTCTCCCGTACGCTCATTTCAGGGGATGGGGCTGACTCCTCTGATGATTAGCCATGGTAAAGGGGATACGATTTACGATGTCGATGGTCACTCCTACATCGATTTTTGCCAAAGCTGGGGGGCCCTAATTCTAGGCCATGCTCCAGAGCATGTGGTTGTAAAAGCATTTGAGCAACTTGCAAAAGGCTCCTCGTTTGGGATAGCAACCCCGTATGAGAAGGAACTTGCGGAGCGTATCGCTCATCATATGCCCTCGATGGAAAGGCTCCGCTTTGTCTCATCGGGAACGGAAGCGATGATGACAGCCATACGGCTTAGCAGAGGCTTCACGGGCAAATCAGTGATCGTCAAATTCAATGGTCACTACCACGGCCACTCCGATAGTCTTCTCATTAAGGCAGGTTCAGGGGTTTCCCATTTGCAGGAAGCCTCATCCAAAGGGGTTCCCCAAGAGCTGATCAGGCTTACTGTTTCTTTGCCCTTCAATGCAACGCAACTCTGCCGCGATTTTATCCGCAGCCGCGATGACCTCGCAGCGATTCTGTTAGAGCCCATCACAGGCAATATCGGCGTTGTAGCAGCAAAGCTGGAATTTCTTCAAATGCTAAGAGAAGAAAGTAGCAAAAAGGGGATTGTCCTTATTTTTGATGAGGTGATCACAGGGTTTCGCGTCGGATTAAACGGTGCGCAGGGTAACTATAGGATTCAACCTGATCTGACATGCCTTGGGAAAGTCATCGGGGGCGGTTTTCCTGCGGCTGTATTTGGCGGCAAAAAAGAGATCATGGATCTGATAGCACCGCTTGGGCCGGTGTATCAGGCAGGAACCCTCTCAGGGAATCCACTGGCGATGTGCGCAGGCTGCCAGGTGCTAAAAACAATTGAAGCTGCAGGTTTCTTTGAGTCATTAAATGCAAGGCTCGATGCTTTTTTGGCACCGATCCGAAATCTCGTTGCGCAGAAAAAACTTCCCATTGCCATCCAGAGTGCAGGCTCGATGTTTACCTTTTTCTTTGGTGTAGAGAAAGTTGAAAACAAAGAAGATCTTTTGCAAATGGATGAAGAGGGTTTTAAGCGTTTTTTCCGCTACCTGTTCGAGCGGGGTGTTTACCTTTCTCCCTCTGCCTATGAGGCCCATTTTATATCTAGTGCTCATACAGATGAAAATTTGAGGAAAACCCAAGATTTGATCCTGGAATATATTGAGCAATTGTAAATTTTACTCAGACTGGACTTTAGCTATTGGAGCGGGGCGATTTTTCTAGATAGCGCCCCCCTCCAATGGCTAAAGTCCAGTCAGATAGGTTCTATGTTATCGGACCGCTACTCTCAGTTGATCGGAGAGATTGCCCTGCATGCTAAAAATGCAGGTAGAGATCCCGCCTCGATACAGTTAGTTGCAATCACCAAATACGCGACATTGGAGCAGATGCAAGAGGCTTACCGACTTGGCATTTCCCATTTTGGGGAAAGCCGTTTGCAGACAGCTCTTTCAAAAATGCCCCATTTTCCATCTGATGTGAAATGGCATTTCATTGGCCCCCTTCAATCCAATAAAGTGGGAAAGATCGCCACCCATTTTGATTATATTCACTCCCTAAGTTCCTATGAAATGGGCCAGCGGATTGCTGAAAAATCTAATGGGGTGCAAGTCTTTCTGCAGGTCAATACTTCCAAAGAAGTAGGCAAACAGGGGTTTACAGAGGAAGGGTTATGGGAAGAATTTTCTCAAATTGCAGAACTTAAATTAAATTTAATCGGATTGATGACGATGGCCCCCTTAACTTCTGACACGGTAGTCATCAAAAGATGCTTTCATCAATTAAAGGTTTTAGGTGAAAAACTCTCTCTACCTCATCTTTCCATGGGAATGTCTCAAGATTTTTCTACTGCCATTGCAGAAGGTGCTACTTTTTTAAGGATTGGCTCTTATTTGTTTAATTAGGGTATAATGGCAGCCTGTTCAATTTTTTTGGAGGTTGCCATGTCACTTGGATCTACAGTCGTTTCAACAAGACGATCAAGCCCTTTTACTCAAATCAAGCAATTTTGCACCGCTATGGGTTCACTGTTTACAAGTCCACTCGAGCGCTCTGAGTCTGCCTTTAGACGCGTCCATGTGATGAAAAAAGATGAAAATGGCAACATCAAATTCTACGATGCAAAAGAACCTGCAAATAGTGGGTCGGCCAGCTCTCAGAGCACACCTCCTAAAAAGGTCTCTGTGGTTACTTATATCGAGGATATCAAGACAGGAGAGATCTACTTGGATGAACCAGGGTATGTTGTGGCTGTTAAATGTTTCTGTATTGCTTTAGGAATGCCTTTTTATGCCCTGGGTAAAATGATTTGGTATGCTGTAAAAACACCCGTTGAAATCACGGTCATTGCCTGTGATACAATCGCAAAGGCAGGCGAGCAGTTGATGCAAGGCAAGTTTTATGAAGCGGCAATTCACGCCAAAGAGGGTTTAATTGAGGCAGCTCAAGTCGTAGCTAATGGAATCTTCGATATTGTCAAATCGCCTTTTTTAGCTATTGGTTGCGAGATTGCCGCCATTTACGGAATTTTTAAGCCTTTCCATGGAAGAAGAGGTGTCCAGCTATTGGAACTTGCCTGGCAAAATGGGGTTTCATTTCGGGAAGATGCGCGTAAGTTCCCTGAGTCATCTGAAAAGTTTTCATGGAAGGATTTTAAGCGCGATATTCACAACGCCAATCCCGCTTACTTAGCGCAATGCTTTCAGGTGCGAGGAAATGTCAATGAACCGCGCATTATCGTAGTTCACAGAGAACCTGAATATTCGCTATTCACTCACCTCGGGAACCTCTTGACAGCTCGTTAAGGCCCTGACCTCGACTTGAGATTCGGCAATGAGCACTTTTTTGTTGCCGATCTCCACAATATAGAGCATCGACTTGGGACTAAGCGGCCTCTTTTCAAGGATGTTGATGAGATGACCTGAGCCCATCTTGAATCTTCCAGCTCCCAGCCTGCGCAATATCCAAAACGTCGCAAAAACAAGAAAAAGGATTCCTAAGAGCGTGACCAACATCCGGATGAAGGCTCCCTCATAGGAGTTTGTCACCTCTGTGGAAGAGGGGAGCGGGGTTGGCAACTGCCCCGAAGATTTAGCAGGAGCATCGGACGGGGCCATCCGCTCAGTTACCGGAGGTGAGGGTTGCTTATTGTCAGCAGCATGGGCAACCGTTGCGATAAGGAAAAATAGCGAGATCAGTGATTTCTTTAGCGACATAGATCAAAACTCTGTGTTGGATCGAACTCCACCAGTCTCTAGTTTCTTCCCATTTTTTTCAACAACAGCGCTTACTTGCCAAGTAGTTTCCCCTCTGACTGGACTTTAGCCAATGGCTAAAGTCCAGTCTGATACCTGAATATTCATTTCTTCCAAACTTTGATTCCAACATCCTTTAGCGCTGCTTTCTGTCCGTTGCCATCGGCTGAGGTTGTAGTTATACCCTGATCGGCCATAAGAGCTGAAAAATTAAAATTTCGTTTCGTTTAATTGGGCTCGCTAGTAAAATTTTTGATCGTGACGCGAAAAAATTTTACCGAAGGGAACTTCATGGGACACAAAAAAGTTGATATTGATTTAGCTAACCGAACAACCAGGATCGAGTCGGGGCCTTTAGCCACTAAACTCGACATATCGCTTTGGCAGGGGAGAATCGTTGAACAATTGATGGGAAAGAGGGGTAGTATTGACCCTACTTCCCGTTTTTATAACTTTGCACCGCAAAAAGACTCTCTAACAAATGACAGCCGTGAGTATGCACTCATCGATTGCAACGATGAGGAGTTAGAAGAAACTCCCGAAGATTTCGATCTAGATGAGCGGTTTCCCTACTCTCATAATCATCCATCTGAGAGGGAATTTGCATTTGATCACCAAATGGATGTAAATGGCATTCCTTGCAGAAGCATCTTGAAAAAAGTTTTAAAAAAGGCTGAAAGGATATGTAAGGAAGTTAAAAAAGGAGGGAAGAAAGCTGGCAAAGGAGTTAAGAAAGGAGCTAAAAAAGTTGTCGATTTTGTCAAAGAGCATAAAAAAGAGGCGTTGATTGTAGTTGGCATTGTGGCTGTTAGCCTTGGCGCCTATGCCATAGGAGCAGGAGCATTCAGCGGTGCA
>CAJCHM010000076.1 GCA_903970255.1 Acidobacteriota bacterium
CCTGCCTGGGGGATGCTATCTGGGAAAAGCGCCCCGCTCCAATGGCTAAAGTCCAGTTAGACTGGTGTTTTGTTAAATGGCAAATCTTCTATGGAGACAGATTCAACGGGAAAATTTTACCGATTGGAAAAAGCTCCTCACATTTCTGCAGTTAGATGAGACGGATGCGGAATCGATTATACTCACCCGATCGCAATTCTCCTTAAATGTCCCTAAAAGACTAGTTCAAAAAATTTCTAAAGGAAAATGGGAGGATCCGATCCTGCGCCAATTCCTTCCCACACTGGAAGAACTGAAACCCTCCCCTCTATTTGTCCTCGATCCTGTTGCCGACGGCGCATCGCGCAAAAAACCCAAACTCCTCCATAAATACCATGGAAGAGCCTTGCTCATCTGCACAAGTGCTTGTGCCATGCATTGTAGGTATTGCTTCCGCCAACACTTTGATTATGAGACCTCAGATAAACTTTTTAGGGAAGAACTTAATGAAATTGCGAATGAAACCTCTTTATCTGAAGTGCTTTTAAGCGGAGGAGATCCCCTATCTTTGAGTGATATGCAACTGGGTAACCTCCTAAGCGCGTTAAATGCGATCCCCCATATTAAACGGATCCGTTTTCATACCAGATTCCCCATCGGAATCCCCGAGAGGATCGATCCATCTTTTTTAAATCTGTTAAAATCTTGTTCCAAACAGGTGATCTTTGTCATTCACTGCAACCATCCCAATGAGTTTGACGAGGAGATATTTCAAAAATTAAAAGAGATCCAGCAGCTGGGAATTCCAGTGCTCTCTCAAAGCGTCCTCCTGCGCGGTGTGAACGATCGTGTGGAGACTTTAAAAGAGCTATTTCTGCTTCTCACTGATCACGGGATCATGCCCTATTACCTGCACCAACTCGATCGGGTTCAAGGAGCTACCCATTTTGAGGTCTCGGAAAGGGAAGGGAAATGGCTGATGGAAGAGCTCGGAAACCTACTTCCGGGTTATGCAATTCCAAAATACGTTCGTGAAGTTCCTAACCAACCCAAAAAAACACCGATTTACTAGCTTTATACCTGGACTTTAACCATTGGAGCGGGGCGATTTTTTCGGGCTAAGGCAAACCTACATCCGGTCGAGTGTTTTGAGGCCTAAAAGATGCAGACCCTTTTCAAGGATGCGCGAGGCGGCCTCGCATAGCAGCAAGCGGCTCTCTTCCTGGGGGACACCCTCGACCCTGCAATCGCGGAAAAAGGCATGAAATTTTTCAGCAAGCTCATAGAGATAATCGCAGAGGCGATTGGGAAGCAGATCTTTTGACATCGCATCTAAAATCTCCCCAAACTGGCGCAAATGCAATGCAAGGGCAATTTCTGATTCGTGTTCCAGAACAACCTTTGCTCTTTGCATCACATCGGAAATTGCTTTCCCCACCTTCCGTTTGATCCCTTGGATACGCACATAGGCATAAAGAAGAAAGGCTGCAGTATTCCCATCGAGTTTGAGCATCCTTTCATAGCTGAAGAGATAATCTTTGATCCGATGAGAGGAAAGATCGGCGTATTTGACTGCATCGATCCCTAAAATTTGAGCTGAGTGGTTAAGTTCACTCTCAGTTAGATTGGGCAAACGCTCTTTTAAGATCTTCTTGGCATGGGTCACAGCTTCTAACAATAAGTCGATGAGTTTTTCCGTTTGCCCAGATCTGGTTTTGAATTTTTTTCCATCGGGACCTAGGACCACGCCAAAGGGCACATGGTCAAAACGCACATTTTCTGGATTAAGATACCCCGCTTTTTCAGAAGCTTTTGCTAGCATCGCAAAGTGAAGACTTTGACCGGCATCTGTCAGAATGATAATCCGATCTGCTTTTTCTACCTCAATCCGATGGCGCATCGCCGCCATGTCGGTGGTATCGTAGTTGTACCCTCCATCCGATTTTTGGACGATCATCGGCAGCGGCGCCCCCTCTCGACTCTCAAAACCCTCTAAAAAGATACATTTTGCTCCATTGGAAATAGTAATAAGCCCTTTTTTATCTAACTCATCAACCAGTTCTTTAAGATACGGATTGTAGAAGGATTCGCCCCGCTCATTGAGATGGACATCCAGAAGAGCATAAATCTCATTAAAAGCTTTGCGCGAAATCTCACAGATCGTCTGCCAAGCAGCTCTTGCCTCTGGATTTCCACTTTGAAGCTCCACAACTTGCAGCTGCGCTCTTTTTTTGAATTCTAGATCCTCATCAAACCGCTTTTTGGACTCTTTATACCAGTGCATCAACTCAATGAGATCAGTCTGTACATCGCCTCTTAAAACTTCAGGAACGGCCTCTTGCATGTAAGCAATCAACATACCAAATTGTGTTCCCCAATCGCCAATATGATTGAGCCTCAATACATCATGGCCTAAAAATTCAAACAGACGCGCAATAGCATCCCCAATGATTGTCGAGCGCAAATGGCCGACATGCAACTCTTTGGCAATATTGGGCGAGGAAAATTCAACAATGATTTTTTGTTTCTTTTCTGGCAGCGGAACCCCTAATCTGTCATCGGTAAGAAGAGTTTGAATTTGAGATGCTAAAAATGAAGAGGAAAGAGTGATATTGATAAACCCAGGCCCTGCGATCTCCACCTTTGAAATCAATTCAGCTGTCTTAAGATGAGAGACGATTTGTTCCGCTGCTGCGCGGGGAGAAATGCGGAGAGCTTTCCCAATCTTAAGCGCACTATTGCATTGATAGTGGCCAAATTGGATCTGCGTTGCTGCCGTTACCTCCGGCTGTAAAAGCGCAGGGTCGAGAAGCGAAGTACCAAAAGCTGCCTTAATAGCGCAGTCGGCTCTTTCAAGCAGCTCGGAAATTAAATTGCGCATAGGTTCTTTACTTCGCGTGGTGAAAACAAGCGGGCTCAATCCGCTTACCAATCCGGTATTTCAATCGATAATCTGCCAAAGAAACCGCCGCCCGATGTGTGGAATAGCGATTATGCTCAGCGATATCATAGATGACCATCAACTGATCATAAAGGCGATGCGTCTTGTTTCTGGCAACAATGGGGTTGTAGCCGTTGACAACAAGCTCCTCTGAAACATTAATCAATCCGCCCGCATTAATGACAAAATCTGGTGCATAAAGAATGCCCCGGGAGACAAGCTCATCTCCATCTGTGTCTTTGAGAAGCTGATTGTTAGCGCACCCTGCAATTGCTCTGCACTTAAGATGGGGAATTGTCTGCTCGTTGATCGTTCCTCCAAGAGCACAAGGGGCGAGCACATCGCACTCCACACGCATAATTTCAGCAGGGGAAACAACAGAGGCTCCGGTGAGTGCAGCGATATAACGGCACTTTTCTGAATCAATATCAGAGACAATCAAGCGCGCGCCTGCCCAGAAAAGGGTTTTGGCCAATTCTAAACCGACACTACCCAGCCCCTGAATAGCAATCGTCCTGTTTTCTACAGAATCTGAATCAAAAATTTTCTTCAATACAGATTGAATGCCCCGGTGAGTTCCCCATGCAGTAAAAGGAGAAGGGTTGCCGCTGCTTTTTTGGTGTGGAAGACCAACGACATAAGGAGTAGCCCGGCTAATTACTAATACATCCGCAGGAGTGCAGCCGACATCTTCAGCACAAATATATTCCCCTTGTAGCCTATGAACAGCCTGGCCAAATGCGAGCAGCATCTCTTCAGTTTTATCTTTAAGAGGATCAGCGATAATCACGCTTTTACCCCCGCCCCAACCAGATTCGGCAATTGCGGACTTATAAGTCATTCCTTTAGAAAGACGCAGTACATCATTTAAGGCCGCATCAAAGGTTGCATAAGGATAAATTCTAATCCCACCAAGGGCTGGACCCATCGTGGTGGTGTGGATGGAGATGATAGCACTCAGTCCAGCTTCCCTATTCGACACCTTAATGACTTTCTCATAGCCAGGAACAAAAATTTCCTCTAATTCTAGCGCTTGTTCTAAAACTAGTGTCATGATTCTCCTTACCGTCGGGGGTTGATCAAATTTAAAAAAAACCAAATACGATAGTAGACATCATAACAATTTTGCGCATCTAAATCAACCCCGTAGTTTTAGGTTGAACATAATATAACAGTTTGGCTACTCTCTACACATCATCAAATTGGCCATTATATTGCACAACAATTTCACGAAAAGGGGAAAAAATGGCAGCGATAGTAATTTCAGAAACTCTTAAGGATGAGCTGATAAGGTTCTTAAAGAAGAATAAGAAAGCAGATCTCATTACCACGTACCTCCTCTTCCTGGAAAAAAAATTCAATATCGATCCCGTCTTATTTTTTCGCGACAAAATGATTTTTCAAAGTCGGGAAGATTTAATTAAAAAGCTTGAGACGCAAGGGAAGCTTTGGCGCGAGACGGAAATTAAAATTCAATATGGCCAGCAGAGCGTCAACGAACAGACAAAGAAAATTTATATTTGTCCATTTACCGGTAAGGTATTTGGAGACAATACCCATCCCAATCCCCAAGACGCTATTTACGACTGGGTTTCCAAGTGTCCTGAAAATACAGAACGGGTCGGTGGACTTAAAGCTAAACGCTTCTTTGTTTCTGAGGATCCAGAAGTGATCAAAAATTATATCGTCAAGAGTAAAGATCCGATCACTAAAATTGTGTATTCCTCTGCGGTTACCGGGAAGTTGTTTAATAGCAAACAAGCTGTTTTAGATGATTTCATTAAAAATCAGCTGAAACCTATCCCTCTCGAAGAAGTGCCCAATCAAAATCGATTCCAAATCGAAGAAAACTTCATGACATTCATTCAAAAGCAATTAGAAGAGAGTAAGATTAATTCTTTTGTCGAAGCACTTTCACAATATGAAGAATTTACCTCCTATATCGACCCTTGGCTTGATGAAGAGAAGGAAGAAGCGGAAGAGGAGGAGGAAGAGTAGACTCCTTCACATATGCTATTAGGGTTGCATGAAACACATTCCGGGGAAGAGACACAGCAACTGGGCAAGGCCCTTGCAAATGCTCTTACTGAAAATGCAATCCTAGCTCTCAGCGGGGATCTTGGCGCTGGCAAAACCACCTTTATTCAAGGGCTAACTCAAGGGATTGGTTCCATAGATCCAAGAATTGTGAATAGCCCAACCTTTGCCCTCCTTAATATTTATGAAGGGGATAAAACCATCTATCACTTTGATCTCTACCGACTCCTCAAAGAGGAAGATTTTTTTTCCGCTGGGTTTGATGAATATTTCTTCGCTGGGGGCATCTGCTGTATTGAATGGGCTGAAAAAATCTCTTCTAAACTTCCTTTAAATAGCTACTTTATCAATATTGCTTATTCTGGAAAAGAAAGCAGGCAAATTGAAATTTCTAAGAGAGGAGATCGATAAGATGAAAAAAGTTCCATTCACGCAAGCCCAGTTTGTCGCATCCGCCTTCGACCTTAAAAGCTTTCCTAAGATGTTAACGCTAGGTGGCGACCTCATGCCCGAAATTGCCCTTGTTGGCAGATCCAATGTCGGCAAATCCTCGCTGATCAACCATCTTTTGAGAAACTCCACCCTTGCCAAAACCTCATCCACTCCTGGAAAGACCCAATCGATCAACTTTTTCTCTATCGACAATCAAATCGCGCTTGTCGATCTACCTGGCTATGGATATGCAAAAGTGCCTAAGCAGATCAAGGAACAATGGTCTGGAATGATCGACCATTATCTGCAAAACCGCCCAACGCTTAAGTTAATTCTTTTCCTGATAGACACGCGACGCAATCCCACTGAAGATGACTGCGCTCTTGTCAAGTGGGCATCGTTTCATCAAAAACCCATGCTCCTGGTATTTACCAAGGCGGATAAAATGACAGATGCACAAAGAAAAGAACAAGTTTTGGCATCTTTGGATTCCCTAAAAAACTTCCTCCATTCCACCCCTGTCCACTTTCTTCATTACTCAATTAAAGATCCACGCGCTAGAATAGAACTCATCGAAAAAATCAACGGACTTTTAAAAGAACATGGGACTGATCAATAAAGATATCTTCGTCTGTTTAGACTGTGAGACAACAGGTTTAGAAACCGATAACGACCGGATCATTGAAATCGCGTTGGTGCGCTTTACTTTCGAAGAGATCCTAGAAACCTACGAGACACTCATTGACCCCCAAATGCCCATCCCTGAGGCATCCACAGCGATTCATCACATTACTGACTCGATGGTGAAGGGCAAACCAAAAATCATTGAAATCCTGCCTAAGGTTTTTGAATTTGTTGGCCGCAGCATTATCGTCGGACATGGAATTACAAATGACATTGCATTCCTTTGTGCAGCTGCAAAACAGCACAATATGCCCTGTAAGCTGGCGTCCCATCCCTACTTAGACACCCTCCGCATGGCTCGTCTTTATGGAGAGAGTCCCATCAATTCTTTGGAAAAACTGCGCCAGCATTTTAACATTCCTGAGGAAGGCGCACATAGAGCTATGAACGATGTCGTTGTCAATATCGAGGTGTTTAAATACTTATCCAAGCGCTTTAAAACAACCGAGCAGGTTGTCAACCGATTGAAAAGTCCGATTCAACTCAAAACGATGCCGCTGGGAAAACATAAAGGAAGAACTTTTCCTGAGATCCCCGTCGAATATTTACGCTGGGCAGTCAATCAGAATTTTGATCAAGACCTCATGTTTTCCTTGAAAGTAGAACTCAAAAAGCGCAATAAAGGAGCAAACTTCAATCAATCCTCCAACCCCTTTGCTAACCTTTAGTCGTAGGCTTGAAAAATGACAAAGCTCAAAATCCAGGATTTAGATTTAAGCGGAAAAAAAATCTTGGTGAGAGTGGATTTCAATGTCCCACTCAAAAAGGACGGCTCCATTGCAGATGCGACAAGAATTCAGGAATCCCTTCCCACCATTGAGTATATCTTAAAGGCTGGAGGAAGTGCCATTCTGATGAGCCATTTGGGACGACCTAAAGGGGTTGATCCAAAGCTCTCACTTAAACCCTGTGCCGATACTCTCTCCAAATTGCTCGGCCAACCCGTACTCATGGCTGAAGGTTGCATCGGTGAAAAGACAGAAGAATTGGCGCGGCATTTAAGTCCGGGGCAAGTTCTGCTCCTTGAAAACCTACGCTTCCATCCCGCTGAAGAAGATCCCTCTATTGACCCCTCCTTTGCACAAAAACTCTCCTCTTTGGGCGACGCTTACGTCAACGACGCCTTTGGCACTGCGCACCGAAGCCACGCATCCACAGCTACGATTGCCAAATTCTTTCCCAACCGATCTGCAGCTGGATTTTTACTCCAAAAGGAGATCCAATTTTTAGATACCCTTGTAAATGGGCCAAAACGCCCCTTTTACGCCCTCATTGGAGGTGCAAAAATTTCCACAAAAATGGGCGTCTTAAAATCGCTCATCAATAAAACCGATGGGATCTTTATCGGCGGCGGCATGGCATTTACTTTCTTTAAAGCGCAAGGGATCAACATTGGCAATTCCATTCACGAAGATGATCAAATGAGCGTTGCCCTCGATCTTCTAAAAACATGCGCTGCAAAAAAAGTTCCCCTATGGCTGCCTAGCGATATTGTGATTGCCGATAAGTTTGATAATGAGGCAAATACAAAACAAATCTCATCAGATGATGGGATCCCCGATGGTTGGCAAGGGATGGACATTGGTCCCAAGACAACTGCGGAATGGGCAAGGAAACTGCAGTCTGCAGCTACAGTATTTTGGAACGGCCCCTTAGGAGTCTGCGAATTCTCAAAATTTTCCACTGGAACAGATCAAATCGCTAAAGCACTAGCTTCCACAAATGCCACCACCGTCGTCGGCGGAGGAGATTCTGTTGCTGCAATTAATAAATTGGGTCTTGCTTCAAAATTTTCCCATGTCTCAACAGGCGGCGGAGCATCTTTAGAATATATTGAATATGGACATCTGCCAGGCATTGATGCCTTAAGCGAGCAGGCATTGATGCGTTAAGCGAGGCTATACCGCAAACTTAAGTTTTGCAATTCCCTCTTAAGTTTGAGCACAAAAAAATATTCTTCAAAATGTTTCAAGTATTAGAGAAAATTCCAAATTTTTACTTAAAAACTTTACCCAGTTAATCGTTGTCAAATAAGGCCGATTCATTATAATAAAGCCATCTTTGAGACATTTGGAGTGACGGAACTTAAGAACTGAAGAGGGCTTATTCCTCTTCAAGAAATGCTTTTAACGTTTGACGCTTCTCCATCTAACGCAAGGCAAGATATGTCCTCTACGATAAGTTTTAGTAGAATTCGCTCTTATCTTTGGCCAATCCACAGACATGAACTAAAAAAGTTCATCCCTTTGCTTCTGATTTTCTTTCTTGTGGGATTCAATTACAGCCTACTGCGCGCGATAAAAGACGCTCTTGTCGTCACAGCCCCATCGTCTGGAGCTGAAGCTTTGCCATTCTTAAAGGTCTGGGCAATTGTTCCGATGGCACTGCTCTTTACCCTCCTTTTCACACGCGTATCCAATCGGCTTGCCAGGGAAAAAATTTTCTATACCATGATGAGCATCTTCATTGTCTTCTTTCTGCTTTTCATGTTTATTCTAAATCCTTTTCAAAATGCATTACACCCTCACGCTTTCTGCGACAAGATTCAGCAAATGCTTCCCCAAGGGTTTCAAGGGTTTATTGCCATGTTTAGGAACTGGACGTTCACCCTTTTCTACATCATGGCTGAGATGTGGAGCACAATCATCATGACTGTGCTTTCTTGGGGCTTTGCTAACGACGTTACCTCCGTTAAAGATGCAAGGCGCTACTACGGACTGCTAGGTATCGGCCTTAATATTGCTACGATTTTTGCCGGATCCGTTGCCACATCGATGTCTCAAAATACTTTTAATGCAAGCCTCCCCTTTGGGAAAAACGCCTGGGATCAAACTGTTTTTATGCTGACCGGCATCATCGTACTTGCCGGAATACTCTGCATGGTTCTCTTCCGTTATATTCATAACCAAGGACACGGGTATAACGACCCTTCTTATCATCAACATAATGCAGGCAATGAAGTGAAGATGGGGCTTAGAAAAAACTTCGCTTATCTTGCTAAATCTAAATATTTGATTAGCATTGCCGTCATTGTTGTCATGTACAACATTGCGATCAATCTGATTGAAGTTGTCTGGAAAGACCAAGTCAAACAACTCTATCCCAACCCTTCCGACTTCAATGCCTATATGGGACAGGTACTTACCTGGATCGGCATTATTGCAACGGTAGCTAGTATTTTTGCCTCGGGAACAATCATCCGCAAGTTCAGCTGGACCTCAAGTGCCCTTATTTCCCCTTTGATCCTCTTAGTCACAGGAATTGCCTTTTTCTCCTATTTTTTCTTCAAAGATTCCATCTTCGCCTCCTTTGCCACCTTCTTTGGCACAACACCGCTTATCCTCTGTGTGTTCTTTGGATCCCTCCAAAACTGCCTTGCTCGAGCCTCCAAATACACCCTTTTTGACGCCACCAAAGAGCTGGCCTTTATTCCGCTGAGCAAAGAGTCCAAGCTCAAGGGCAAGGCGGCAATTGATGGGATCGGCTCCCGCCTTGGCAAATCAGGAGGGGCTGTCATCCACCAAAGCCTGCTCATGTGCATTGGCACTGTCTCGCTGAGCACCCCTTATGTGGCTTTCTTGCTTCTTTTTGTCATTGGGGCATGGATGGTTGCCGTCAAATCTCTGGGCAAACGTTTCAATGCATTGGTCTCCCATCAAGAAACCTTAAAAGTTCCCGACGAAGAAGCTCAAGGCCAGCTCCAACCTGCTTTAAAATCATGACTGGAGTTTGGACTAAATTTCGCCTGCAGGGACGAGCGAGACAAAATCAGATCTAACTGACCGACGAAGTCAATAGCGCTAGCTATTGATGAGGAGGAAGTTAGATTTGATGAAGTCGCAGCCGTCATCTGCAGGCCAAATTTAGTCCAAACTCCAGATCATGAACCTGCATATACCCAAGTCATGTAAATCCAGTGGGCAGCGGCGTATCCAACTAAACCTGCAATCGCGCTAAATATAAGACCAATCCACATCCAACGCGACGTTGCCCCCAGAAGATAAGCTGCCAAGATACTTGAAGAAAAAAATAATCCATCCAGGAAAATTGTAAATGCTTTGGGAATATTTAATAGCTCTCCCATGCAAGAGCAAGGGAGTTCTAAAAAATACCAGTAAAGGGCATAGCCGAACCAAGCAGCAAAAATAGTCGCTGCAAATACCCAAAGGAGCCATTTATTTCTAAAAATTAGAATCGCTAGCAAAAAAAACACTTCAGCTCCGGCGACCCATCTTTCAAAAACTTCTAAAAGCTCAGCGGGATAAAAAAATTTACCCCATGCTGCAATGGCTAGAACAACTGCAATAAACAGAGCAAAAAAAAGCGCAACCCTCTCCGCAACAGCTCTTTGTGAAATATCATCCATTAAACCTTTTCCCATGCTAAAAACTCCTGCAAGCCCTAGTATATACCGGTGCTACTTGAAACGTACCTGTAATTTTTGTTTTAACGCGACCATTTTTCCTTCACCCAAACAGGGACATTATTCGAAGTAATAAGGCCCTGTTTGGGGGGAGGGAAAAGGGGGCCGTCAAAACAAAAATTACAGGCACATTTGAAGTAGCGCCGGTATATACTCCTAATAAATACCAGAATGTGTTATAAATGGCATTATGGAACATCTAACTCCTATCATCACTCATCATGCCCACAATGCTCATTGGTATATTTTTATCGCTATCGTATTAGCAGGTTTTAATATTCCATTCAGTGCAGACCTGCTTATTTTATTGGCAGCTGTGCTAGCGGCAACGATTGTACCTGAGAACGCATGGTTATTATTTGGCAGCATTCTTGTGGGCTGTTACATTTCAGCGATGTGCGCCTATTGGCTGGGAAGAATTCTCGGCTCAACACTTTTTAAAACAAGGTTTTTCTCCAAATTGTTCAGCACAGAGCGGCTATCAAAAATTAATGGGTTTTTTAATAAATACGGGCTGTGGACACTTGTCATTGGACGATTCATCCCATTTGGGGTGCGGAACTGTATTTTTATGTCATCGGGAATGAGTAAAATGCATTTTGGAAAGTTTATTCTCATGGATGCATTGGCTTGTACTCTTTGGTGCACCACATGTTTTTACCTCTTTTTTACCCTTGGACACAACTACCAGGTCCTTTGGGAATACTTAAAGACATTCAATCTAGTCATTTTTATCGCTTTCAGTGTGACGGTAATTGGCTTCATTTGGTATAAGATTAAGAAAAAGACCCAGGCAACAAACCCATCATCAAATTAGTTTGAGCGTCTAAAATAAGTCACCATGGCAATGCTAAGTATATCTAACAGTTTGTCTCTTCTAAGGGCCCCGCTGGCCTTTTTATTCTTAATTGAAAACACGACATTTCGCATTGTCGCGATTATTCTTGCCATGTTTACAGATAGCATCGACGGTTATTTGGCCAGAAAACGGAAAGCCGTTACCCGATTCGGTGCAATTTTAGATCCTGCAATGGATAAGTTCTTCGTGCTCTTTGCCCTGTGTGTTCTGTTTTCAGAGGGAAGGCTAGAAGTATGGCAAGGTTGCTCTATGATTTCGCGCGACTTTTTTGTCTGTCTTTTTGGAATCTACCTAAGCCTCTCAGGATATTGGGAAAGCTATAAGTTCACAGCGATCCGCTGGGGCAAGGTCACAACAGCCCTTCAATTTCTAATTTTGATCGGCCTTACCTTCGGAATACGATTCTCAAACTATCTCTACTTTGTCTTTATTTTGTTTGGAATGCTCGCATTTGTAGAGCTATGGCAAATAAAGAAAACGACAGCCCACGATCCATCTGAAAGCGTGTAAAGAGCCGAGCTTCTTGAGAACTGCAATTTTCTGGGGCAAGACTTTAGGAACGAGCGTTTGTCACACCTCTGGCAATTGCCTCTCTCTATTTTCCTGCTATTGTTAGAAGCGGCGAAGGTATTTCAGCACCCGCTTTTCGCATCTCATTGTAGATAGACATCAAAATCTCATGTCTAACATGCAGATATCTATCATAGCGCGTCTCTAACGTGTAAACATCGATGTATAGATCTAAGGTAAACTGTCCAAAACCGTTAAGAACGACCAAAACAGGAAGATGGGTATCGATATCGGGATGGTTTGCAATCACTTCCTTAATCTCTTCGACAATCGAAGGAATTTTAGAGAAATCCTCATAACGGACCCCCACTTTTTCTTCAATCCGCCGATGAGTCATACGCGCGCCATTGATCACCATTGCATGAGAAAATGTCGAATTAGGCAAATAGACGGGACGCTTAGACTTATCCCGCACAGTTGTTAAGTTCCATCCAATCTCTTCAACATGCCCCTCCAACTGCATACTAGGTAGGTAAATAAAGTCTCCAGTAACAAAAGGGCGATTGATATGGAGCATCAATCCCCCAAAAAAATTTGCCAGAACATCTTTTGCTGAAAAACCCACCGCAGCAGCACCAATGCCTCCAAAGGCAATCAACGGAGCGATGTCCAGACCCCATACTTGGAGAACAATCATTAGCCCAATCAGGATGATACAGATCGAAAGCAGTTTTCCGACAACTTGGACAAATCCAACATCAACATGAGAGGCATGACGCCCTTTTTTGATATATTCTTTTTGGGCAATCTCTTTCCATCGCAATAAAGACCATCCAATGCAAATCACAAAACCTGTGCTTCGAAAGGAATCGATATAGCTCTCAAAAAAAGAAAAATCGAATCTGCGCCCTAGCACTTCGACAACAAAAGTGCCCCCTAAAATCCATAGCAAAACATGGAATGGTAAAAAGAGGATCTGATCGATTTTTTCCTTCCAATCCATAGAAACAGAAATGGAACGTTGGCGCACATGCCTAACAATCCGTTTAAACAGATAATCCACAGCAATAAGGGCCAGGATACCGATGATGATCTCAAAAAACCACAGCCTATCCCCAAGGGACAAGTGCAGCTTCAATGGCGATGACGTTAAATTATTCATTTTATCCTCAGCTTTCAAGCAGTTTGGACTACAAATCCACCTTACCATGATACGTAAAAAAAGCAAATTGCTGGTTGCATGATGGGGAAAATCACCAGGCAGATCCCCGCCATACCCTCCCCCCCCTAATCTCCAATGACGCACAAGTCCAATATACCCCGATCGGCCATAAACTTCGAGTTTGGGCCGCTGATGTGCCCCGCGGTTCGGGCGTAGCAAACGGATTCATATTGTTAATATTGATCCGTTTGCGATCGATCGAACCGCGGGGCTTCTGTGTGGCCCAAATTCCAAGTTTATGGCGGATCGGGATATGTGCTGACCGACGAAGTCAATAGCGCTAGCTATTGATGAGGAGGAAGTTAGATCTGATGAAGTCGCAGCCGTCATCTGTAGGCCAAATTTAGTCCAAACTCCAGGACAAAAAACATCTCGAAGCTTTTTCTTTTGTGCCCGCGTGCGTGCGGGATTCTCCTATGAAGAAGGGGGGGGGGAATAGTTACTTTTTTAAAAATAATTAATAATATTTTATTTAAAAAGAAAATTGCTGAAAAAATTAATTGATTTATGGTAAAATGTATTTTATGAATTAACTGCACTATTGATATTATACTGTAGAATAAATTAAAATAATTAAATTAGGCTAAAAATGAACCCAACAAATAAAATTACCTTTGCAGGAAATGCCACAGATATCATGGCTCTCAATGGAACAACTGCTAAAACTGGCGAAAAACCCTTAAACAGTGTTTTGGATCAGGGTGGCACTTTTAAGAATGCGATCTATCCTCCCAATCAATCCAATTTAGACTTAACACTAAAACTCATCAAACAGAATATCCTGCGTGCAAAAGAACAAACAGGGCCAAAAAGGGCTTTGTCACCGGAGGCTCAATCACAGACTAAAAAACCAAGAGCTGCCAAAGAACAAATAACAGAGGATAGCACGTTATCAGCATGGGCTCAACTCGCACTTACAACGCGAGGACCTGAACAAACGGGAGAAGACAATAAAGCAGTAGAGTCAAACATACAAAACAGGCTCGCTCCAGCAGAACAACCAAAGGGAAAAAGCAGATTGTTGCTATTGCCCCAACAACAGCTTGAACCGCTTCAACCAAAGCCTCAAGAATTCGAAGGAAGGTTGGGACATAAAGGGGTTTTAAAAGCCAAAGAACGGATCGAAGGACTTGTTAATAAGCTCTCTACCGATGGGTTGAGAAACTTTGAGTTTATTCTTAAGCTAGCAAATGTGCATACAAGTACCCGTTGGCTTCCACTTACTGAAAGTGATAAAAACACACTGACTAGTCTCAGACGTGCTTTGGTGACAAATTGCAAATCTTCGAACATTACACCTAAAGAATATGCTCAAGGTATAGGCATTATAGAATATGTTCAGAATCGATTAGAACAGAACGAGAAACCTAATGCAAAACCGGTTGAAGAAGCAGAACTCAACAATGCCAATCAGAGCAATCAAAACACGCTGGCTGCAGAAGAACAAACATGGAACGAAGACGCGTCCCCACTGATGATTCAACAAAAGGCTCAAAAAAAAGGGCCTAGGATTACACCGGGAACTCTAAAGGCTAAGGCGGATCTTGAAGGCCTTATTGATCAGCTTACTATAAAAGCTTTACAAGTTTTCGACAGGATTCTAGTTAAATCCAAGCCAAAGATCAAAAAACTTCCAGTCGAGGCAGAAAACATCGATATACTTCGTCAAATTAGAGCTCGCTTAACCAGGCAGTCGAGCAAAGGAGTTTCGCCTGAAGAATACGCTCAGAAATTAGATCTTGTAAACTACGTTCAGAATCGATTAAATGAGCTGGATGAAACCGTTGAAGATTTGGTTGAAGATTCGAATGAAATTAATTAATAGAGGGAGCGGCCCAAATGTGATGCTTTTGATGCCGATTGAGTTTTGCAATTCCCTCAATAGTAGTAAAAACACACTCAGACGTGTAAAATCGTTGATGCAAAGGGTGTGTTCTGCCCTAGGAATGTTTCCTGCGTAAGTAGGTGATTTTTATAAGCACAGTCGTAAAAGCGGTCATGGTATCAGGTCATGGGTCTTAGTGGGTAAGGGGCTGGGGGGGGAACCCAGCCCCTTACCCACTAACTGTTCCGGGCAGGACTCTACATACGACAAGCGCAAATCCTTGCGTGGTCACTCAGAGAGCGATACAAAATAAACACGTTTTTAGGAACAGCAAAAAGAAGGCATATTCAAGCGGTCATAATTTTTCTTGTGCTTTTCGATGATAAATTGTTAAAATCGGGTTAATTTTTTTGATAACTGATGGTGCTATGAGAGAAGGACATGTGGAAGAGTTTCTGAGGATGGACCAAGTCAATCCCATGATGAAGCAAAATCATACTGAATCTAGGCAGATCAACGAATTGTGGCGCCGTTGTAAGCAACGGGTATCGGCTATGAGTGAGGAAGCATTAGAAGCTTCCCTCAAAGACTTCACTAGAGAAACCTGGGAGATGCAAGCCAAGGTTAAGCAATTCACTTCCTTCTTAAAAGAAACCCCTTTCGTAATCGCTTTTGGATATTGGTTGAAGGGAGTCTCTTCAATGGATGGATTTTGGCTCGAAAAATATTTGAAGGCTGCGACTCTTCTGCTAGAGAAAAATCTGATTCCGTTGCTCAATTCCCGCGGTGAACCGCTATCATTGGATGAATTTCAGCAGATTGGGCATCAAAAAATTCTCGAGGATATTCGCTGCGTCACAGAGTGGACCGCTTTACAAAAAGAGGAAGCTGTCCAGTGTTATGTGCAATTTACCCATAGCTTGGCGCGCTATACCTGCCATTTTATTCTTCCCGGTTTTGATCCCGACAGAAATCTCGTTAGCCGCAAGAAGATTAAATATGAGGCCTTTCTTGATTTCGTTCAAAAACTCCCCGAAAGAGATGCTTTGATTGCAAAGTTGCTCTATTTTGGCTCCCCATCGATGGATTCTGTTTTTTCTCTGAAAACAAATGCGATCCATTTAGAAAGGTCTATGATCTCATTTCCCGAAGGGGAAATTGTTTTTCCCAGACATCTGATCAACGATCTTCTGTTACATATTCAGAACAGGAAAAGGGAAAGCGAGCTTGTTTTCACAAATGTTCGAGGCGCAGAGGTGGAAAGAGCCCATTTAAACCAAAGTTTCTCGCGAGCATGTGAAAAAATGCCCTCCAATACAAGGATTACACCTGGTAATCTCTTGCGTCTTGAAAATGAAAAAAGTGAAGATTTTCCTACTGAGAAGTTAAATTTTTAAAAATTCATTGCTCTTAAAACTGCCTTCATGATATTCATTAATGGCATTTAGTTTTTTAATGAAGTGGATCATCAAATGATGAGACCATCTTCAGGAAAACACTAAATGACCACCATGAACCATGAGGCCATTATGACATCAAAGGATCGTTCTGATCCTGAACGGACAAAAATAGCAATTAAGGTCTACAAAATTTGGTTAGAATTTTGTTGGGCTGCACAGAACTCAGTCTATCAGACAATAGAAAAGCCCCGCGTTACAGCGCAGGGCAACCTTCTTAAAACACGCAAGATACGACTACGTAACAAGTCTTAAAAAAGGCAATTTCATGCTAACACATCTGCTTACAAACGCAACAGAAATTCAGCTTACACAACCCCCCTCTTTGAGACTGGACTTTGGAGGAGAACCCTTTTCCTAGATAGGATCCCCCAGGCAGGGAGAATTTTGTAATGGTGGCATATTCAAGCCTACCAACAAAATTCCCGCTGCCTGGGGGCGCTCTCTGGAAAAATCGCTTTCCTCCAATGGCCAAAGTCCAGTCAGAGGGGTATGAGCAAAATATCGGAATTGAAGAATTTATTTTTTGATCCGGGCTTGCCATTCTTTAAGGCAGCTCATCAAGGTGGAATAAAAGAGTTTGCGGATTTTGGGATCGTGATTTTGATAAATATAGCCAATGCAAGTGATGCCGTAGGCCGTGACGTGAGTACAGGAGAGCTCAGATGAAGGGATTTTGAGTTTGATCAGCAGAGAAAAAAGCTCTTCTTTGATGCAACCCAAAGAGGAGGCTGCCATGATCAGTAGTGCATCAGTTTCAAATTCCCCTTTTAGGAAGAGATCCTCCTTCTTGTAATCGGCATCAAAGGCCTCTTGCATAAGATGGAAAAGCGTCTTTAAAGAGGTAGGAGCAATTAACGTCTGCCTCAAAGGAGGTGTGATCGAATAGAAAAAATTCTCCAATAGAAAATCTTTTTGGGAAGAGGTTTCGCTAATTAAGGCTCTAAATGCCTGAAACACCTCCTGTTGCTTAGATAAGATTCCCCCATTGAAATCCCGTATCCCACCAAAAATAGTGCTCAACTCTAAAGAAACCTCTTGGCGCGCTTTAAAAAGATCGATCGTGAAATCTCTGCGCAAAAACTTTCTTTTATCCAAAGAGACTTTAAAAACATTGGATTCCTTGGGATGCCGTTTTCGAAGGAGCCCAACCCTTTTCACCTCTAACTCTTCAATGGAGAGCTCGGTGTGAGAGGAGGAGAAAATTTCAGGAAGAGAGAGATCATCGTCGCGTAAAATTCTGAGGAGAATGACTGTAAATTGCAGAAAAAGCTCTGTCTGGGCGTTAAAAGAAATGATCACCTGAGGAAGATCATTGATGTATTTGAGCTGCTGGCTAAGCAGCAGTATGTTTCTCATGATCTCTTCTTCATTGCGCGGCATCAGAACAGGGTGCAGGACACTCTCCACGCTCTCTTTAAGCTCATGGGGGAGATTTTTTTTAAGCTCCTTAATTTCATCAATACTAAAAGGGCCCTTATCCATTTTTTCAATTTCTAGATAGAAGAGGCGAATGGGATCATGGCTACGCCGATCGAGAAGAACGGAATTTTCTACTAAAGAAACGTGAGGCAAACATTGCACAATCGCCTCAACAATATGTCTCTCTTCAAATAACTCATTTTCCCGTAATACATTCATTGCCCCTAAAATACCCAGAACTGTGCCCCCTTTGCTTCTGTTCATCGAGGATGATAAACGGGTTTTTAGCAACTTAACACTTAAGTGGCGCTCTTCAGGAAATTCGATGATTTGTCGCATGAGGGTTTTGCGGAAGAGGTACTGATAAGAGATCAAACGGCTGACATGGCGAAGATCGCGCATCCCCGTGAATTTATCACCGAATAAAAGAATGGCATGTTTGATCTCATGAAATATCGACCCATCAAAAATCTTAGGCCGCTGTTCTGAATAGGGGGAAACCTGCTCTTGGATCTGCTGGATTTTATCTTCTGCGCTAAGGTGGAGCCAAAAACTATGCATTTGATCAAATAGGTTCTTTTCCAGACTCTTGGATGGAGTTGAAATCACAGAGGCGATGTTCTCTTCAATGATCGCTTTTTTTTGTGCAGAAGAGAGCTTCTTCATGGACACAACATTTCTAGCATGACGCACAGTGAGAATGCTTAAGCAGATCTCTTTTTTCAGATTCTCCCAATTGCTTTTAATGATGGAGAGCTGTTGATCTGTATCGACATCGATCAACATTTGGTGGAAAAACAGTTTTTGAGAAGGATAGGCAATAAAACTGAAATTAAGAGAGCGAACGGAACTAATATTTAAAAATTTTCCAGGAACCAGCCATCGGGCCAAACTATCACAAATGTAGCGCCCTACCCCGCTTGTAAATTCAGAGTGGCAAAGCAAGCTAACACATAAGGTGCATGGGGATTCTTCAGGATCATTCCAGGCTAAAAGGGGGAGTTGCTCATTGAGAGCATGGATACTTGCTTCAATTGCCTCTGAATCTTCATCCATAGAAAGAACAGCGATGAGATCGCGAGGAAGCAAATCTTGCAAAATCTGCTCAATAAAGACCACGTAAGCATCAAACTCAACACTGCTGATTCCATGAGAGGAATAAGAGGGCTTAATGAGCGGCGCCCTCCTTCTTTCTTGAAAATACCTCTTTGGTGGAAGCAAATCCTCTTTGCTTAGCTCAAGCACCGTTTCCAAGATCATCGCACGCGATTCCCCTCATTGAGGGTGAGCTTTTCAAAAACCAGATCGCCAATGGGAGAGATCGCCACATCACTCAAATAGGGTTGTACAATGAATGCATCCTCCTGGTGATAAATGGGACAAATGGGCATTTCATTTAAGAAGATCCCTTCAGCTCTTTCGAGGATCTCCGCTCTTTTGCTCCCGTTTACATAGAAAGATTCTTCAAGAAGAGCAATGTATTCAGGATTTTCCCAATTAGCGTAATTTTTAGCGTTGGTTTTGAATTTAAACCGCTCTAGAATACTCATTTGGTCATTGTATTGGGCCACCCAAAGATTTTGAGCAAAATGATAATTTCGCTTTACCATTTTGTCCATAAGCACTTTGTGCTCAATATTTTCAATTTGAATCTGAACGCCTAAAGCCTTATGCCATTGTTGCTGCAGGGCCTGGGCGATCTTATGATTGACATCTGATGTGGAATAATAATAGATAGCGTCTTTGAAGGCACCTCTGTCAATTCCAAGTTCTTCCATTCCCTCTTCCAGTAGAACCTTTGCCACTTTCGTATCGGCATCCTTATAAAAGGCCACATTGCGGTTATTCTTTAACACAGGGGGAACCGCATTGAGCGCCGGGATCTCTCCCATTTGCGTGATGTTGTTTACAATCATCTCCCGGTCAATGGCATAGGCAAAGGCCTTGCGAATTTTCGGATTGTTAAAGGGGAGTTTGTCGACATTGAACGCGATCATCGTTGTGCCGCCGATCGGATGCCTCTGTACTTTGCATTTCTGCTTCAAAGTGGATAAAGCGTCGATAGGCAAGGGGGATAGGGGCTCGCCAATCATATCCAGCTCTCCACTTTCAAACATCTGCAGCGCAGTCATTTCATTATCGATCATGCTAAAATGAATCTGATCAGGTCTTACTCGGGAACTATCCCAATAGGTGGGATTTCTCAATGCGACAATCTCATTGTTGTGCTTCCACTCTTTGAGAATAAAAGGGCCGTTGGAGACAAAATGCTCAGAGGCGTTATAGGCCCAATCGGGATGGGTCTTATCTACCTCACGGCTCACCGGAAAGAAGACACAAAATGAGATTAGATCCAGGAAATAAGGCGTGGGTTTTTCTAAAGTGACCACAAGCGTCTTATCATCTTTAGCAACGATGCCGATCTCATCCAAACCTACCCTGCCTCTTTTTGCTGCCTCTGCATTCTTAATCGGATAAAGCAAGAAAGCACAGACGCTTGGAAATGCAGGATCGAGGATATCCTTCCACGATTTTTCAAAGTCATAAGCGGTGACAACAGTCCCATTTGACCAGAGAGCTTCCCTCATAAAAAAGGTGTAGACAAGTCCATCTTCAGAAATTTCAAACGATTTTGCCTGAGCCGGAGAGATCGAGTTATCCGCATTTAAGCGCACAAGACCTTCAAAGAGTAAAAAGTGCATATGGGAAGAGATCACATCCCCCCCTTTTCGCGGATCGAGTGTTGCCGGCTCATTTTTAAGATTTAAACGCACACAACGAGGTTGGTTTTGTGCCATAGGCTTCTTTTGACAAGAGACTCCAAAGACACCTAGCATCGAGATGAGAATAAATAAAGATTTACAAAATAACTTCATCGAAAGCCCCAAAGTAATATATAATCAGCTGATCACCATAGAAAACGTCTGGATTATTTGTAAATCACAATCGGGGGTCGTATGAAAAAGGTCTTGGTATTTGTGGTAAAATTATATCATTGCATTCTAAAAGATGTCATTTTACCACTGACCCTAAAAGTGAACATGGCCTTCCTTTACTGATGAGGTGAAAGTTTAAACCTCAGCCCCAACTAGAGTTGGGGCAAACAAGGATCTAATCTTTCATTGTCAGAAGGAATTCCACATTGCTGTTGGTTTTTTTAAGCCGGCTGGTGAGCAAATTCATCGCATCCAAAGGTGCTAAATCTGAGAGGGCCTGGCGCATGAGGTAGATCTTCTCAAGTTCTTCTGGGTGGTAAAGAAGCTCTTCTTTACGGGTTCCGCTCTTGATAATGTCAATAGCAGGATAAACTCTTCTGTCTGCAAGCCTGCGATCGAGCACAAGTTCCATATTGCCGGTTCCTTTGAACTCCTCAAAGATAACCTCATCCATCCGCGATCCAGTATCGATAAGGGCTGTTGCGATAATGGTAAGCGAACCACCCTCTTCAATGTTGCGCGCAGCGCCAAAAAAGCGCTTTGGCTTATGAAGCGCATTAGCGTCTATACCACCGGTTAAGATCTTGCCAGAATGGGGCTGAACGGTGTTATAAGCTCTTGCCAGACGAGTCAATGAGTCAAGAAGGATAACGACATCATGGCCGTATTCCACAAGGCGTCTTGCTTTTTCAATTGCCATTTCGGCCACCTGAACGTGTCTCTCTGGCGGCTCATCGAAGGTCGAGGAGACAACTTCCCCATTGACGCTGCGAACCATGTCAGTAACCTCTTCCGGTCTTTCATCAATGAGCAAGACGATCAACACAACTTCTGGATGATTGGTGGAAATCGAATTGGCAATATTTTGCAAAATGATCGTTTTACCTGTGCGAGGAGGGGCAACAATCAGCGATCTCTGTCCTTTACCGATAGGAGCTGTAAGATCGAGAACACGGGTTGTCATTTTATCTTTTGTGGTCTCCATCACCAAACGGGAGCTCGGATAGAGGGGGGTCAAGTTTTCAAATAAAACCCTCTCATGGGCCCTTTCAGGAGGACACCCATTGATTTTATCCACTTTGAGTAAAGCAAAGTACTTTTCCTTCTCTTTAGGAGAGCGAATCGTTCCGTAAACTGTATCCCCTTTTTTCAAATCAAACCTACGGATTTGCGCAGGAGATACGTAAATGTCTTCAGCAGAAGGGAGATAGTTATAGTTGGGAGATCGCAAGAAACCAAAACCGTCGGGGAGAACTTCTAAAACTCCTTCGCCAACAAGAACTTCGCCGGGTTTCTCAGAGATATATTTGACGATTTCGAAGACGATTTGCGATTTGGCAAGGGCGCCTAAATTTTTTAAACCGACATTGCGCGCAAAGTGATTGAGCTGGTCGACATTCATGCGCTGCAGATCGGCAATTTTAGTAATAGATTCCTGCACAGGTCTTTGAAAATGCTCTCTCTGAGGTCGCCCGCTTTCCGGACTTTGAGATTCTTGAATGGTGTCTTCTGGGTTCATTGAAAATCAGACTCCTTAATTAATTTTGAAAAGAGAACTTTGACATTACTTTTAAGTTGTTCAAAAGTTCCATTGTTTTCGATCGTATAATGGGCTCTTTTAGCTTTATCTTCCGGTAAGATTTGCCTAAGCATGCGCTTATCAAATTCCAAGGCAGTGCTTCCTTTTTTTTCAAATCGGCTCTGGCACAAGCTGCGCTCTGCCACGACGCTAATAATAGTATCGAATAATCCCTCCGCTTCTGCCTCATAAAGAAGAGGTATTTCGACAACAAATAACACATGCTTTTTCTCTTGAATAACATGCTGGTATCTTCGCTCAATTTCATCAAATACAGCCGGGTATAAGATTGCTTCCAGTGCAGCCAGATGCTCTCTTTGGGAAAAAACAATCCCTGCAATCTTTTTTCGATCGAGCTTCTTTTCAGTGAGGACAGCTGAACCGAGTAAATTAACAACCTGTTGTGCTGTGGGAGTTCCCGGAGATAATAATTGATGGACAATCTCGTCAGCACTTACGACGTAGGCACCGAGTTCCTTAAAGAGTTGGCAGACAGTAGTCTTGCCTGCTGACAGACCACCTGTTACAGCAATTTTCCTCAATTCTAACATTCCCCCCAATTTTTTCCAATCGAAATGTCGACAATCAAAGGAACGCTTAAGTCAAACACCCCCTCCATCAATTTTTTCACGTCCTTAGATAGCCTCTGAGCATGCTCATCTGGAACCTCAAACAAGAGTTCATCGTGGATCTGCAGGATCATCATCCCCAATGCGGGGTGGGCCTGAAGATGTCTATCCACCTGAATCATAGCCATTTTGATCAAATCGGCAGCAGTGCCCTGCAGGGGGGTGTTGATCGCAAGACGCTCGGCGGTTGCGCGAATCATCGGGTTTTTGCTGTGGATTTCGGGGATTGGCCTTTGCCGTCCGGTGAGCGTAATAGCACGACCGGTCTTACGCACGCTCTCTTTGCAAAAATAAAGAAATTCCTTTACCTTTCCGTAGCGTTCAAAATATGTTTTGATAAACTGATCTGCCTCCTGAAAACTGATCCCCAGCTGTTTGGACAATCCAAAGGCGCCCTGTCCATAGAGAACGCCAAAATTGACAGTCTTTGCCAGATTGCGCATCTGAGAGGTGACCTCGGCCAGAGGCACTCCAAAGACAAGAGATGCGGTAAAAGCATGAATATCTTCCCCTGCCCTAAAAGCTTTGAGAAGGGCAGGATCCTCTGATAAATGCGCTAGCAAGCGCAACTCAACTTGAGAATAATCGGCAGAAACAAAACTATGGTGAGATTTTTCTGGCCTAAAAGCTTCCCTAATTTTTTTCCCCTCTCGTGTCTTCACAGGAATATTTTGCAAATTGGGATCCTGGCAAGAGAGCCTTCCCGTTGCTGCAACAGACTGATTAAACGTGCAATGGATTCGAGAAGTGTTAGGATTGATCTGGCTAGGCAGTGCATCGACATAGGTGGAGCGGAGTTTTTCCAGAGTGCGGTATTCAATGAGCTCTTGCACAATCGGAGACTCATCTTTGAGTGTTTCTAGAACATCTGCTGCAGTCGAAAATCCGGTTGTTGTTTTCTTAGGAGGTTTGATTCCCATTTTTTCAAAGAGAATACTACTTAGCTGCTTGGGAGAGTTGAGGTTGAACTTTTCCCCTGCATGATGGTAGATCTTATGCTCGAGCTCCTTTAATTTCTCCTTTAACTCCTCTGACATCTTCTCGAGTTTTTTTAAATCGACATAGATCCCATTCCTCTCCATGGATGCAAGAATGGAGATGAGGGGAAGTTCGATCAACTCATACACATCTTTCAGCTGTAATTTCTCCAGCTCCTTTTCAAAAACCCCCTTCAATCGGAGAGTATAATCGACATCTTCGCAACAATACTCTGTAATCATCTGCAAAGGTACGGTATCCATTGTTTTCTGATTTTTCCCTTTGCCAATCAGATCCTCAATCGGAATTTTCACTTTACCAAATTTTTCTAATGTCAACTCATCAAGATTGTGGCGCTGGGTTTGCGGGCTAATCAGATAGGAGGCTAAAATCGTATCGAACCCAATGGTTTTAAGAACAATCCCCCCATTTAGAAAAACATGAAGGTCATATTTAATATTATGACCAATCCATTGGATCTTGGGATTTTCAAGCAATGGCTTCAATAGCTCAAGCACCCCTGCTTTACCAAGAGATCCATTGCAGGGAATATACCATGCTTTTCCAGCATCGCATCCCAATCCAATACCCACAATTTCTGCTAACATCGGTTGCACACTTGTCGTTTCTGTGTCGACGCAGATCTCTTTTTCTTTTTCCAGATGCAGGATAAGTTCTTTTAAACTTTGCTCATCATCAACCAGATGATAATGGTGCGGGATCTTTTCATGGCTTTTCTCGTGGAGATTCTCTTCGATTTCCTTATCGCCCCCGAGCTCCTTAAGGAGAGAAAGAAAACGCATCTCTTGATAAAACTCTTTCACTTTTTCCAAATCGGGTGTGGCAAGATGGAAAAACTTTTCATCGTGTGGAAAATCGATATCGGTATGAATGGTTGCAAGTTTTTTGCTCATCAAAGCAATTTCTCTTCCCGCAATCACGGTTTCTTTTTTTTTGCCCGACAGTTTTTCTGGATGATCTAAGATCTCTTCCAATGTGCCAAATTCACCAAGGAGTGCTGATGCCGTCTTCGGACCAAACCCCTCTAACCCCGGAATATTGTCAGAAGCGTCTCCCATGATTGCCAAATAGTCGATCATCTGCTCAGGGTAGACATTAAATAGCTCTTTCACTTTTTTTCGATCGATCAGGAGATTGTCTTTTTGCGGATTGATCACAAAAATATGGTCAGTAACAAGCTGACACAAGTCTTTATCCGCCGAGCACAAAAAAACCTTCACATCTCTTTTTTCCATCCATTTTGCGATACTACCGATCGTATCGTCTGCCTCAACGCCGGGGATCGAAAGATAAGGAATTCCGGCTATTTGACAAAATTCTAACGCCTTTTCAAGTTGCAAAAAGAGATCTTCGGGCATTTTTTCCCGATGACTTTTATAATGGGCATAGATATCTGTGCGCGATTTTTTATTATCAGGGCCATCGAAGATAGCAATAAAATAATCGGGAGAAAAGTCATTGATCAATTTATAGATCGAACGGATAAAACCAAAAAGTGCCCCCGTCGATTCCCCTTTTGCATTTGTCATCGGCCCAATTGCATAATAGGCGCGAAACAAAAAGTTAACAGCATCGACAATGAAAAGTTTATTCATATTTAAAGAAACTTAAAAAGCGCTTCAATTAGGCTGGTAGAGGTACAGAAATCGGCCGCTAAGCTCCGAGTTCATCGATGAATTAATCTGAAAATTGTGCGTGACCTTGCCACTAAGCAGAGAAAATTTACTCTCTGTTAAATCTGAAAGAAAAGGGTGGGCAGGGGCAATTGTCATCACCTGATAATGCTGAGCTTCAGAAAATTGCGCCTGGGCTGCAAGTTCTGATACCGCTGTGCTATAATCAGAATCCGCCACATCGATGTAACCCAGCTCCTCTGCTTTTTTAGAAAGATAGACCTGCGCTCCATAGTCGTTCACTAACATTTCCTTGTTTAAATTAGGGCGTGCAGTTGTGACAATGGAAACAAAACGTTGATAGAGATCCGCTGTAATTGCGCGCAAAGAATCATCCTCCCCCGGGACCCAAGGGCGGTAGGGGCTGAGCATATCCTTATCTTTACCCTCTGTGATCGTCTTAGCCATGACCCCATATCTATCCATTAAACCTGAGAAGTTAAATGCCGGACCTAAAATCACCCCAACCGATCCAATTACACTCGACGGGCTTGCAAATATTTTATCCGCAGCAGATGCGATATACATCCCTCCCGATGCGCACATCCCATCGACATAAGCATAAATGGGCACTTGATATTTCTTCTTATACTCCAACAAGGCCCGATAGATCCCATCGGCATCATCGACAGTGCCCCCAGGAGTATTCATGTAGAGCAAAATCGCCTTAACGCGATTGCCAGAGAGCATTCCGAGGCGTGAATCTAAAAGAGAATTTTGAAACTTGGTCGTTGTAAGGTCTTTTGTTCCAATGACACCTGTGATATCCAATTTTAAAATGACAGGCGCAGTATGAGGAAGGAGATTCCGGTTCCCATTTGCATCTTGAGAAATCGTTAGAGTGGTATCCGGGGGATAAATGTCAGGGGAGGAAAACATCATCAACCCAACAATCACTAAAATGGCCCCAATCAGCAGACCAATGATTGCAGCAAACGATCTGCAAAACGCGCGCACCGCTGACACTAAGATGGATTCTCTAGAAATTTCCATGGGGTCTCCCTAAGAGTGATGTGAATTGCATCTTAAGATACAGCAGGATTTTCATCCAGAGTATATTCGACCCCTTCAGGATATACCGGTTCTACTTCAAACGTACCTGTAATTTTTGTTTTAACGCGACCATTTTTCCTTTCCCCAAACAGGGACATTATTCGAAGTAGGAAGGGAAAAGGGGGCCGTTAAAACAGAAATTATAGGTACGTTTGAAGTAGCACCGGTATATACCGGTGCTACTTCAAACGTACCTGTTCCTACATCGAATCATGACATGCAACATTCAAAAGAGGCGTCAGTGGGCATGTGCTGCTCCAATGAAGTTGACCATATGTATAAGCATCTGTATTTAAGCGATTTATGTATTCTGACTACACTTTTACGAACGAATAAATGGTTCAAACAGCATTTTTTGGAACGAATAAATGGATAAATTGAGTACAATAAATTTATGAAACGAACAGTTATGAATAACCTCCGCGCTTGGAAAGCCCAATCCAAAAGAAAGCCCCTAATTCTCATGGGAGCTCGACAGGTGGGCAAGACCTTTGTTTTAAAGAAATTTGGCGAGCAGGAGTATGCAAATAAAATCTACTTAAATTTTGAAGACAATCCACGGCTTTGTAAGCTTTTTGATACAAGTTTAGATCCTAAAATGATTTTAAAAGCTTTGACCATCGAAATGAATGCCGAAATCATAGAAGGAAAGACGCTTATTATTTTCGATGAGATTCAAGAATGCCCAAATGCACTCAACAGCCTCAAATACTTTTGTGAAAATGCCCCGGAACACCATATTGCAGCAGCCGGATCCCTCCTCGGAGTGAAGCTGGCTCATGTTAAAGGCTTTCCTGTTGGAAAAGTTCAATTTCTATCATTACATCCTTTAAGCTTTTTCGAATTTCTTGAAGCCTTAAAAGAACCTCGATTGAAAACTTTTGTCGAAGAACAGAAAAATATAGAGCCTATCCCCTCTAATTTACACGAAAAGTTGTTGATGTATTTCAAAGAGTACTTATTTGTAGGTGGAATGCCGGAAGCTGTTGCCGAATATATCGACTCACAAAATGTTGCTAAAGTTCGAGAAATCCAAACTGCCATTCTGAATGCCTATAGCTTAGATTTTGCCAAGCATGCTCCAAAAGAGCACATCATGAAAATCAATCAAGTATGGGGTTCAATTCCAAGCCAATTAGCCAAAGAAAATAAGAAATTCATCTACTCCGCCGTCCGAGAGGGGGGAAGAGCAAAAGAGTTTGAAGTAGCTTTGCAATGGCTTATAGAGGCGGGTTTAATCTACAAAGTCCCTCTGATCAGCACTCCAAAAATCCCTCTATCGGCTTATGCAGATTTAAATGCTTTTAAAGTTTATCTAGTCGACGTGGGGCTGCTTGGAGCTATGTCCAATCTTTCTGCTAAAACGATTCTTCATGAAAATGAACTTTTTCAAGAATTTCGAGGAGCCATTGCTGAAAATTATGTAGCACAAGAACTTGTTCATAGCCAATATTCCTTGTTTTATTGGACAAGTGAAGGCAAGGCTGAGCTTGATTTTATTATAGAGCAGGATGATTTCATCTATCCCTTGGAGGTCAAATCAGGAACTTCTTTAAAAAAGAAAAGCCTCAAAGTTTATGGAGATACATACCATCCGAAAATACTCATTCGCACCTCTCCTATGAATTTAAAAAAGGACGGCATGATCCTTAACTGTCCCCTCTATCTCATTGAAGAACTACGATCGCTTATCCAGCGGATTATCATTGAGGCAGAATGATGAAAAGAAAACCGACATCACCTGGAGAAGATGTACTGAGCAGTCTGTTTCGAACAGATTTAAAAACATCGCCAACAGATGAAAAAAGAAACGAACAGATGGCGATTGACTTATGGACGGTTCGATCTCAAAGGCGAAAAATTCGACCTTTGATTCGGGTTAGGCGAAAGTCGAAAATGAAAGCATGATCGAAAAGTTGCTGAGGTTATGCCCCAATTGACTTGTAAGCTTTAAAAAAATCATTGAAATGGAAACGGAAACCGTTAAAATATTGTGCAATAGTGCAGCAATTGGCTCATGCACTTGTGGAACAAAAACAATCTGAAATGAGATAAAACTATGAAAAAAATCACTGCATTTTTAGTTTGTATGGCTTTAACGACAACAATATTTGCCAGGTCTGAGATAGAAGATGTAAATTTAACCGATTCGGCAGAACCCGAAAAAATTTATGTTTCATCCGACCTCTTGCAGTTCCATGATAATGGTATTTACGTTCTTCATAATGACCAATGGCTACAAGTCCCTGCCATCTACTCAGATAAGAAGGGCTTATTTGTAGAATGTAAACAAGCTTCACCGGATACATGGTATTGCAGTGAATGTAGGACATATCACAACCGGGATCAAAAATGTCCTCAAGCGAAAAAAAAGCGTCAATAAACTATCAGTTATGCAACACGTTGTGATGTTCTTAAGAAATCGCATAGTCTTTTTGTCTGCAGCTCTATTGGTGAGCTGCAGCTTGCTTGTTTTACTGTTCTTTATCTCTAAACAACAGAGTGTCACTAGAAAACTTCAAACTCTTTCCGCTAACGAAAAATTTTTCCTAGAGGCATTTTTCCGCACTCTTATTTCAACAGACAATGGGAGCTATGTACTCTATGGCAATAAACCCACATCTCTTATGATATATAAAGAATGGCAAAGCTATGACCTACAGCCTGTTTCTGCCTTTCCATCAGGTAGTGATTTTTCACCGGAAAAAAAAGGGTTTGAAATTTGGCAAAAATATCAGCATCTTTTTCCTTTAAAAACTTACACTTTTGTAAAAATTGGATCTTGTTTTTCAGATCACATGACTGCTGTCTTTTTAATTCATAACAAACGTTTATTTAATATTTTAAGACAACACTTCAATGATTTTCATAGGATATTTCCCCATTTTAATTCTGCGGAATATTTATTGAATGCAATGCTTACTAATCCATCTGTTTTGCAGCAAATTTGCCACAAACATGACTTGTTGCTGGGAATCATTCTAGGATTCGGAAAAGATAATGCAGCATTATTCGAAAGGAAAAACAAAATTGAAGCATTCTTATTTCCTCAAAATTTCTATCCTCATCAACCTCATCTTGAAAAACCATTTTTACGGCCAATTCCTTGCTCAGCATTTGCAACTTTAGAAGAAGAGCTCAATGCTATTGAGACTAAATCGGATGGTGTTATTGAAGGCTTCGATCTACCGGGAATAGAATGGACATTGCACTGTCCTCTCGGTTTTCTAGTCGATAAAGAAAAAACCGATCTATCTCAACTCCGCGCTCAGCTGAAACAACACCTCATTAAAGCCACTTTGGCATACCAGAAGGGAAACTTTTTGCAAGTTACGCTCAACGAACTATCGAAATAAGGTCTATAAAGCCCCTGCATGGGGATTTAAAATCATGCGCGCCGCTCTCTCTCCCGATTCGCAAGCAGCCTCCATTGTTCCTGAGACCTCTGTTAAAATCGAAGCATGCTCACCAGCAAAATAGATTTGTTGATCAATGGGGGCAAAAAGTGTTTTGACCATCTCCCCATTTTCTTCATGCATTGCTGTTAACACAGTTTCTTGCCCAGGAGAAATATAGGAATAAGATCCTTTAGCATAAGGATCATTGGGCCAACTATACCCCACAGCACCCTCATAAGCAGCAAAAGCCCTATCATCGGCAAATACAGGAGCTATGAAAGGCGGGCACCCATCTCCAAAACCCATTTCAATCATAGGCCTTTCTTGACGATAAGCATTTAGGATTGTATCCTTGGAAAATAGACCTGCTTCACCTGTATAATATAACGTTAAAGTAGCACAGCTAACGTCAAAGAAGCTGCCGATCCGATCGTTAATAAAGACTGTTCTTTTGGTGGAAGGATTGAAGAACGGGACCAGGATCTTTGCATTTGTCCCATATTGTATGCTTTTTATAGCCTCGAGTCTTTCCGAGGGAATGCTTTTTTCTTCAAAAGCAATCTCGCTGTAAACAGAGCAAGGAATTGCTAATACAAGGATGTCTGCTTTCACCTCTTGACCATCCCAAAATGTGAGCATAAATCGATGATTTTCATCTTTTGAAACTTGTACAAGAGGCATATTTAGATGCACTCGGTTACCGAGCTCTTCTGCAATTTTCTCTGGCAATAACCCATTTCCTCCTCTGATGCTCGATAGATGCACATGATTGCCTGGGTGCGCTGCTGATATTCCGCCCAGAAGCATATGCAAGAGAGTTTCCGCATAAAGGGGTGAGAGTTTTTCAAGAGTTGCTCCTTCATAGCCGGCCAGTCTTACAGCAATGATTTTATAAAGAGGATCCTCCTCATCGAGAATTCCGCTAACAACTTCTTTCATGTTGCGCGATTTTAGAACAAGACTCTTCATGCGACTCTTTAACTCTTGCAGACCGAAAGGTTGATTGCTAAACAGTTGTTCCATGGGAACCAACTTCTCTCCATCAAAATAAGAATGATCCACATTCACTGTGTTTCCGATCAACTCTAGCCCAAATTCTTCGATTAAACGGTGGATATTTTCAGCTCTCCCACCATCAGTAATATTTTGTGCACCCAATTCCGCAACATTACCATTTACATGGACGCTTAAAATTCTGCCGCCCACCCGATTGCGCGCCTCATAAATATCGACATCGATTCCCTGTGCATGCAAACGGTGTGCAGTAGTTAACCCAGCAATGCCAGCTCCTATTACGACCACCTTTGGGCTTTTACTTTCTGCAAAAATAGAGGTGGTTGTAAAAAATGCAGCCATGAATAAAAACATTGTGTTCTTAGATTTTTCCTTCCATGTAACTTCCTTTTTATCTCTCATAAAAAGCCCCAACCCCCGATTAAGAAGGCCATTTTTGAACCTATTTTAGTAAAAAGTTCCAATCGATGTTTGAGTTCTTCTCTTGGATCTCTTCATTGCGGATAAGGGTGCGCTTTTGGACAACTTTGGGTTTTAAATACTCTTGCATTGCCGCATCAAACTTCTCAGAGGAACACTTTTCTCCACAAGTAAAGAGATCGACAAAGCAAGCGCCATGTTCTGGATAGGTGTGGATGCTGGCATGGCTCTCGGATAAGAGCAGAACCATCGTTAGCCCATTGGGATCAAAAACCCATGAGCATGAATCAAGGATGGTAGCGCCGGATTTCTCGACAGCATCATGCATTGCACCGCTTAATCCCTTTAGATTTGTGAGTGCATCAAGATCGCAGCCACAATAACTCACAAGAAAATGGATCCCCTTGAATTCGTAAGGATTCTCATGCAGGTTTTCTGCAGCAAGTCGAGATGTGATGAGTAACAAAAAAAATACAAGCGGTTTACAAATCCATTTTCTATTCATCGTTCAATTTCCTCTTGAAACTAATTAAGTAATTTTCATTCTCAAGTGTAGGTTCTTGCACTTCCCAATGAACAAATTTTCCCGACTTTTCGAAAAATCTCTTGAGCTTATTGAAATTCCAGGGGATCACTCCATAGTGCTTAGGAAAAACCCAACCTAAGATAAACCCAGAATCAGAAGTAGAGATAATACGATCGAAAAACAGTTTCTGATAACGTCCATTAAATTCTGAAAAACTTCTGTCGGAAAGAGCAAGATCATATCTGACCAAATCAGGCAATTCTTCAGGGACTATGTAGGTTACATTTTTCAATCCGAAAGTCTCAAGGTATTTTTTTGCTAATGCAAGCTGCTCAGGAAGATCGACAAGGGTATAGCTTTCAAATTCAGAGATTGCATGCAAAACCTTGCACAATCCCCCATAGCCAGCGCCGATTTGAACCACTTTTTTGCCTTGCCAGCCCCCCAATTTTGTTTGGATCTCTCCTGCAATAGCTGCAAAGCGCAGGGTAGAAGGGGAGAAATGTCCTGCATCTTTGAAAGTATATACCCTAGGAGATCCCACTTGGTCACTCTCAGCGATCTTTTCAAACTTCTCTTTTAGAAACGGATAATGACGCTCGATGGTTTGAAGCCATTGCTCTCCTTCCTCTATCGAATGATTTTCCCACAACAGATTAAAAAACGGATTTTTCTTAAAAGCAGCAAACTGCTCGTCATTTCTGGTCGCATTGAGTGCAGCCTCTGCAAATACCTTCTCATCGTAAATGGATCGAGGAGGATTTTTATGCTCTTTTTTTTGACAGCCGGCAGGGATTAAACCAGATAGAAGAAGATAAATGGCAAATTTTAGAGTTTTCATGAATAATGTTGTCCTGTGGATGATTAATGTTATGCGAAAATGATTTTTTTGAAAACAGCTCTGGAGAAAATAGCGAAAAAAGCCATTTAAGGTTAATATGAAAATTCAAGGGATGGTATACCCCTTTTCAAATGGGTAAAGAATGCGTATTCTATTTTCATTACTTACTTTAGGGGCTGCCTGCTACGGCCTTTGGTGGCTTGCCGATACTCAGCCTGAGGTAAAGACCAAAATAGAAGAAATTCTCCATTCTGGCTCTTTTCACACCTTAGAGGTGCGTTATGGAGCCAATCAAATCATGGAATCGCAGCGCAAACGCCTACTTAAAGACAACCGGCATAAGTATTTGGAAGCTTCAATGAAGTTCTACCCCTATCTATTGATGGAGGTTAAATACACTATTTCCGATAAAAAGACCAAAGAAGGGGTCATCCTATGGGATCTTAATGATGGCGAAATGGTTATCGAAACAAAAAATTGGGGAAAAACCCACGGATTTGGGGACTGCATCAATGCGGGCACAGACAGACATGAATTTAGAGTCATTAACATCCTTGCCTCTAAAGGGGGTTCTGCAGATAGACAAACCCTTTCCAAGTCCTTACGCGTCGAAAACGAAGTTTTAGATGCCTGGATTGAAGGATGCAGAAGCAAAAGGCTGATCGTGCAATCCGGCAACCGCTACCGCCTTCATCTGGAAAAACCTCTGCTTCAAAGCACTCCGAATACAAAAATCAACGAACGTCTAGTCACCAAGCCCCATCGGAATGCCCAAAGAGTCCCCAATCGCTACTCCCTTGCCCAAATCGAAAAAATCTCCCGTTCTGCCTTTGGCAACGATTTTGCCATCCGCAGAACCATCGATTTATACCTGCCGGTACACTGCATCGTCGTTCAAAATCCCGACGGTTCCATCCATACCAGCCACTGGAACGCCCTCAACGGCCAACAGATCCATTCTAATTTTGTCGATTGAATCTTGCTCCAAAAAGCACGAATGGTTAAACTGCCTTTCATTATCGATTAGATTATGAAAGTTTTATTTTAAATGGAAAGATGGCTGAGTGGCCGAAGGCACGTCCCTGCTAAGGACGCGTACCTGCTAAACAGGTACCGAGAGTTCAAATCTCTCTCTTTCCGTTGTCCTATCGACCCTGAACTCTTAAGTTCAGGGTTTTTTCATCAGACAGATTGCATTTTTTAAAAAAACCGACAATACTGCAAAAACTGACCAAGGGGTAAACAATGTCGGAAGACCTGGCAAAAGTTAAAGTCGCTCCCCACTCCAAAGAATCGGAAATGATTGTATTGGGCTCGATGCTCACCAGCATCAATAGTCTCAATATCGGTGCAGACGGCCTTGATGATAACGACTTCTACTTTACCGAACACAAAATCATCTTTCAGACCCTTAAAACTTTTTATCGCAACGACAAACCTGCCGATATTCATTTGATCAGTGAAGAGCTCAAGCGGCAAGAAAAACTCAAAGCAATCGGCGGCATTGGATATCTGACGACACTTGCCCAATATGCCGGAACATCTGCGTTCATCGAAGAATATATTGAGCTAGTTCGAGATAAATCGATTTTGCGCCGCATGATCAATGCAGCTCAAGACGTGGAAAGACAAGCGCTTAACAACCCTCAAGATGTCGATGTACTTCTCGATGATGCCCAGGCAAAATTCTTCATCATTAGTCAATCCGCCAATTCTAGCGCCGGTGTGCTCATTAAAGACATTTTGGGAGGCACCAAGGCCACATCCCAAATGCCCTACTTGAAAGAGCTTCAAGAAAAACAAGAGAAGTTCCAGAAAAAAGGACCCGATGATTTAGGCATCACAGGAATCCCCACCCACTTTATCGATCTGGACAAAATGATCAACGGCCTTGGGGCATCCAACCTGATGATCCTAGCTGCCCGCCCTGCCATGGGTAAAACAGCGCTTGCACTCAATATCGCCGAGAATGTCGCCTTTAAAAACTGCCTCCCCGTCGGGATCTTCTCCCTCGAGATGACAGCAGAACAGCTTCTCCACCGGATGATCTGCAGCCAATCGGAGGTAGAATCCGATAAAATCCGCACCGGCTCATTAAGCGGGGTTGAATACCAACGGATCGTCTCTGCTGTGAACTCAATGATGAAAGCAATTGTCGTGATCGACGATCAACCCGGCATCAAAATCACAGATCTGCGCGCTCGTGCCCGCCGCATGAAAGAGAGTCACAATATCCAGTTGCTCATTGTCGACTATCTCCAGCTGATTTCAGGTTCCGGGCTTGCTCGCAACGGAGAGAACCGCCAAAATGAAATTTCAGAAATTTCCCGGATGATGAAGACCTTGGCAAGGGAGTTGAATCTTCCCATCATTTGCCTCTCCCAACTCTCCCGTAAAGTAGAAGAGCGGCAAGGCCATCGCCCCATGATGAGCGATTTGAGAGAATCGGGGTGTCTAACCGGAGATGCCCTAATCCAAGATGCCCAAACAGGCATATTTTATACGATTAAGGAATTAGCTGAGAGAAAAGAGCAAACCCCCATCTTCGTGCATGCAGTCGATAAAGATTTGAAAATCGGCAAGCATCGCATGATTAAAGCCTTCTATTCTGGCAAAAAGAAAGTCTTTGAATTGAAAACCCGCTCTGGACGCTCGGTCAAGGCAAGCGGCAATCATCCATTTCTTCAATTGAATGGTTGGATCCCACTTGAGGCCCTTAAAAAAGGAGACAAAATCGGTCTTCCCCGTCAAACTCTCGATGTCCATTGGGATGAGATTGTTGCAATCGAAGAATTGGGTGTTGAAGATGTTTATGATGCAACCGTGGAAAACGTGCATAACTTTGTTGCCAACGATATCATTGTTCACAACAGTATCGAGCAAGACTCCGATATCGTCATGTTCCTCTTGCGCAGAGAATATTATGACCCCTATGATAAGCCAGGCCTTGCCGAGCTCATCGTCGCCAAAAACCGCCACGGAGCCGTCGGCAGCGTCAACATGACCTACCGCAAGGAGCTTGCTCAGTTTGCCAATTACTCTCCGATGCATTCCGCAGCAGCTCCGAGCGACAACGATGAGGCCTTTGCCGCTTTTTCTCCGTAACAGTTCGATAAAGTGAATGAAGCGCTTTTTTCAGAAAAATTCGCCAAGTTAGCAAAAATTTCTCCTCAAAAGTCAAAAATACAACGTTTTTACGACAGGTTTCCTGAGAACTTTGTCGTAAAAAATGTCGTAAAATGTCGTAAAAAAGTTGCTCGATATGGTTTTTTAGATAAAGCAACTGTTTTTCTGTAAATTCGATATCCTTCCTCTTTTCTCCTCGTAATTTATTCGTTTTCCAATTTTTTATTCAACAACGGACCCATGTCCAAATATTGTCTTCCTGTAACCCAGTCCTCATGGATTTCAAT